>JAFYLD010000031.1 GCA_017537245.1 Clostridia bacterium | reverse complement strand
AGCCAAACAGTTACAGAAAACCTGCACGCAATAATGTTGGTTGTGCTACCATGGTAATTGTTTCTTTATTGGTCGTTGCAGGAATTGTTTTGTTGACACAGTTTATATGACCTTGACTCCTTGAAGGTGTTATCCTTCAAGGAGTTTTCTCTTTTTATCCCAAGGCTGAACCTATTGCCATCGCACTTGCTTTCTTGCTCTCACTATCGATGTGGCTGTAAATGTAGGTGGCGTGCTAGCAGCTTTGGTTTACAAATTCCTTTCAAGCGGCAAAAAAGAAGAGGAATAATAAGGTTTAAATTCAATGGGTAGTAAAGAATTTTCTTTACTACCCGTTTTTTTATTTTGATTATTTATTTGTAATGGTTACGCTAACTATTTCACAGTCGGTGCCAACACGCATTGGCATACCCCAATAACCGACTCCCGAGCTTACAATCACGTGAGGGCTATTTTCATCCTTTTGGTAATAGCCATAATCCACAGTATAAATTATGTTTGTAATAATATTTGCAGGGAACAGTTGTCCTTGGTGGGTGTGTCCGCAGAGTATTAGATCGGTGACACTATCGTATTCGTCTATGTGAGCTGGGTTATGGTCCATAACCACTACGGGCAAGGTCGCGTCATTAACAGCAAAAAAGTCGGAAAGCTCTTTTCGGCTGCTACCGTCATAATTTCCTATTGGTGAAGCGTCAAGTCTGCCGACAAGCACGAGTCTATCGTAGATTACTACGTAATCCTCGTTTAGTAGTTTTATATTGCACTTGTTTAAAAAGTTGGTCATTTGCGCGTGGCTTTTGCCTGCGTCGTGGTTGCCAAGACAGGCATAAACACCAAAGGTAGAGTTGATTTTTTGTAGCGTTTTTTGTGCGGCATCGGGGTCGCGTATAGCCTCAAAATCACTGTCAAAAAAATCACCCGCTATGCAAACAACGTCAGGGTTTAGCGAGTTTATTTCGCTAACTATATTTTCAAGTTTACTTTCAGAACCAATAGCGCCAAGGTGAAGATCGCTAATCATTACGATATTTAGGTAAGAAACATCTTTTTTGCCCTCTAATTTAACGATATAAGCAACGTGATCTATTTGTCTTGCGTTTACAAAACCGTAAATACAAGTAGCAAGTGTTGCTGCCGCGATACCAATTGCAACAAAGCCTTTAAAAAATCGGTGCGAGGCAAATGATAACTTCAAAAGTTTTGGAACTATTAGTATTAAATCGGCGAGTAGGGTAAATAGTAGCAGGTATAGCAAAATACCCATACAGTAATTACCGATGATGCTCAAAACATACTTAACACCGCCACCCAGCGGCAACATACTGCGCGCAAAACCGAGTATTACCATTAGCGTTATAGCGCAGAAAAATAGTAAAACACTCCAAAATTTTACGCTTGGGAAAAAGCAAACTATTCCTTGGTAAAATCTACGCGCTATATAGTAGTTCGCCCCCGCAAGCGCCGATAAAGTAAAGATAATAAACAGAGCAAAAGTCATATATAACTCCTTTAAGTGTTACGATTTGCAATTAAATTATAAAGCAATTATTGACCAAAATCAAGAAAATAAGTCGCGATGCGAAATTAAGAGTTGATAAATGTACGGTTAGTAAAAGTTGCTAACGATTTCCTTTTGTGATATAATACAAAAAAGCGAGGTGTATTTATGAACAAGATACTTTTTGTTTGTCACGGGAATATTTGTCGCAGTCCTATGGCCGAGTTTTTGATGAAAAAATTGGTTAAAAGCAGGGGACTTGACGGTGAGTTTTATATCGAGTCGGCGGCAACCTCTACCGAGGAAATTGGAAACGGCGTTTATCCGCCCGTAAGACGCATTTTGAACGCAAGGGGAATAGATTGCTCGGCAAAACGTGCCCGTCAAATGACACGAGCCGACTACGACAAATTTGATTATATTGTTTGTATGGACTCAAACAATATGAGAAACATGGGTTATATTGCTATTGATACTATGGGTAAATACAGCAAGTTGCTCGACTTTACCGAGCATCCTCACGACGTAGCAGATCCGTGGTATAGCGGTGATTTTGCTACAACCGAACGCGAGGTTCAGGCAGGGTGCGAGGCGCTACTTGATTACATTTTAAAAAAGTAAAAGGAACGACACACAGGTCGTTCCCTACTGATGGTGGGGAAGTAACCCCACCATTTTTATTTTTTCTCAAAGCCTACAAGCACGCCGCCCTTTTCGGCATAAAAACTGCAAAGACCGCGGCAGGCGTAAATTTCTACGTCGGCTTTGGCAAATTCTTTTGTAATAAGTGTTTTTAAACTTTCGGCCACTTTTTCATTTTGGCAGTGGGCAATTCGCACCTTGCCGCCCCAATAACCTTCTGCGTGCATACAGTCAATTATGCTAGTAATAGCTTTTTGCTCGCCACGGGCTTTGTCAAGCGGTTGCAAATCGCCAACGTCACTAGCCTTACCAACAACACGAATACCAAGTAGTCCCGCTGCTTTTGCCGCAATGTGACTCACGCGGCCATTGTTGGCAAGATTTTTCATAGACTCTAGCATAAAAATTAATCCTGTTTTTTGAGTGTATGAATTTACTTCCTCGCAAATTTCTTCAAAGGTATTACCAATTGCGATAAGTTCTTTAATTTTTTCTATAATAAGCTTCATTTCAGGACCGGTAGATAGCGAGTTGATAACAAAAACCTTGCGGTCGGGGTACTGCTCCTCGTACATTTCTTTTGCAATGCAAGCGGCGTTATAACTACCCGAAAGAGTAGCGGTAATGGTTATACAAAATATGTATTTGGAGTCGCCAAAGGCGGTAAGCCATTCGTCTGCGTTAGGGCATGAGGAAGATGATTTGCCTTTATAACTAAAAAGGTCGTCTACCATTTCGTCGACGTTTAGGTTTTGATTGTCTACGTATTCTTTTTTGTCGGTCACTATTTTAAGAGGGGTTATCTCAAATGGAATACCTTCAAGTGATAGCATATCCGACGATGAATCGGCAATTATTTTAAAGCTCATAAAATTTCTCCTTTGAAATCGATGCTTTAATTATATATTTTTTATCCTAAAAATACAATCTACGGCGCTTTTTAGGACTCTACCGATAAAATTTTTAATTCTACTCACAATAGAGTGATGAAAAATGATAAAAAATATTGCCTTTATCCATATTTTAGGGTATAATATTATGTTGAAAGAATAGGCGGTGAGAAGTGTTATGAATATAAACGTTGGTGACGTAATACAAATGAAAAAAAGTCATCCGTGTGGTTGCAATACATTTACGGTTAAAAGAATAGGTATGGATTTTAAAATTTGTTGTAACGGTTGCGGTCACGAGGTAATGCTTCCGCGCAAGACCGTTGAAAAGAGTATAAAAAAGATAATTACTACAAGTGGAGAGAATAAATAATGTTTGATAAACTTTCGGCGGTAGAAAACCGCTATGAACAAATTGGTGTAGAACTTACCCGTCCCGACGTGGCAAGCGATAACGTTCTTTTTACAAAGCTTATGAAAGAACACAGCGAGCTTACCCCAATTGTCGAAAAATATCGTGAATATTGTGCGGCTGTAAACGCCGAAAAGGAAGCCCTCGAAATGCTTGAAGCGGGCGGTCTTGACAAGGATTTTAAAGAACTTGTTGAAGAAGAGCTTGCTACCGCAAAAGAAAATATTGTTATATTTGGCGATGAGCTTAAAATACTTCTATTACCTAAAGACCCTAACGATGACAAAAACGTTATTGTCGAAATTCGCGGCGGTGCCGGTGGCGAAGAGGCAGCTCTCTTTGCGGCTTCACTTTTTAGAATGTACTCAATGTATGCCGAGAGCAAACGTTGGCACATAGATATTACAAACGCTAACGAAACCGAGCTTGGCGGTTATAAGGAAATTAGCTTTATGATAGAGGGTGCAGGCGCGTACTCACGCTTTAAGTACGAAAGCGGTGTTCACCGTGTTCAGCGTGTGCCTGACACCGAAACACAGGGCAGAATTCATACATCTACCGTAACTGTTGCGGTACTTCCAGAAGCCGACGAGGTAGAATTTAATCTTAACCCCGCCGACCTCAAGATTGACACCTTCCGTTCATCGGGCGCGGGTGGTCAGCACATTAACAAAACTTCTTCTGCTATTCGTGTAACGCATATTCCTACCGGTGTGGTAGTAGAATGTCAGGACGAGCGTAGTCAGTTTAAGAACAAAGAAAAAGCGCTCAAAGTTTTGCGCGCACGTCTTTATGATGCTGAAAAAGAAAAGGCTGATGCGGCTTTGGCATCGGATCGTAAGGCACAGGTTGGTACAGGTGATCGTAGTGAACGTATTCGTACCTACAACTACCCACAAGGTCGTGTTACCGATCATCGTATAGGTCTAACACTTTATAAAATCGATAGCATTTTAAACGGTGATATTGAGGAAATCGTAGATGGACTTACAACCCATTATCGTGCAGAGGCTCTTAAAGCACAGGAGAATTCTTAAAATGGAAACGCTAAAGTTAGATGCTATTGCCGATTATGAAAATTCAATAAACGTAGCATCTGAAATTTTAAATGGTGGCGGTATCGTAGCCGTACCTACCGAAACGGTTTATGGACTTGCGGCATCCGCTTATAATGATGATGCTATAAAGTCTATCTTTGCCGCCAAAGGCAGACCACAAGATAATCCGCTTATCGTTCACATTTCAAACCTTGATATGTTGAGTGATATTGCCTGCGATATACCCGACGTGGCTTACCAGTGCGCTCGTGCGTTTTGGCCGGGACCGTTTACAATGGTATTACCAAAAGGTGACAAAATTGCCGAAAGCGTATCGGGTGGGCTCAAAACAGTAGCCGTTAGATTCCCGAGCGATAAAACGATATGTGATATAATCGAAAAAAGCGGTTTACCCCTTGCCGCGCCTAGCGCTAACACTTCGGGCAAACCAAGTCCAACGACTGCGGCTCACGTAATCGATGACCTTGACGGTAAGATCAATGCTGTGGTAATTGGCGGTGATTGTATGGTTGGCGTTGAGTCAACGGTGGTATCGTTGGTTGGCGAAAAGCCTCGACTTTTACGTCCGGGCGCTGTAACCCCCGAGCAATTACGAGCTATTTTGCCAGAGCTTATAGTAGATGACGCGGTGCTCGAAAAGTTAAAAGACGGCGTAGCGGCAGCGTCACCCGGTATGAAATATAAGCATTACGCTCCAAACACGACCGCGTTTTTGGTAGAAGGTTGCAGCAATAGCTTTGTTAGTTTTGTTAATTCCAAAGAAAACGCTGCGGCGATTTGTTTTGAGGAAGAATATTATAACGTAAACGTACCGAAAATGTCGTATGGTTCAAAGCGTGACGAAAGCACTTTGGCACAAAACGTATTTTCGTGTTTGCGTGATATAGACTCGCTAAACGTTAAAGAGGTTTATATTCACGCGCCAAGCAAGGACGGAGTGGGTCTAGCAGTTTACAACCGACTTATCCGAGCTTGTGGTTTTGAGGTGATTAAATTATGAGTTTTGTAGTAGGTCTTACAGGCCCTACGGGATCAGGAAAAAGCAGCGCTACCGCAGTAGCCAAGGAAATGGGATTTAAGATTGTTGACTGCGACAAACTTGCCAGAAAAGCCGTAGAAAGAGGCAGTGCCGGTCACGGCGCTTTAATGAATGTGTTCGGTGTTGAGATTTTAAATCGTGAGGGTGAAATAAACCGAAAAAAATTAGCCGAAGTTGCATTTTCAACCCCTGAAAACACAGAGCTTTTAAACAAAACACTTTTGCCATATATTATGATGCTTGTTCGTGATGAAATAAATGAGGACAGGGTGCTATTAGATGCGCCAACGCTTTTTGAAAGTGGTGCTAATAGCATTTGTAACGAGGTAATTGCCGTTATATCCGACGAAAAAACTCGCAAAGCTCGTATTATGGAGCGCGATGGTATTGATGAAACAGCGGCCGAGCTTCGCATGAGCGCCGGCAAACCAGAAGAATTTTATATAGAAAAAACTGATAACATAGTGTATAATGATTGTGAACTATCGGTTTTTAATCTAAAAATACAAAAACTTTTAACTAAACTATTGGAGGAATATAATAATGTCTGATGCAGTAAAAGATTTAAAACAAAAACTATTTTACGAAAAGAAAAACGGTCTTTTAAAGGTTGAAGATTCAGTTATCGACAGTATGCAAAACTACTGCGAAGGTTATAAAGCATATCTTGATGCCGCAAAAACCGAGCGCGAGGCAGTAGCTACCGCTATCGCTATGGCAGAAGAGAAGGGCTTTGTTCCTTTTGTAATTGGTAACAAATACAACGCAGGCGACCGCGTTTACTTTAACAATCGCGGCAAGACTGTTGCTTTTGCAGTAATTGGTAAGGAAACGGCTGACAAGGGTATCAATATTACCGCGGCTCACGTTGACTCACCACGTCTTGACCTTAAACCAAACCCACTTTACGAAGAACTCGAATTAGCGCTTTTCAAGACTCACTATTATGGTGGTATTAAAAAATATCAGTGGACAGCTCTACCACTTGCGCTTCACGGCGTATTTGCAAAGAAAGACGGCAGTGTTGTAGAAGTAAATATTGGTGAAGACGATGCCGATCCTAAATTTGTAATCAACGACTTGCTTCCACATTTGGCAAGAGAGCAAAGCAAACGCACACTTTCTGATGGTATTCGTGGTGAAGAACTTAACGTTCTTATTGGTAGTATGCCATTTAAGAGTGACGAGGGTAGCGAGCTTGTAAAACTCAACATTCTTAAAATCTTAAACGAAAAATACGATATTACCGAGGAAGATTTCCTTTCTGCAGAGCTTGAACTCGTTCCTGCGGCAAAGGCTTGCGACATTGGTTTTGATCGCTCACTCGTTGGCGCTTACGGTCAGGACGACCGCGTATGCGCATATCCTGCTCTTACCGCTATTTTAGAGGTTGAAGCACCAGAAAAGACTGCTATTGCTATTCTTACCGATAAGGAAGAAATCGGTTCTATGGGTAACACAGGCTTGCAGTCTGACTTCTTGCCACACGTGGTTCACGATATTTGCGTAATGCAGGGTTGTGACGAAACAGTTGCACTTCGCAACTCAAAGTGCCTTTCTGCTGACGTTAACGCTGGTACTGATCCAACCTTCCAAGACGTTATGGAACGCAGAAACGCTAGTTTCTTAAACTACGGCGTAGTTGTTACTAAATACACAGGCGGCGGCGGTAAAGGCGGCACTTCTGACGCATCTGCCGAATACGTTGCAGAAGTACGCGCTATGCTTGATAACGCGGGTATTATCTGGCAAACAGGCGAGCTTGGTAAGATTGACGCAGGCGGCGGCGGTACTGTTGCTATGTACGTTGCAAACCTTGGTATTGACGTAATTGACCTTGGTGTGCCTGTACTTTCAATGCACGCTCCTTACGAAACAACTTCAAAACTTGACGTATATATGTGCTACCGCGCAATGTACGAATTTATGAAATAATTTATTTAACAAGGCGACTTTTGTCGCCTTGTTTTTTGTTTATTGATTGAAAAAACGTTTCTTTTGTGATATAATGAATAGAGTAAAATCAAAAGGATAAAACTCTATGAAACGAACAAAACTTATCGATAGATTACTGCCAAGTTATACAAACGGTGAAGAAGTTTTTAATATGACTACACACATCGTTGGCGGTGGACTTGGCGTTATATATTTGGTAGCGTGCGTTATAATGGCGGCTTTTAATAGCAACACTTGGGGAGTAGTATCATCGGCAATTTACGGCGCGTCGGTTATATCGCTTTTTACAATGTCGAGTGTTTATCACGGTCTAAATCCCGGTACTGCTAAAAAAGTATTGCAGGTACTTGACCACTGCACTATTTATTTTATGATAGCGGGTACGTATACCCCTATAATGCTATCTCTTGTTAGAAAAACAAATCCTGTTATCGCTTGGGTAATATTTGGTATAGTTTGGGGTATAGCGGCGCTTGCTATTACGCTTACCGCAATTGATTTAAAGAAATATAAAGTGTTTTCTATGATTTGTTACATAGGTATGGGTTGGTGCGTTATTTTAACCATAGTACCTGTGTACAAAGCGCTCACTTTTTGGGGATTTACGTGGCTTTTAGGCGGCGGTATAATGTACACTATCGGCGCGGTGCTTTTTGGCATTGGCGCAAAGGTAAAATATATTCATTCGGTTTTTCATATTTTTGTGGTGCTTGCTAGTATAATGCACTTTATTTGTATTTTGTTCTTTACTCTTTAACACTCACACAAAACTCACTTTTTCGTAGTATGAAGTGGGGGTGTGACGATGAAAAGAAAAATAAAAAAACAAACGATTACACTCATAAAACGATGGGCAATATTGATTTTTGCTTTGGTTTTAGTATTTGTGATATGTGTAATTAGCGTAAAACCCTTTGTTTTTACATACGCTAAAAGCGAGGCTGAAACAATTATTTTAAACGCTGCAAACAAGGCAGTTTTAAACGTAATAGAGCAAAACAATATAAAGTATAACGATATATCGATTATTTCGCGTGATGACAGCGGTACTATTACCGGTATTGAGATAAACGTTGAAAAGATAAATTTGTTTAAAAGTAGTCTTTCAAACGAAATCTCGCGAATTGTGGCCGGTAAAAACAAATACGATTTAAACATACCGATAGGCTCGCTTTGGGGTAATGAATATACAACGGGCTATGGCCCTAAAATTAAATTTAAAATGCAACTTACCGAAACAGCCATACTCGATTTTGAAAGTCGTTTTGAGTCGGCGGGTATAAATAACGTGTTGCATCAAATAATTATTAAAATTGATGTGAACGTGAGTATTCTTATGATGGGTTGCACCGATTCGTTTAGCGTATCTACTACGGCTATTGCCGCGCAAACAATAATTTCGGGCGAGGTTCCCGATTCATTTACAAACGTTGTCGAACAACCCAATAATGACTTAGCAGACGAAGTATTTAACTTTGGAGATTTAGGATAAAAGGAGAAAATTATGGATTTTAAAGAGGCTAAAAAAAGAGCGGCTCAACTTACTAAGGAGATAAAGCATCATAACGAGCTTTACTATAATCAGGATGCTCCCGAGATTTCTGACTTTGAGTATGACGCGCTTACTCGCGAGCTTAAAGCATTAGAAAAAGAATACCCCGAGCTTATTACTCCTGATTCTCCAACACAAAAAGTGGGCGGTGCTGCGCAAAGTTTGTTTTCTCCTGTTGTGCATGCCGTTAAGATGGAAAGTTTGCAAGACGTTTTTAGCGTGGATGAACTTCGTGAGTTTGGTGACAAGATAGATACTAACGTAACCGAGTTTTCCGTTGAGCCCAAAATCGACGGTCTTTCGGTATCGCTTGAATATTTGGACGGTAAATTTGTACGCGGCTCTACTCGAGGTGACGGCAATACAGGCGAGGACGTAACTGCAAATCTTTTGCAAATAGAGTCCATACCACAGACAATCGCTTTTGACGGCGCGCTCGAGGTTAGAGGCGAGGTTTATATGCCTAAAAAGTCTTTTCTTAAACTTGTTGAGCGTCAAGAACTTTTGGGTGAGCAACCTGCAAAAAATCCGCGTAATGCGGCGGCGGGTTCACTCCGTCAAAAAAATAGCGCTATTACCGCTAGCCGTGGACTTGATATATTTATCTTTAACGTGCAGTCAATAGAGGGTAAAGAGTTTACTTCTCATATTGAAACGCTCGATTTTCTAAAAGATTTGGGCTTTAACGTACTACCTTTCTATACTCGTTGCGCCACAATTGACGCGGCTATCGACGAGGTAAATAAAATTGGTGAAAACCGCGGTAGTTACGAGTTTGATATAGACGGCGCGGTTATAAAAGCGGATAATCTCGAGTATCGTGAAGAACTAGGCAGTACCGCAAAATATCCTCGTTGGGCGGTTGCGTTTAAATATCCACCCGAAGAAAAAGAAACGGTGCTTAAAAGTATTGAAATAAACGTGGGTCGTACCGGCGCGCTTACTCCTACTGCCGAGTTTGAGCCAATTCAACTAGCCGGTACTACCGTTAGTCGCGCGGTTCTTCATAACGAAGATTTTATAAATGAAAAGCAAATCGGTATTGGCGATACAATTGTTGTGCGTAAAGCTGGCGAGATTATACCAGAGGTTTTAGCTGTTAGTCGTCACTGCGAAGGCTCGGTTGTGTTTAAAATGCCGACCCATTGTCCTTCTTGCGGAGCGCCAGTTTCTAGAGCCGAGGGTGAGGCGGTAATTCGTTGTACCAATTCAGAGTGTCCGGCGCAACTACTACGCAACCTAATTCACTTTACCTCTCGCGACGCGATGGATATTGAGGGGCTCGGTCCTGCGGTGCTAGAGCAACTAGTAGATGCCAACCTTGTTCATAACATAGTCGACCTTTATACTCTAGATTTTGAAAGCGTTATGTCACTAGACCGCATAGGCGAAAAGTCAACGCAAAATATGTTTGACGCAATAAGCAAATCTAAAGAAAACGATTTGTCAAAACTTATAACAGCTTTGGGTATTAGGCACATTGGCGCAAAAGCGGCAAAATTGCTTGCGGACAGATTTCACGATATAGACGCGATTATGTCGGCTACTCGCGAGGAATTACTCGGTATTGAAGGTTTTGGTGAAATTTTGGCAAATTCGGCGGTAGAATATTTTGCCATAGAAGATAATCGCGATATGATTAAAAAACTTCAAGAACTTGGCGTTAACACTGTTTCTACCAAACAGGTGGCAGGCGATAAGTTTGCGGGTATGACCTTTGTACTAACGGGTACATTACCAACATATACTCGTTCTGCGGCGGCAGAGATAATCGAGTCGTTTGGCGGTAAGGTGTCAGGCTCTGTTTCAAAGAAAACCACCTACGTTTTAGCGGGTGAAGAAGCGGGTAGTAAGCTCGACAAAGCCAACGCTTTGGGTGTTACTGTTATCGACGAAGAAGAATTTAAAAAAATGATTTTATGAATTTAAAAAATAATTCTTGACATTCCATATACCATTGTAGTATAATGGCTTTTGTAAGTTTATACCCCTGCACTATTGCGGAGGGAGGGAATGTTAATGAGTCAGGTAAAAGTAAAAGAAAACGAATCACTCGATAACGCACTTCGTCGCTTTAAGCGTCAGACCGCTAAGGACGGCGTTATTCAAGAAGTTCGTAAGAGAGAGCACTATGAGAAGCCCTCTGTAAAGCGTAAGAAGAAGTCGGAAGCTGCTCGTAAGAGAAAGTTCCGCTAATTTACGGCACTTAAAAGGCGATTAGGGGAACACCCTTTTCGCCTTTTTAATTTTATCAAAATGAATATCCCACCACCGCTGATGCGGTCCCCCTCCCTTTAGGGCAAGGGAGGCTTAATAGGAGATAATTTATATGTTATTAAAACCAGATATCAAGCTTCACGGTATAACCGATATTACAGTAGAGCTTTTAAAAGAATACGATATAAAAGCGTTGCTTTTAGACGTTGATAATACCATGTCCACCCACCACGGCACAGTTTTGACCGATGGACTTATGGAGTGGATTGCCGCAATGCAAGAAAGTGGAATCAAACTTATGGTACTTTCTAATTCAAAGCGTTTTAGAATAGAGCCGTTTGCTGCGCGTATCGGCTTGCCGTTTATAAGTCTTGGTTGCAAACCATTGCCAACAGGCTATTTACGCGGCGTAAAGGCGCTAGGTGAAAAACGCAAAAACGTGGCTATCGTTGGCGATCAAATTTTTACCGATATTTTGGGTGGTAACGTAGTTGGTGTCAAATCTATATTGCTTACTCCAATAAAACTTGAGGACGGCTGGTCATTTAAAGTTCGTAGAAAACTTGAAAAGAAGCTTTACAAAAGATATAAATTCGAGGAATAAGAGGTGTAACTATGTCTGCAAAATTTGGTCCTGCGGGTAACTCTGACAGCTTTTTTAAAATGGGTTATAAAGGCAGTTTGCATATCCCTGAGTACGTAGAACGCATGGGACTCGACACTTTTGAGTATCAATGTGGTCGCGGTGTAAATATTGGCGAGGACAAGGCTCGCGAACTTGGAAAACTTGCCGCAGAAAAGGGCATAACCTTATCTCTACACGCGCCGTATTATATCTCTATGTCATCTGTCGAAGAGGAAAAACGCCTTAATTCTATCAAATATATTATGGACTCGGCTCGCGCTGTGGATTTTATGGGCGGTAATCGCATCGTTGTTCACACCGGTTCTTGTAGTAAAATAAGCCGTGAAACAGCCCTAGAACTTGCGATTGATACCATGAAAAAGGCCATAACTGCACTTGATGATGCGGGACTCGGTCACGTGCATATTTGTCCCGAAACGATGGGCAAGGTAAATCAGTTAGGCACTTTGGACGAGGTTTTAGAACTTTGTAAAATAGATGAGCGACTTATTCCTTGTATAGATTTTGGTCATCTTAACGCGCGCGATTTAGGTTATTTTAAGACCAAAGAGGATTATAAAACAGTGTTCGACAAAATTGAGAATGCTTTGGGTTATGATCGTCTTAAAAACTTCCATTCACATTTTTCAAAGATTGAATATACAACAGGCGGCGAGAAAAAGCACCTTACCTTTGAAGACACAGTTTACGGCCCTGATTTTGAGCCTGTAATCGACTTGGTTGTGCAAAAAGGATGTACTCCAACCTTTATTTGCGAGTCTGACGGCACACAAGCCGAGGACGTAAAACGTATGAAAGATTATTACAACTCTATAAGATAAAATTAAAGCCTTCGGTTTTACCGAAGGCTTTTTATTATGAAACTTTATTTTTAGGATTTCCGTTTAAAAATGCTTTGATATTATCTTCTACAATACCTAGCAATCTTTCTCTTGTAGAAAGCGGTGCCCACGCGGTGTGAGGAGTAATAACAAGGTTTTTGGCGGTCTTTAACACGCAGTCCTTCGACATAGGTTCCTCGGTCAAAACGTCGATAGCAGCACCCGATAGTTTGCCACTATTTAATGCGTCGGCAAGGTCTTGTTCATTTACAACACCACCACGCGCAGTGTTAATAAAGAAAGCGCCGTCTTTAAATTTAGCGAAGGTATCTTTGTTAAAAAGTTCGCGACTCTCATCATTTAGTGGGCAGTGTGGAGTTACGATATCGCTTTTTTGTAAAAGCTCGTCGAGCGATACAAAAGTTACGCGGTTATCTTCTTTTGGGGTTCTGGTATATACCAAAACGCGCATCTCAAACGCCAATGCGATTTCTGCCACGCGACGACCTATACTGCCGTAACCGATAATACCAATCGTTTTATCTTTGAGTTCATCGGTAGGAAAGCATAGCACCGAAAAGGTAGGAGATTGTTGCCAACCACCATTACTTACAAAATCGTTATACTTATTTACCGCGTTATAATGGTTTAAAATATAAGCAAAGGTCTGTTGCGCTACGGCGCTTGTAGAATAGCTGCCTGCGTTACAAACAACAATACCACGCTCGCGAGCCGCAATAATATCAATATTGTTATAACCGGTTGCAAAAAGACCAATGTATTTTAATTTCTTAGCTTTTTCAAAAACACTGCGGTCAATAATTGTCTTGTTGCACAAAATAATATCGTATTCGTGTACGGTTTCTAATAACTCGTCACGCGATATATTGGGGTTATAAACAACGTCACCGTACTCTTCGAATACGGTGAGAGGTAAATCGTTATTTTGTGCAAGAGTTGCGCAGTCTGCGATCAAGATTTTCATTGCTTTGGTACAACCTTTTTCTTTGAACCATCAGGCTCTACAATATACATATTGTCAAGTTGAGCCATAAGGCTACGCTTGTAACCCTCGATATACTCTTTTCTAAGGACTGCTTGCTCAACCTTTTCTTCCTCGGTTAAACCTTCGGACTTTTGCTTGCGAGCAAGTTCGTTTATGCGGTCAATTTTGCTTTGTTCCATAGTTTAAATCTCGTTTCTGCCCTCAAGTGCTCGGGCGAGTGTGTATTCGTCGGCATATTCAAGGTCGCCGCCTACAGGAATACCGTAAGCGAGGCGTGTTACCTTAATGCCCATTGGTTTTACAAGACGTGAAATATAACTAGCGGTAGCCTCACCTTCAACGGTAGGGTTGGTAGCCATAATAATTTCTTTTACAGTACCATCGCTAAGTCTTGCCATAAGCTCTTTAATGCGCAATTTGTCAGGACCAATATTGTCAAGCGGAGATATAACTCCGTGAAGTACGTGATAAACGCCCTTGTACTCGCGAGTGCGTTCAAAAGCCATAACGTCACGCGGGTCTTCTACCACGCAAATAACGCTTTTATCACGTAATTCGTCAGAACAAATTTGACAAACCTCTAAATCGGTAAGGGACTGACAAATTGAACAAAAATGTATCTTTTCACGCGCGTTTACAAGCGCCTCGGCAAATGCTTTAGCGCGCTCGGGCGGTTGCTCTAATATGCTATAAGCTAGTCTTTGAGCAGTTTTTTTACCAATTCCCGGTAGACGTGAAAACTGGTTTATAAGTTCGGTTAGCGGAACTATGTTATAATTCATAATTAAAACATACCAGGAATATTAAGTCCGCCTGTTATTGCGCCCATTTCTTCCTCTGCGGTACGGGTTGCGTTGCTGATAGCTTCGTTAACTGCAACGGTAACAAGATCTTCGATCATTTCGGCATCTTCTGGATCGATGATGTCAGGATTGATTTTGATAGATTTGATAAGATGCTTGCCGTCAACGGTAACGCTTACTGCTCCGCCGCCAGAGGTTGCGGTATATTCGCGAGCCTCAAGATCGGTTTGAAGTGTTGCCATATCTTCTTGCATCTTTTGTGCTTGTTTAATCATTTGGTTCATATTGCCTGGGCCACCAGAGTTTGGAATGCGTACTTTCATTTTTTTATCTCCTATAAAATTTAATTTTTTTCTAATTGTTTTAGTTTTGCGGCAAAGCCTTGTAGCGGGTCAGCGCTTTCGCTTTGCGCAGGTTTTTTATGATAAGGTCCTAGTTTATAAACCTTGCCTAGTATAGTTTGCGCCGCTTTGCGTACGTTATCTCTATAAACAGGGTTGTTACCATTCATAAGCGCCTTGAATTGAGTGTTGTTTGTGTCAATAAGCAATTTATCGCCTTCAACGTATGCTTTTGAATCGCCAAGAACACTGGCTATAATTGGGCACGTTTTACGCAAAATACCAATTATATCTTGCCACTCTGCAACAGGTGTTGACGAGTCGTCGTTATTGTCGACAACTGGTTTTGGAGGAGCAACGGGTTTAACGTCGTCCACGTCAAACGGAGCAGGGTCGTCATTGTCATCGGGTAGTGGGATTTCCTCTTCGACAATTGGTGGTAATTCTTCAATTGTTTCTTTTACAGGCTCGGCTTTTACAACCGCTACAGGTGGGTTGCTTTCGAGCGCTGCAATTCTGCGCTCGAGCGAGTCAAGGTCTTGTCGAATTTGAGGGTTACAAAGTCTAATTATAGCCATTTCCATTTCGCAACGTCGATTACCGTTTTGCATTGCGGTAGCGCTTGCCTGTAAGATAGATAAAATTGCCATAATTTCTTTTATGTCAAAGTTTTGCGCTTGCGCTTCTAGCGCCTTCATCTTTTGACTAGAGCAAACTATTGGCTTTTTGTCACCCTTTACTACCTTTACAATCATAAGATCGCGGAAGTGACCTGTGAGTTCAGAGAGAAGTCGTAACATATCTACCGACGAATTGTGTAGCTCGTCAATAAGTGTTATAGCCTGCTCGGTAGAGTGCGACTTAATAAGGTCGGCCATTTTTATAAGATATTCGTTGCCTGCCATTGAGCAAACGTTAGCAACGGTATCTTCGGTAATATTACTGTTGTGCGATGCGCAAAGGTCAAGTATAGATAACGCGTCGCGCATGCCACCATCAGCCGCAGATGCAATAAGTGTTGCGGCATCGTCGGTAAGGGTTAGATTTTCACAAGATGCAACGTGCTTTAATCTACCAACGATTTCGGCGCTATCAATTCTACGAAAATCGAAACGTTGACAACGCGAAAGAATGGTAGCAGGTAGTTTGTGAACTTCGGTAGTAGCAAGTATAAACACAACGTGTTCGGGTGGTTCTTCTAGTGTTTTTAGTAGCGCGTTAAATGCGGCGCCGGAAAGCATGTGAACCTCGTCTATGATATACACGCGGTATTTACAAGCGGCAGGGGAGAAATTAACCTGTTCGCGTAGTTCGCGAATATCGTCAACACCGTTGTTAGACGCTGCGTCCATTTCGACAATATCGGTTGCTTCATCGGCCGCTACCATACGGCAAATTTCACACTCGCCGCAAGGATCGCCGTTTATGGGATTAAGGCAGTTAACTGCCTTGGCAAGGATTTTGGCGCAGGTTGTTTTACCCGTACCACGTGTGCCGGTAAAAAGATACGCGTGCACAATTTTGCCGCAGTCAAGCTCGTTTTTAAGAGTATTGGTAATATGCTCTTGCCCTACAACGTCGCTAAAAGTAGAAGGACGATATTTTCGATATAACGCCTGATATGCCATAAATTCACCCCAAAATTAAAATTAACCTATATGCTTGGTCGTACGAATGGACCGATTTACTATTCGCACGGAAAAAACTGCTTAATGCTGCTCGGTTCCCCGCCTGACATGGTTCACAGCCTCCCGCCGTATAGGACCCGCCCATTCGCACGACCAAATATACAGGCTACAAAAAATTATAACTTATATATAAAAAAAAATCAAGAACTAAATTATATAAATTTTACTTATAATAATTATTGAAAATTTCTTTTAATACTGTTATAATAGTTTTAATTATCCGTATTATACTATATAATATAAAATTTTTAGTGTAAGAAGGATATGTTTGTTATGAAAAGGCTTGAAATCACAACTCTTTTAGACACACGCCACACAATAGCGCGCGATATTTTTAAAGGCAAGAAATACCCCTTTGAAGTGCTCGGTGAAATCAAGGATTTTATTGTCTGGTTGTCTAGTGCGTTAGACCCAGAAAAATTCGATGATTTTGGCGGTGGAGTGCTTATTGCAAAGAGCGCAAAGGTGACGCCTAGCGCTAGCATTAGCGGTCCTTGTATTATTGATGAGGACGCCGAAATACGCCATTGCGCATTTATTCGCGGCAATGCGATTATTGGTAAGGGCGCGGTTGTAGGGAACTCTACCGAGCTTAAAAACGCTATACTGTTTGACAGTGTGCAGGTACCACATTATAACTACGTGGGCGACAGTATATTGGGCTATAAGGCTCATTTAGGCGCGGGTGCTATTACCTCAAACGTAAAGTCAGACAAAACAAACGTATCTATCTTATTGGGAAATGAAAGGTATAATACAAATCTAAGAAAGTTTGGCGCGATTTTAGGCGACTACGTCGAGGTAGGGTGCGGTACTGTGCTTAATCCCGGTTGTGTGGTTGGCAAAAACACAAATATCTATCCGCTATCTAGTGTTAGAGGATACGTTGAGGAAAACAGTATTTATAAAAGTCGTGACAACGTTGTGAGGAAAAATTAAAATAATGGAAAAGTGGGACATTTTAAACGCTGACGGCGAACCCGTAGGTAAAACTACGTTGCGTGGAAAATGCAATTTAAAACCCGGTGAATATCACTTGGTGGTGCATATATGGATTGTATCTTCGCGTGGTGAGTTTTTGGTTCAACGCAGATCGGACAGTAAAAAGCTTATGCCCGGCGAATGGGCGGCAACAGGCGGCGCGGCTATCGCAGGTGAGGACTCATACACCGCGGCTAACCGCGAGCTTTATGAGGAATTGGGTATTCCTTCTAACAAACAAACTCTTAAAAAACTAACCCGTATTAAACGCAGAAATTCGCTTTTAGACGTTTGGTTTATAAATACCGACGTCGCAAGTGAAAAATTAAGACTTCAAGATGATGAGGTTGCCGAGGCGCGTTGGGTTAGCCGTAGCGAGTTTGACGCTATGATTAAAGATGGTCTTTATCATAACTATGGTAAAGAGTATTTTGATACAGTATTTGAAAAAATTGACGAACAAATGGGGGTGACGGTGTGAGTCTTGATTATGGCAAAGAAAAATGCGCTATTTGTGGCGCGTATTTGTTTGAAGATGATGACGTAGCGCATTGTCCCGAATGTGGTGCGCCACATCACAGAGAGTGTTATTTATCACTAGGTCATTGTGGTCTAGCTGAATTTCACGGTACAGAGAATCAGTACAAAAAACCCGAGTCTACCACTCAAAAAGAACCAGAGGCAGAAGACGTGGTTTTTTGCGGTAGATGTGGTGAAAAGTATAAAAAAGACGCGCCCGCTTGTCCTAAATGTAATACTCCAAATATGTTAAGTATGGGCAGTCGCGCGTTTACCATTGATTTAATGGGCGGTGTGCCAGAAGATACCGATTTGGGCAATGGTGTTACCGCAAAAGAAGCAAAGCAATTTGTTGCGGGTAATACACACCGTTATTTACCAAAGTTTTTAAAATTTAAATATGGTAAAAAAGCGTCTTGGAACTGGCTTGCATTTTTGACTCCATGCGGTTGGCTCTTGTCACGCAAAATGTATATACTAGGCGCTATTATAGGCGCGATACAGGTAGCGCTTACAATGTTGAGCATACCCTTTACTGTGGCTGTGAATCAGTTGGATTTATCCGAAACTAAGGGTTACTTCCAGGTAGCAAACATAATTCGAGAAAATATCTCTACAATCGGCGTTCCGGTTATTGTATTAGCGCTTGTAGGTGGATTGCTGGCTATACTTTTGAGCGTGTTGTTTGGTGTGTTTGGTGACTATATTTATAGGAACAAGGTAATATCAAACGTTTCTGAAATAAAGAAAAGTGATCTTGACCAAGAACTCGCTTTTCGTAAAAAAGGCGGCGTTAATTTCTTTATTGGCGTTTTGGGTTATTTTCTTGTAGGTGAGTTACCAACAATTTTGGCATACACGTTGGGGATGTTCTCATGAAAAAATATACAACGTTATATTTTGACCTAGATAATACCTTGCTTGACTTTTCGGCGGCAGAGTACAAAGCAATAAGAAACTTATTTGCGCTTCATAACCTACCTATAAGTGATGAAATGGTAGCAAAGTATTCTGCTATTAACCACACTTGGTGGGCGCGCTTTGAAAAGGGCGAAATCAAAAAGGAAGAAATTTACTCGGGACGTTTTAGAGAATATCTAGAGTTTTATAAACTAGAAGGCGACCCTATAAAAATGGCTAGTGATTATTTTGATTTCTTGTCACAGGGTTACGATTTAATCGAGGGCGCAGATAAAGCGCTAGATTACATAAAATCAAAAGGTTATACCGTTTGTATTACCACTAACGGTATGTCACGCACACAATATAGACGAATTGAAAACTGCTCTATAAAGCAGTATTTTGATTATATATTTGTGTCGGAAGATGCGGGCAGCCAAAAGCCAGAGGTAGAATATTTTGATTTTGTTATGGCTAATACGCCCGAAAAGGACAGGTCAAAGATTTTGGTTATTGGCGATTCTATGTCGTCCGATATTTTAGGTGGTATAAATTTTGGTGTCGATACTTGTTGGCTTAACCCAAAAGGAACGCCAGGAGCATACAAAACCACCTATGAAATCACAAATATTATGCAAATATGCGATATTTTATAGAAAATATGCAAGATTTTTGCATAAAATAAAAAATATTGAATATTTATTCAAAAAAAACACTTGACAAATGAATTAGACAGGCATATAATGGCTCGTGTTGAATAAATTATGTCTAAAAAGGAGACAAAAATCATGGATAAAAAAGATATTAAAAAAGTAGTGCTTGCTTACTCAGGCGGTCTTGATACATCAATCATCATTCCTTGGCTAAAAGAGAATTACAACAACTGTGAAGTTATCGCAGTATCTGGTAACGTTGGTCAGGCTGACGAGCTTGAAGGCCTTGAAGAAAAGGCTATCAAGACAGGCGCTTCAAAGCTTTACGTTCTCGACCTTACAGACGAGTACGTAGACGACTATATTATTCCTTGCGTAAAAGCAGGCGCAATTTACGAGGATTACCTACTTGGTACCAGCCAAGCTCGTCCTTGCATTGCAAAGGGTCTTGTTGATATCGCTATCAAAGAAGGCGCAGACGCTATCTGCCACGGTTGTACAGGTAAGGGTAACGACCAAGTTCGTTTTGAACTTACAATTAAGCACTTTGCACCTAATATGCCAATCATCGCTCCTTGGAGAGAATGGGATATTAAGTCACGTGAAGAAGAAATCGAATACGCAGAGGCACACAACATTCCTCTAAAGATAAACAGAGAAACCAACTACTCAAAGGATAAGAACCTTTGGCACCTTTCACACGAAGGTATGGACCTTGAAGATACAGGTAACGAGCCTTTGTATGATAAGCCAGGCTTCCTTGAAATGGGCGTTAGTCCAGCAATGGCTCCAGACGTACCTACATATATTACACTCGACTTTGAGCAGGGTGTTCCTGTAGCTCTTGACGGCGAAAAGATGAGCGCTAAGAATATTATCTTAAAGCTTAACGAACTCGGCGGCAAGAACGGTATTGGTATTATCGATATCGTAGAAAATCGTCTTGTTGGTATGAAGTGTCGTGGCGTATATGAAACTCCAGGCGGTACAATTCTTTACAGAGCTCACGAAGCACTTGAGAGCATCTGCCTTGACAAGATGACTCTTCACGAGAAACAAAGACTTGCTATTACTTATGCTGAACTCGTTTACAACGGTCAGTGGTTTACACCTCTACGTGAGGCGCTTGCAGCATTTGTTGACAAGACTCAAGAAAAGGTTACAGGTACTGTAAAGCTTAAGCTCTATAAGGGTAACATCATCAAAGCTGGTATCTGGAGTGATTACTCACTTTATAGCGAAGAAATTGCAACCTTTGGTGAAAGCGATTACGACCAAAGAGATGCAGAAGGCTTTATCAACCTCTATGGCTTACCAATCAAGGTTCAGGCTATGGTTGACGGCAAAAAATAGTAAAAGGATAAATTCTGCCCGGCTTTTACGGTCGGGCAGTTAAGTGTTTTTTAAAGAAGATTATGACAAAGGTATTTATTGACGGAAGTGCGGGTACAACCGGCCTTCGTATATATGATAGACTAAGTGTTAGAGAAGATATTTCTCTAATAAAATTGCCTGAAGAGTTAAGAAAAGACGACGCGGCTCGCGCAGATGCTATCAACTCTGCAGACATAGTATTTTTATGTTTGCCTGACGATGCGGCTCGCCAAGCGGTAAGTTTTGTAAATAACGACAAGACTGCTATTATCGACACGTCAACCGCGCATCGTACAAATACAGAGTGGGTGTATGGCTTCGCTGAACTTACAGGCAAACGCGAGCAAATAGCGGCTTCAAAGCGCATTGCAAACCCTGGTTGTCATGCAAGCGGATTTATCGCGCTTGTAAAACCTCTTATTGAAGCGGGCGTTTTAGACGTTAATTCCGCGCTTAGTTGTTTTTCTTTAACAGGTTATTCAGGCGGCGGTAAAAAGATGATTGCCGATTACGAAGACCCAAATAAATCTGCGCTACTTAAAGCTCCTCGTCAATATGGACTTACTCAACAACATAAGCACTTGAAAGAAATGCAAGTGCTTACAGGCATTGATACGTTGCCTGCATTTTGTCCGATAGTAGCCGATTTTTATAGCGGCATGGAAGTAACAGTGCCACTATTTGTAAAGGATATTAAGGCAAATATAAACGACATAAAAACACTTTATAAAAATTACTATCAAAGCGCGCTGGTTCACTTTGACGAAAATGCTGACGAGTCGGGATTTCTATCTGCGGCAGCGCTTTCTGGCAAAGACGATATGCAACTTGCTGTGTTTGGTAACGAGGACAGAATTATTCTTACTGCTCGTTATGATAATCTGGGCAAGGGCGCATCGGGCGCAGCTATTCAAAATATGAACATCCTTATGGGTGTAGATGAAACAATAGGTTTGGTGTATTAAATGGATATTAAGTTAATAAACGGCGGTGTTTGCGCGGCAAGCGGCTTTAAAGCGGCAGGCGTGCACTGTGGTATTAGAAAGAATAAAACAAAAAAGGATTTAGCGCTTATTGTAAGTGATACCTTGTGTAACGCGGCAGCGGTTTATACCACAAATCTTGTAAAAGGCGCTCCGCTTACAGTTACAAAAAATCACATTGCAAACGGCAAGGCTCAAGCAGTTATTTGTAATAGCGGCAACGCAAACACTTGTAACGCAAACGGCATTGAAATTGCCGAGCAAATGAGCGACCTTGTTGAAAAAGCAACAGGTGTTAGCGCAAACGACGTTGTGGTTGCATCTACCGGTGTTATCGGTCAGCCACTTGATATTACTCCAATAGCGGCAGGTATTCCCGTACTTGCTCAAAATCTTTCATACTGTGGTAGCCAAGACGCGGCCGAGGCAATTATGACAACCGATACTATCGATAAGCAAATTGCCGTTGAGTTTACTATTGGCGGCAAGGTTTGTAAAATGGGCGGTATCGCTAAAGGTAGCGGTATGATTCATCCTAATATGGCTACAATGCTTGTGTTTATCACTACCGACGCGGCTATTTCTTCCGACATGTTACAAAAGGCACTTTCGGGCGATATTGCTAATACATTTAATATGCTAAGCATTGATGGCGATACGTCAACCAACGATATGGTAACTGTGCTTGCAAACGGTATGGCGGGTAATGATGAGATTACCGCTGATGGCGATGATTTTAATACCTTTATGAAGGCGCTTAACACAGTTACAGTTAATCTTTGCCGTGTTATTGCAGGTGACGGCGAGGGCGCTACAAAATTGCTTGAGTGCAAAGTAAGTGGCGCAAAAACCCTTGATACTGCAAAAACTGTTGCAAAGAGTGTAATTTGTTCTAGTCTTTTAAAGGCTGCAATGTTTGGTGCAGACGCTAACTGGGGACGCGTACTTTGCGCAATTGGTTATAGCGGCGCAGACGTTGACGTTACAAAGATTGACGTTTCTTTTATTTCTAACAAGGGTGAAATCATTGTGTGTCAAAATGGCGCAGGTGTTGATTTTAGCGAAGAAAAAGCAAAAGAAATCTTGCTCGAAAAAGAAATCGTTATTGATATTAAGCTAAATGACGGCGAATTTAATTCAACTGCGTGGGGTTGCGACCTAACTTATGACTACGTTAAAATAAACGGAGATTATAGAACCTAAGGAGAATATTATGGATAACCATTTTTCAAATGCTCAGCGCGCCGAGGTACTTACCCAAGCGCTTCCATATATTAAAAAACATACCAACAAAATCGTTGTTATAAAATATGGCGGCAACGCTATGATAAACGAGCAACTTAAACAACAGGTTATGGAAGATATCGTTCTTTTGTGGCTTATTGGCGTAAAAGTTGTTTTGGTTCACGGTGGTGGCCCAGAAATTAACGACCTTATGGACAAGCTCGGCAAAAAGCCAGAGTTTGTTGACGGACTTCGCGTTACCGATAAGGAAACTGTTGATATTGTTCAAATGGTGCTTGCAGGCAAGGTTAATAAAACACTTGTAAACCTTCTTGAAATGAAGGGTGGCAAGGCTATGGGTATTTCGGGTATGGACGGCAGACTAATTGAAGCCGAGATAAAGGACGAAAGATTAGGTTACGTTGGTCGTGTTACCAAGGTGCATATAACACCTGTACTCGATTTGCTTGAAAAAGGTTATATTCCTGTTATATCAACCATTGGTTGCGACAAAAAAGGCAATGCCTATAATATTAACGGCGATACTGCGGCGGCTTATATTGCCGGTGCGCTCGGCGCTCAGCGTCTTATTATGATGACCGATATTGATGGCATTTTGCGCGATAAAGACGATGCTTCTACACTTATATCCGACCTTACACTAAGCGAGATTGAGCATCTTAAAACCGAGGGCGTAATTTCAGGCGGTATGATACCAAAGGTGGATTGCTGTGTCGAGGCTATTCACAAAGGCGTTAAAAACGTTGTAATTATGGACGGACGTGTACCACATTCAATCCTTATGGAACTTCTTACCGACGAGGGTGCTGGTACAATGGTTCATAATGACTAAAAGGATGTATTTCACTAATGAATGATTTAATATCACTAGATAAACAATACGTTGCCAATACCTATAATCGTTTTCCTATCGAAATCGTAAGTGGTAAAGGCTCTCGTGTCGTAGATATAAATGGCAAAGAATATATAGATATGGGTTCGGGCATTGGCGTTACGGCATTTGGTCTTGCCGATGACGTTTGGGCAAGTGCCGTAGCAAAGCAAGCGGCAACACTTCAACATATGTCAAACCTATATTATACCGAGCCGTGCGCTAATCTTGCAAAAGCACTGTGCGAAAAAACAGGTCTTAAAAAGGTCTTTTTTGCAAATTCGGGTGCCGAGGCAAACGAGTGCGCTATAAAGGTTGCGCGTAAATGGGCGGCAGAAAACAAGGGCGAAGATTGCTATACAATAGTAACGCTCCAAAACAGTTTTCACGGACGTACGCTTACAACCCTTGCGGCAACGGGACAAGACCATTTTCATAAACTATTTAAACCACTTACTGATGGCTTTATACATACACCGGCTAATGATATAGACGCGCTTAAAAAGACTGTTAGCGACAATAACGTTGCCGCAGTTATGTTCGAGTGTGTTCAAGGCGAGGGTGGCGTTATAGCGCTTGACAAGGATTTTGTAAAAGAAATTGCAAAGTTATCAAAAGAACACAATTTTCTTATCATTGTTGACGAGGTTCAAACCGGTAACGGCAGAACAGGTAAGATTTATGGTTATATGAACTATGATATAACCCCAGACGTTGTTACTACCGCAAAGGGACTCGGTGGCGGTTTGCCAATTGGCGCTGCTATGATGAGCGAAAGGGTAGAAAGCGTTTTAGGCTTTGGCGACCATGGTTCAACCTATGGCGGCAACCCAGTTTGTAGCGCCGGTGCTCTAACAGTAATTAATCGCTTAACCGACGAGTTTTTAGACGAGGTTAATTCAAAGAGCGAATATGTATTCTCTGCGTTAAACGGCGCCGAGGGTATCGAGAGCGTTAGCGGTATGGGTCTTATGATTGGTATCAAGACCACCAAACCCGCAGCAGATGTCGTAAAAGCGGCTATCGAAAAGGGCGTTTTGTGCCTTACCGCTAAAGATAAGGTTCGACTACTTCCTGCGCTCAACATTCCTTTTGAGGACTTGAAAATAGCAATAGATACAATTAAAGAGGTTGCAAAATAATGGATCTAAAGGGTAAAAGTTTTTTAAAGCTGCTTGATTTTACAAGCGAAGAAATAGCAGGTCTATTAGACCTTGCCGCAGATTTAAAAGAAAAGAAAAAATGCGGCACACCACACAAATACTTTGAGGGTAAAAATATCGCCCTCATTTTTGAAAAGACCAGCACACGTACCCGTTGCGCTTTTGAGGTAGCGGCGGCAGACCTTGGTATGCACCCAACCTACCTTGATCCAACAGGTTCACAAATCGGCAAAAAAGAAAGCATTGCCGACACAGCAAGAGTGCTCGGCCGTATGTACGACGGTATCGAGTACCGCGGTTTTGGTCAAGAAATTGTAGAAGAACTTGCAAAATATGCAGGTGTTCCTGTTTGGAATGGTCTTACAAACGAATTCCACCCAACCCAAATTCTTGCCGACTTTTTAACCATTCGCGAGCATTTTGGCGATCTTAAGGGTAAAAAGCTCGTTTATATGGGTGATGCTCGTTATAATATGGGTAACTCGCTTATGGTAGGTTGCGCTAAAATGGGTATGCACTTTGTGGCTTGTACCAACAAAAAGTATTTCCCTGAAAGCGAACTTGTAAATAAGTGCCTCGAAATTGCAAAAGAAACAGGCGCTACTATCGAGTTTAGCGAAAGCACCGACGCGGTAAAGGACGCTCACGTTATTTATACTGACGTTTGGGTATCTATGGGCGAGCCTGACAGCGTTTGGGAAGAGAGAATCACCGACCTTATGCCTTACCAGGTAAACAAGGCTCTTATGGATAAGGCGGGTTCACAGTGCCGCTTTATGCATTGCCTTCCTGCGTTCCATAATCTTGATACCAAAATTGGTAAAGAAATTTACGATAAATTTGGCATCGATTGTATGGAAGTTACCGAAGATGTATTTGAGTCGGAGCAGTCAATCGTATTTGACGAAGCCGAAAATAGAATGCATACAATTAAGGCTGTTATTGCAGCAACTATCGTTTGAGTAAACTAGATTTTTAAAAGGAAACCCGTATTTTGTAAAAAATACGGGTTGTTTTTTTATTACAGAATAGTATAATGAAGGTGCGCATTAATTTAAAAGGGGACTATTAAATGGGGATAACTTCAAAACGAAATTATGGAGTAGATCTACTTCGCTTGGTTGCCATGTTAATGGTTACAACACTACATATTTTAGGTCATGGTGGCGTACTTAATACAGCGACGGGTATAAAAAGTGACGTAGTTTGGGGATTTGAAATTGCCGCATATTGCGCCGTTAATTGTTATGCAATGATAAGCGGTTACGTTTCTTTCACAGACCAAGAAAAACCGTACAAGTATTCAAAATTTGCCTCTATTTGGGCGCAGGTGGTATTTTATAGTTTGGGTATAACAATATTGTGGTCTTGCCTAGGTAAAACAGTTATAGACGAAACTATAATAAAAAACACGTTGCTACCTGTTAGCACTTCTCGATATTGGTATTTTTCAGCCTATGCTGGTTTGTTCTTTGTTACTCCTTGGCTTAATAGATTTGTGCGTAATATCTCAAAAAACGACATGACACGTTTTATGGTTTTGATAGTTATTATTTTTTCGTGTTATAGCAACTATTGCCGCGTAAAATATACCGACGTTTTCAAGCTTGGTAATGGTTATACTTTTGTTTGGATTGTTATAATGTATTTTGTCGGAGCATGGCTTAAAAAGTGTGAAATTCCACAAAAAGTAAATAGTATATCGGCCATTTTATCTATTTTGATTTGTATGTTGATTACTTGTGGTATGAAGTTTTTTGCGCAAGATTATAGAGAGTATTTTGTATCATATATAAGTCCTACAATCGTAGTTATGGCCGCGTGCTATATTATTGTATTTGCAAGACTTAAAATAAATCGTTTCTTTAGCGCTATTATAAAGTTTTTTGCTCCGGCCGCATTTGGTGTGTATTTAATACATGAACATACTTTAATAAGAAGCAGTTGTATAACCAATCGTTTTTTGTTTATTGCAGAATTGCCGTCTAAACAAATACCTTTTGTAATAGCGGGATGCGCCTTAACGATATTTATAGTTTGCTTATTGGTCGAAAGAATACGTATTTTTGTGTTTAATCTTTTAAGAGTAAATAAGGGAATTGAATTTGTAACATTTAAAATTGAAACGTTACTTAAAAAACTTTGGTTAAAAATTTATCGCGAAAAAAACTAAATTTTAAAGCCGTATTTTTAATAAATACGGCTTGTTTTTTTTATAGATAAATTATATAATAAAATCAAATAATTATTTATAACGAGGTGCGTTATGAGAAGAAGACAGGTACATCTTGACTTTCACACATCAGAAGCAATTGACGGCATAGGTAGCGCGTTTTCAAAAGAAAATTTCCAAACTATGCTAAAAAAAGGTCACGTTGACTCTATAACGGTATTTTCAAAGTGCCATCACGGATGGTCTTATCATCCTACAAAGGTTAATAAGATGCACCCAAACCTAAAGTTTGACCTTTTGGGCGCTCAAATTGAGGCGGCTCACGAAATTGGTGTTAAAACCCCTGTTTATATTTCGGCAGGCTTTGACCACAAGGCTATTGCCGAGCATCCCGAGTGGCTAAATTATCGACTCGACGAATACCAAAACGGTATAAATATGGAGTACGTTGGCTATCACCTAATGTGCCTAAACACACCTTATCTTGACGAACTTTTGGCCGAAATTAAAGAGGTTTGTGAAAACTATGATGCCGACGGCATTTTCCTAGACATTGTTCACGTTGACCCTTGTTATTGTGAAACCTGCCGCAAACAAATGGCAGAGCGCGGTCTAGACGTAAATAATCCTGACGACGTAAAGATTTTGGCCGAAGAAACCTACGCAAACTACGTTCGTCGCGTTCGCGAAACTATCGATTCTGTAAAACCGGGACTACCTGTATTCCACAACGGCGGTCACATTCGTCACGGCAGATATGACCTAGCTCACGCCAATACCCATCTTGAGCTCGAGAGTTTGCCAACAGGCGGTTGGGGTTACGACCACTTCCCAATGTCTGCGGCTTATGCTCGCACTATTGGTATGGACTACCTTGGTATGACCGGTAAATTCCATAAGGCGTGGGGCGAGTTTGGCGGTTACAAGCACCCTAACGCATTGCGTTATGAGGTAGCTCTTTCTGCGGCAAACGGCGCTTGCAGTTCTATTGGCGACCAGTTGCATCCAACAGGCTTTATGGATAACGCTACATATACTCTTATTGGCGAAGCTTATAAGACGGTAGAAGAGCGTGAGCCTTGGCTTGATGGTTATAAGAACGTCAAGGGCGATATCGCAGTATTCTCTAGTGAAGCATGGCAAAACTACAACGGTATTGCTAAACCAAGCTGGGAGTCACTACACTGGAGCAAGGGTTGCACACGTATATTGCTAGAGAGCAACTATCTCTTTGACTTTATTGACGAAAAAGCAGATTTTTCAAACTACAAACTACTCATTTTGCCTGATATTTGCACACTTGATGATGCGCTTGCCAAAAAGATTAACGATTATATCGCTGCAGGCGGTAAGGTGCTTGCAAGTTACGAGTCAGGTTTAAATCAAGACAAAACTGATTTTGCGCTCGACTTTGGTTGTAAGTTTGAGGGGGAAAGCGAATACAAGCCAACCTATATTAAACCCGATAACGATATCGACTGCTTGCCAACTGCATCATATCTAGTATATGAAGACGCTATGAAGGTATCTGCTACTAGTGGCAAGGCTACTGCTATTATTGATAAGCCATACTTTAACCGCGCTCTCGAGCATTTTTGCTCGCACCTACATACACCATATAGCGGTGAGCGTTATGGTGACGCGGTAGTTATGACCGAAAATACTGCTTATTTTGCTCACAAGGTATTTTACGAATATTTCAAGCATGGTAGCATCTATACCAAAGAAATCGTTCGTGCGGCAATTGAGGCGCTTATAGGCGACGCTAAGACCATAAAGACCAACTTGCCGGCTCAAGGTGTTATAACCTTAACCCAAAACGGCGATACACAAATTGTGCACACACTTTATGCATCGGCTGTTCTTCGTGGCGAAAAGACTCAAATTATTGAGGACCTCATCCCAATTTATGATACAACCGTATCACTAAAGACCGACAAAAAACCACGCTCGGTAAAACTTGTTCCCGAAAATAAAAAGCTAAAATTCAAATACAAAGATGGCACACTTGAATTTACCATTCCAAAATTTGAATGTTGGCAGATGACTGAAATTAAGTATTGATAATATAAAAAGGCTTGGGATAAATCCCAAGCCTTTTACTTATTTATTCTTTAAATACTCGTCAATTGCTTTTGCGGCTGTTTTGCCAGCGCCCATTGCCGAGATTACTGTTGCGGCACCTGTTACTGCATCACCGCCTGCGTAAACACCCTCACGAGAGGTAAGTCCGTCCTCGGTAACAACTATACCGCCCCAACGGTTAACCTCTAGATTATCGGTTGTGTTTTTGATAAGCGGGTTAGGGGAAGTACCTATCGAAATGATTACCGTATCAACGTCAAGAGTAAACTCAGAATTTGGTATTTCAACCGGTCTGCGGCGACCTCTTTCGTCGGGTTCGCCTAGTTCCATCTTAATACATTTCATACCGGTAACAAAGCCGTTTTTCTCGTCACGTGGATTATCGGGGTTGTTGTAACCCAAAATTTCAACAGGGTTATTAAGTAGCTTAAAGTCAATACCTTCTTCAATAGCGTGCTCTACCTCTTCTTTACGTGCAGGGAGCTCGTCCATAGAACGACGATAAACTATGTAAACCTTGTCGGCTCCAAGTCTGAGTGCAGTACGAGCTGCGTCCATAGCAACGTTACCGCCGCCTACAACCGCTACCTTACCACCCTTCATAATAGGAGTTTCAGGAGTTTGTAGATATGATTTCATAAGGTTGCTACGAGTAAGGAACTCGTTAGCAGAGTAAACACCCTTAAGGCTCTCACCAGGGATTCCCATAAAGTTTGGTAGTCCTGCGCCTGAGCCGATAAATACCGACTCAAATCCCATATCAAACAACTCGTCAATAGTAAGTGTTTTACCAATAACAACGTTTGTTTCTATTTTTACACCAAGTGATTTTAGAGTATCTACCTCTTTGGCAACTATGGGCTTTGGTAAACGGAATTCAGGAATACCGTAAACTAGTACGCCGCCCGCTAGATGAAGCGCTTCAAAAACTGTAACGTCATAGCCGCTTTTTGCAAGGTCACCGGCGCAAGTAAGACCTGATGGACCAGAGCCTACGATTGCTACCTTGTGGCCGTTAGATTCAGCCTTTTGAGGTAACTCTTTTGAATTTTGATTATGCCAGTCGGCAACAAAACGTTCAAGTCTGCCAATACCAACAGGCTCAAACTTAATGCCGAGCGTACATTTGCTTTCGCACTGTGTTTCTTGTGGGCAAACACGTCCGCAAACTGCGGGTAGGGAAGACGAAAGAGAAATTACGTTATACGCGTCCTGGAACTTGCCGTCTTTTATCTTGCTAATAAAGTTTGGTATATCAATGTTTACTGGGCAACCGCTAACGCAAGGCTGATTTTTACAAGTAATGCAACGCTCAGCTTCGGCAATTGCGATTTCCTCGCTGTAACCTAGCGCTACCTCGTCAAAATTGCGCGCGCGAACTAGCGGCTCTTGGTTTGGCATTTCGTGCTTTTTAGGATTAATAGCCATTATCACATACCGCCTTTCTTAAAGAGGTTGCAAGCGCTTTCATAAGCGTGACGCTCAAAGTCAGAGTACATACGACCTCTTGACATAGCCTCGTCAAAATCGACCTCATAGCCGTTAAAGTCAGGGCCGTCAACACAAGCAAATTTAGTAACTTTTTTGCCGTCTACGTTAAGGGTGAGTCGGCAACCACCACACATACCTGTGCCGTCGATCATAATTGGATTCATAGATACGGTAACAGGCACGTTATAAGGACGAGCAGCCTCAACCACAAATTTCATCATAACGAGTGGTCCGATGGTGATTATCATATCAAAATGCTCACCACTAGCTAGCATTTCGTTAAGTGGAGCACATACGTTACCTTGAGTTCCATAAGAGCCGTCGTCGGTCATTATAAAAAGTCTATTAGAGCAAGCGTTAAACTCGTTTTCTAGTATTACGAGGTCTTTATTTCTAAAACCGATAATACTGGTTACGTCAGCGCCTGCGTTGTGTAGCGCCTCGGCTACAGGCATAGCGATAGCGCAACCAACACCGCCACCAATAATGCAAACTTTTTTAAGTCCTGCAATGTGGGTTGGCTCGCCCAAAGGACCTACAAAGTCCTCTATGAATTCGCCCTCGGCCTTTTGGTTAAGTTTAAAGGTGGTAGCGCCTACGATTTGAAATATTATTTTAACCGTACCTTCAGTCTTATTGACACCTGCAACGGTTAGCGGAATACGCTCGCCCGATTCGTCAACACGCAAAATGATAAATTGACCCGGTTGCGCTTTATTGGCAACTAGAGGTGCGTAAATTTCCATTTGGGTTACGGTTGGATTTAATTCTTTTTTTGTTATAATTTTATACATACAAAAACCTTCAATGCTAAAAGATTTTAATATTATATTATATATTTAATATAAAGTCAATAAAACCCCGTAAAAAACGGGGTTTTATCTTTAGTAAAGTTTTAAATCTAGCCAAAGATTTTCGTAGTGCATACGCACCTCTTCGGGAATATTGCGATAATATTCTACCTTGGGCATATCTTCTTTCTTTGGATAGAGAATTTCGTTTTGGTAATAGCAATAATCTGGATTATTTATTACTGCGGTGTGAGGAGAAGCATAACCAATATATTCAGCGTTTGCAAGAGCAATTTCAGGCTCTAAAAGGAAGTTGATATAAAGTAGCGCCGCCTCATAGTTTTTAACACACTTTGGAATACAAATTGCGTCAATAAAAATGTTTGTGCCTTCTTCTGGGTAGAAGAACTTAAGATCGGGGTTAACCTCTTGCATTACAAGATAGTCGCCCGCGTAATAAGGACCAATAGCGGCCTCACCGGTTTCAAGCTTGCCGTAGATTTCGTCCATTACGTAGGACTGCAAAACGTCTTTACCACTCTTTAAAAGTTCGCAAGCGTCGTTCCACTCTGCAAGATTTGTAGAGTTAACACTATAACCCTTAATCATTTGCGCGGTCATAAAACCATCACGAGGATTATTAAAGTTTAGCGACATATTGCGGTACTTTTCATCCCACAAAGCTGTCCACGAATGCTCTGGCTCGTCAATAAGCGCGCTATTGTAGATAATACCAACCATACCTACATTGTAAGGAATAGCGTAGCCTTCAACAAGACCGGTTGTGTCGGGGTTAAAATAACTTGTGTCAACGTACTTGTAGTTAGAAAGCTTTGAAATATCAATCTTTTCGAGCATATTTTCTGACATAAGACGCTCTATCATATATTCAGAAGGAATGATAATATCGTAGCTTACGCCACCGTTATCAAGCTGGGAATACATTGTTTCATTACTTTCAAAGGTGGTGTAGTTGACCTTAATACCCGTAATGCGTTCGAACTCACGGTTAACGTCCATACAACCGTCGCTGCCGTCGGATATGTATTCGCCCCAGTTATAAACGTTAAGCTCGGTGCCGGCTAAATCACTTGTGTAGCTAGCTTCAAGCTCGGGGTTAAAATACTCGTAACCACAACCGCAAAGTGAAATACTAAGAGTAAGGCAAAGCAATACTGCAAATATTTTTTTAAGCACGAATACCCCTCCTTAAATCTGCCTTGCTTTGAAGGGTGTTGTAAAGTATAAGCAATACAAACACCGCAAGGAATATAATTGTTGAAAGGGCATAAACGTCAGGCGATACCGTCTTTTTGGTCATATTGTAAATTACGATAGGTAACGTCTGATAATGACCGCAAGTAAAATAGCTAATAACAAAGTCATCTAGCGACAATGTAAACGCCATTATAGCGCCTGTGAAAATCGAGGTAGAAATAGAAGGTAAAATAACCTTAAAAAATGCCTTAACAGGTGTGCAACCAAGGTCGAGCGCCGCCTCGTTTAGACTCATATCGGTAGCGCGAAGTCTAGGAAGAACCGATAAAATAACGTAAGGCAGGTTAAAAGTAATGTGAGCGGCAAGTACGGTAAAGAAACCGAGCGACTCTTTAAGACCAAACAAACTACCAACGAACACGAACAAAAGCATAAGCGATACGCCCGTTACTATATCTGCGTTCATCATAGGAATATTTGTAGCCGACATTACTGCTCTGCGGGTAAACTTTTTGCGAAGCGCCAAAATACCAACCGACGCCGCAGTACCCATAACGGTAGATATAATTGCCGATAACACAGCTACTATCAATGTATGCTGAAGCGCAGTAAGCATTGACGAGTTGGTAGCAAGACCCTTGTACCAATCAAGCGAAAAACCTTCAAACACCCATACGCTACCGCCCGAGTTAAATGAAAAAACAATCATAACCGCAACAGGCGCGTAAAGGAACAAAAGAATTAAAGCGATATATATACGAGAGAGTGTTTTCATAGTACAACCGCCTCCTCGTCATCGCTAAAGCGATTCATAATAAGGGTGCAGACAAGTATTAGCACCATAAGTATTAACGACAAGGTTGACGCAACGTTATAGTATTGTGAGCCTGTGTTGAATAGGTATTCAATAGCGTCACCAATAAGCATATCTTTGTTGCCGCCGAGTTTTTGAGAAATGTAAAAGGTACTAACACTTGGTACAAATACCATTGTTATGCCCGATATAACACCCGGTAGTGATAACGGCATAATAACGCGGCGAATACGTGACCAGCTGTTAGAACCAAGGTCGCTTGCCGCCTCTAGTAGCGAGTTATCAATCTTTGACATAGCGGTATAAATTGGCAAAATCATATATGGTATAAAGTCGTAAACCATACCAAGTATAACCGCGCCGGGTGTGTTTATAAGTTGTACTTGTCCAATGCCTATCCAGGTTAAAAACTTATTTATAAGACCGGTGTTTGCAAGAATTGTAATCCATGAATAGGTACGAATAAGGAAGTTCATCCACATAGGAAGCATAATGAGCATCATTATCATACGTTGATTACTAATTTTAAGCTTGGTCATAAAATAAGCCATAGGGTAGGCGATAAACAAGGTTATTATCGTAGCGATAACGGCGTAAAGAATAGATAGTCCAAACGCCTTTTTGTATTTACCGATTTGCGCAAAGTTTGATAGCGCGAACGCTCCGTTTGCGTCGGTAAATGCAAAGTAAGCAACTATAACGAGTGGTACGATAATAAAAATTGCTGCCCAAACTATATAGGGCGCCGCAACTATACGGCTACCAAAACTTTTTTTATTCATCGTCATCCTCCGACTCTACGTCCGAAAGATGCTCCATCTCTTCGCTGTATGTACTATAGTCACCATAAAGACCAGAATATTCTGATTTTTTCATAATGTGAATAGCGTCTGGCTCAATAAATAGACCTACGTTATCACCAACAAAACACTCGTCGGTGGTTTGTATCATCCACTTAAAGCCGCCGATATCAACGATGATTTCATAATGCACGCCCAAAAAGTCAACAGAGGTAACAACACCTTTTAACATGCCTTTTTCTGGAGCGACAATATCAACGTCCTCAGGACGAACAACAACGTCAACGTTTTCGTTTTTGTCAAAGCCTTTGTCAAGGCAGTCAAACACGTGACCCGAAAATTCCGCAACAAAATCATCGCGCATAATACCGTCAAGAATATTTGACTCGCCGATAAAGTCGGCAACAAAAGCGTTTTCAGGCTCGTTGTAAATATCTTGTGGAGTACCTATTTGTTGAATTTTGCCCTTGTTCATTACAACAACGCGGTCCGACATTGTAAGAGCTTCTTCTTGGTCGTGGGTAACGAATACAAAGGTTATACCAAGCTGACGCTGAATACGACGAAGTTCTTTTTGCATATCTTTGCGAAGCTTTAGGTCCAAAGCGGCAAGCGGCTCGTCAAGTAGCAACACCTTTGGCTTGTTGGCAATAGCGCGAGCAATAGCAACGCGTTGCTGCTGACCGCCGGAAAGGGTAGAGATATTTCTCTTTTCAAAACCGTCTAGGTTAACAAGATGCAACATCTCGGTAACTATCTCTTTTATTTCGTTTTCCTTTAACTTCTTAACACGAAGACCAAATGCAACGTTTTCGTACACGTTAAGATGAGGAAAAAGCGCATAACGCTGAAAAATGGTGTTAACCTGTCGCTTGTACGATGGCACACCATTTATATTTTTACTTTCAAAAACAACCTCGCCACTATCAGCGTCTAAAAAGCCTGCAATAATACGCAAGGTGGTTGTTTTACCACAACCCGAAGGACCAAGAAGAGTGATAAACTCTTTATCGCGAATATCGAGATTAAGTCCGTCAAGTACCTTTTCATCGCCAAAAGAAACGAAGATGTCTTTTAGTTCTATAATATTTTGTTTGGTCATTTAACCACATCCCCCTTTGTCAAACACCCCAAGTGTCGACAGTAGTAAAGTTTTACGTTTACCCTGCGCTGAGGCTGACGAGTGCCAATACCATTACGGTTTCGCTCGTCGCCTTTTCCTGCCTTGCTTGCATTTATTTTTGCAAGGCGATAGCCTTGCTGCAAATTTCACGCGTCGCCTTTCATAAAAAGGCGACAGAGAGAAACTCTTTGACCTGCTAAATAAGGAATTTTTTGTTCCTGCGAAGTTGAAGAGAGCAGCAATACTGTCGTATTGCAAACGATAAGACAAGTAGGGCAGAAAATTACTATTTGTCAGGCGTGACGGTATTGACACTCGCCAGCCTCACCCCAGCCGTTTGTTTGTATGCCCTGACAAAGGGTTTTTCGTAGTTCTACGCTACACGTGAACTACGGCACACATTAGTACCGGCCGTCTTTCTACACAGATGCGTTAAATTAATATTTATATGCATATATTAACATTATAAAGATACGGCGAAACGCCCAAAAAGTCAAGTAAATTTTGCAAAAAATGTAGAATTTTTGGTAGGAATTTTATGCTAATTTTTGTTAAACTTTGATTTGCTTAATTTTTCGCCCAAATGCTCTTAAATGCTCGCAAAAAGTGGTTTGAATTTATTGTTAATAAAATATGAATTTTAAGCATAAATTTGTGGGAAGGGGGAGTTTTTATGCCAAGTATTTATTTAAGTCCGTCAACGCAGGAATTTAATCCTTATATAATAGGTGGAAACGAAGAGTACTATATGAATCTTATTGCCGACGCTATGGAGCCGTATTTATATGCTAGCGGCATTTCTTTTACGCGCAACACACCTGGTATGACCGCCGCATCGTCTATTGCGCAGTCAAATATGGGAAATTATGATTTACATTTAGCACTCCATTCTAATGCTACGGGTAGTGGGGATGGTGACCGTAGAGGCACGGAAGTTTATTATTTTCCGACAAGTCTTGATGGTGCGCGCGCAGCCGAGATTATTTCTAATAACTTAAAACTAATATATCCGCTGCCCAATTTGGTTAAAGCGTTGCCGACTACCGCTCTCGGTGAGGTGCGACGCACGCGCGCGCCAAGTGTGCTTATAGAGTTTGCCTATCACGATAATTATGACGATGCGCTTTGGATACGCGATAATATTGAGGCAATAGCCGCAAACGTTGTTGTATCACTTACCGACTATTTTGGCATACCGTTTATTGTTCCTAGGTAGGGAACAATTTATTTCTTCAGCGAATTAAAGTGATAATGCACAAAAGTTATTCACTCTTTTGTGCAAATGTACAAAAGTGATAAAATTTAACAAAAAACACTTTACAACTTTAGTTTGGTAAAGTATAATAACAACATCAAAACAAAACCCGAACGGGTAAAAGGAGATTTTAATTATGAAAAAGATTATCGCATTACTTATGGTAGTTGCAATGCTCTTCTGCTTTGCAGGTTGCGGCGAAGAAAAAACAGTAGTTGTTGGCTACACAATTTATGAACCAATGAACTATCTAGATGAAGACAACAATCTTGTAGGCTTTGATACAGAGCTTGCAGAGGCAGTTTTTGAAAACCTTGGTTATACAGTTGTGTTCCAAGAAATTGACTGGGGTAGCAAATACACCGATCTAGATTCAGGCGCTATTGACTGTGTATGGAATGGCTTTACTGCAAATACCGCTGATGATGACGGTGTTGCTCGCGCTGATAAGGTTGACTTCTCATATAACTATATGGAAAATCGTCAGGTTGTAGTTGTTAAGAAGAATTCAGGCATTAAGGCTGCTGCTGATTTAAAGGGTAAGTTTGGTGCTGCCGAAACCGGTTCTGCTGGTGAAACTTATGGTAAAGAGTTTGAAGGCGCAGAAATCAAGGGCTTCTTAAAGCAAACTGATTGTCTTGTAGAAGTTGTTTCAGGTACTGCTGATTTCGCAGTTCTTGATGCTCAACTTGCTAAATCATACGTAGGTAAGGGCAACTATGCAGATCTTATGATCGTTGAAGATCTTTCAAGCGAGGTAGAATATTATGCTATCGGTTTCAAGAAGGGTAGCGAACTCACTGCACAAGTAAATGCAGAACTTGAAAAACTAGCTGCTGATGGTACAATCGCTACACTTGCTGAAAAGTATGGTGTTTCAAACACAGCTATCACAGACTTTGCTGATCAGAAATAATTTTAAAATTGAATCTACCTGGAGAATATAAATGTCGTTTTTAGAAGTTACATCCTTTTTGTGGGACGGCTTTATGGTATCCTTACTAATCTTTGCGGTGACGCTGCTTTGCGGCGCACCGCTTGGTTTGCCTATAGCGTTTTGTTCTATGAGCAGATGGAAACCATTAAAAGTCATTTCAAAGATATTTGTTTGGATTGTTCGCGGTGTACCGCTAATGCTCCAAATTTTTATAATTTATTACGTACCGGGACTTTTGTTCGATTTTCCGCTATTTAGTCACGTAGACCGTTACGTATCTATAAATTTTGGCATTGCCGATGCCGGCAGAATTCTTGCCGTACTTATCGCATTTACCATTAACTACGCGTGCTATTTTTCTGAAATATATCGTGGTGGTATTGAAAGTATTTCAAAAGGACAGTATGAAGCAGGATACGTTTTGGGACTTACTAAGTCACAAATATTCAAAAAAATCATACTAAAGCAGGTTATAAAGCGCATAGTGCCACCAATGTCTAACGAAATTATAACCCTAATCAAAGATACCGCTCTTGCTAACTGTATTATGGTATGCGAGATTATCAAGCAAGCAAAAGAGCTTGCTGCTACCAAAGCTTTGATTTGGCCATTGTTCTTTACCGGCGTGTTCTATCTAATTTTTGTAGGTCTACTTACAATAATATTGGGTAGAGTTGAAAAGAAACTTGATTACTTCAAGTCTTAAGAGGTGAAACTATGGCTATATTAGAGGTTAAAAATATTAAAAAAAGCTTTGGAAAAACCGAGGTTTTAAAAGGCATTAGTTTTTCACTTAACGAGGGTGAAGTAATTTCTTTAATCGGTTCATCCGGTAGTGGTAAAACCACTCTTCTTCGTTGCCTTAACTTTTTAGAAACACCAGATAGTGGTACAATTAGTGTTGGCGATAATGTGCTTTTTGACGGTGAAAATTCTAAGGCTTTAACCGATAACGAAATTCGCGAAAACCGTTTGCATTTTGGACTTGTTTTTCAGTCGTTTAATCTTTTTCCACAGTATAACGTGCTAGATAACGTAACTCTAGCGCCTAAATTACTTAAAAAAGGTTCGACAGAAGAAATTGAGCAAAATGCTCGCGCATTGATAGATAAGGTAGGACTTACCGAAAAAATTGGTAACTATCCTTGTGAACTTTCGGGCGGTCAGCAACAACGTGTTGCAATAGCTCGCGCGCTTGCGATGAATCCTGATATTCTTTGTTTTGACGAGCCTACCAGCGCGCTTGACCCCGAACTTACGGGCGAGGTTTTGCGTGTTATAAAGGGGCTTAAAGAGTCGGGAAGTACAATGATCGTAGTAACTCACGAAATGGAATTTGCAAAAAACGTGTCAGACAAGATTATCTTTATGGCTGACGGTGTTATTGAAGAAATGGGAACACCAGAGCAGATTTTTGAAAATCCACAAAGTGATAAAACACGTCATTTCTTGCAAAACTCACTAGAAAAAATCTAAAGGCGGTGCGGTATGGCAGTTGAGAACCTTGATATAAACGAATTGTTTTCACTAATTTTATCGCTCGAAACGCACGAAGATTGCGCAATGCTTTTTGAGGACTTGTGTACTGCAAAAGAGCTAGAACAAATGGCGCAGCGTGTAAAAGCCGCCAAGCTTTTAAAAGAGGGTAAGACCTATAACCAAGTGATGAGCGAGTGCGAAATATCGTCGGCGACTCTAAGTCGCGTTTCGCGTTGCGTACAATACGGACAAGGTTATAAAAAATTTGTGAAATAAACTTAAAATAACAGTATTCGTCATTTTTGTTCGAATACTGTTATTTTTTTGTGCAAATTTGTCAAAAATGATAAAAATACTTGACAATATTTAATAATTAATGTATATTTATTATAATATTGTAGGAGTATTATATAGTTTTGATGCAAGAAAATTTGTCCGATAATCAATTGGTTGAGCTTATTAGCAAAGGTGAGTATAAATATTTGCAACAGCTTATCAATCGTTATATGCCTTATATAATTAGCGTGGCTTCTCGTTTTAACGGCGGTGGTCTTGACACTGATGATTTTATTCAAGAAGGCGTTTTGGCAATTTTTTCTGCGGTTAAGACTTACGACTCAAGCAAGGCTTCTTTTAAAACTTTTGCCGGTCTTTGTGTAAACAGGGCAATGTCAACGGCGCTATCTCGCGCGGTAGGTAATGCAAAACACATTCCAGAAGAATTGATTTCACCTATCGATGATATTGAACTTGCTGATACAAGCGACCCTGAAACAATACTTATTGAAAAAGAAAGTTTTTCTGATTTAGAACACTCTATCAAGAAGGATTTATCTGATTTTGAATATAGTGTGCTAGTCGAATTTTTAAGCGGTAAGAGTTATGCCGACATAGCAACTTCGCTTGGCGTTTCTACTAAATCTATCGATAATGCGCTTCGTAGAATACGATCCAAAATAAAACAGTAATCAAGCAGGTTTCCTGCTTATATATGCCCTTTGTAGTTTAATCAGCAGAGCGTTGTGTTTCACAAAGATGGCGGTGCGATTCCGTCCGGGGCTAATCCTAAATCAAGAGAGGTAAAAAAGATGTTTGAAGACAAGACCCTAGTTTGCAAAGAATGCGGAGAAGAATTCGTATTTACTGCAAGAGAACAAGAATTTTATGCAGAGAAAGGATTCGAAAATGAACCGCAGAGATGCAAACCCTGCCGCGACAAGCGTAAAAATGCAGGAAGGGCACCCCGTGAAATGCACGAAGCTGTTTGCGCAGCATGTGGCGGCGTAGCACGTGTACCATTTACTCCACGTGATGATCGTCCAGTATATTGCAGCGAATGCTTTGCAAAAATGAAAGAAGAGGAAGCAGCTGACGCTGAATAATCGCAACTTAAAGCCACGCTAAATTTAGTGTGGCTTTTTTCTTTGTTTTGTATTATACTATTTGTGATAAAATATTAACATTTTCTTAATACTATCTTTTGATTATTGTTTTATTATATACTTGTGAAATATTACATTACGCTTCTTAACTTACAAGGAGAAAAAAGCAATGGAAAACAAAAAAATACTTATTGTTGATGATGACGAAAATATATGCGAGCTTTTGCGACTATATCTCGAAAAAGATGGATTTACCACACTTGTAGCGCATGATGGCGGCGCGGCGTTGCACAGCGCGCAAATCAACAATCCTGATTTAGTATTGCTTGATATAATGATGCCTGTTTTAGATGGTTGGCAGGTTTGTCGCGAAATACGTAAAAATTCAAACGTGCCAATAATTATGCTTACCGCAAAAGGCGAAACCTTTGACAAGGTTTTAGGCCTAGAACTTGGCGCAGACGACTATATAACAAAACCCTTTGACTCAAAAGAGGTTGTAGCTCGCATTAAGGCGGTTCTTCGTCGCATTAGCGATAGTGATAAGGCGGCAAACGTTCGCGAGGTAAGATACGATAATTTGCGCATTAATATTACTAATTACGAGCTTGAAGTTGCAGGCGAGCAGATTGATACGCCGCCAAAGGAATTAGAGCTTATATACCACCTTGCAAGCAATCCAAACCGCGTTTATACACGTGACCAATTACTAGACGAGGTTTGGGGATTTGATTACTATGGCGATTCACGTACGGTTGACGTTCACGTAAAAAGATTACGTGAAAAGCTTGAGGACGTTTCAGATAAATGGTCGCTAAAGACCGTTTGGGGCGTAGGCTACAAATTTGAGGTAAAATAAAGTATGCGTCATAAACTATTTAAAAAACAGTTTGGTGCAATCGCTTTAATCGTTTTTTTAAGTCTTTCGGCAATACTTATAATACTTACTTTTATGTATAATGAGTATATAGCGGACCAAAAATATCAAACGCTTCAAAAATCGTGTGAATCAATAGCCGATTTCATAGAGATAGGAAACGCGCAAGAAAGCGAGCAATACGACGATAGTTCGATTTTTTATATGATGAATAATCTTGCTATCGTTGTTGATAGTGATATTTTTATAACCGACCAAAGCGGCGTTATTCGAATTTGTGGTTGCAAGTCTTGGAATAGTGACGAAAGTTGCTCTCATCAAGGTAGCCAGCTTAACGTTGCCGAAATTGAAAAAGTTATAAACGAAGGCGGCTATGAAATTAATGCGCTGGGATTTTACGTTGACCCACACTATACAGCGGTCGAGATTATAGAAACAGATGGCGTAAAAAAAGGTTATATTGTAGCGGCAGATTCTTTGGATGAAGCAGGCGAACTTATGAAAAACATAACCTATATATACGTTATTTCGGCTATTATTCCGCTTGTTTTAATGTTTATAGCTTTATATTTTATGACCTATCGATTAACACGTCCGCTAAGACTTATGTCCGAGGCTTCAAAGGCGATGGCAAGAGGCGATTTTTCTCGCCGCATTCCTGTAACTCGCGATGATGAAATAGGTCAACTTGCTGTATCATTTAACCAAATGACCAATTCGCTTGCCCGACTCGAAGAGGTAAGAAAAAGCTTTATTGCCAACGTATCGCACGAGCTTAGAACACCTATGACTACAATAGGCGGATTTATCGATGGTATTATGGACGGTACAATACCACCCGAGCGTCAAAATCATTATTTACAAATAGTTCACGACGAGGTAAAAAGACTGTCCCGTATGGTCGAATCAATGCTTAGTATTTCTCGTCTTGAATCAAAAGAAACAGAACTTGTAAAAACTGACTTTGATTTTAAAGAACAATTACTAGGCATTGTTATAAGTCAAGAAAAGCGCATAGAAGAAAAGAATATTAGTATTAATGGTCTTGATGAACTTGAGTGTATTACCATAAATGCTGATAAGGATTTAATCTATCGCGTGGTATATAATCTTGTAGACAATGCTATCAAATTTACAGAAATTGACGGCGAAATAAGTTTTGATATAAAACTTGACAGCGGCAAATTTACCTTTAGAATAGAAAATACGGGCAAAGGCATACCAGAGATTGAATTACCGCACGTATTCGAGAGATTTTATAAGGTTGATAAATCCCGTTCATCTAATAAAGAAAGTACGGGATTAGGTCTTTATATCGTAAAGACAATTATTAAAAATCATGGCGGCGTGATTAAAGTTTCTAGTGTAGAAAACCAATTTACTGCATTTGAATTTACACTACCAATTAGATAGGAGTTTGAATATGGACGATTTTAATCCAAATATTAATAACGACGAGTTATATAATGATGCTACAGAATCTGAAATTGCAGAAGAGTTTGACTCAGGAGATGATTTTATAGCAGACGAACCCATGTGGAATAGGGTTGAGTACACACCTGAAGAAAAAATAGAAGACTATAAACCGATGAACAAGGGTTTTAAAGTCTTTTGCTTGGTTATGAGCGCTGTTATTGTGCTAACCGCAACCGCCACTGGTGGTTATTTCTTAGGCAAAAGTAACGTTTCAACCAATAACAGTTATATCGGTAATAACGTTACAGTAGGGTTAGAGGCAAAACCTGTAGATACTGACGCCAATACACCTGCTCAGGTTTATCAAATGGTAAATGAGTCTATCGTTGGTATTAGAACTTATAACGATGCCGGTAAAGCAGGCGATTCATCGGGTGTAATATATTCGGCAGATGGTTATATTGTAACTAACGACCATATCTATGCAGAAATAGGCGCGCCTAAATTTAAGATTTTTACCCACGATGGCACAGAGTACGACGCAGTTTACGTTGCTGGTGACACAGTAAGCGATCTTGCAGTTTTAAAAATAGTAAACGGCACAGGATTTAAACCTGCAACTTTTGGCGATTCTGCGCAACTAATAAATGGTGAAAACGTTGTAGCTGTTGGTAGACCAAGTGACGCTACTGATAGTTCGTCTATTACAAGCGGTGTTATTTCGCTTACAAGCCGTCGCGTAAAGACGACCTCAAGTTATACTGCTAGATTAATACAAACCGATAGCGCTATAAATCCAGGCTCATCAGGTGGCGCTCTTGTAAACATGTACGGTCAGGTAGTAGGCATTACTGCATCGAAGCTTGCGGGTGTTGAGTACGATGCTATAGGTTTTGCAATACCTACCAAGACAATGAAACGCGTTGTAGAGCAATTAATTGCTCAGGGTAAAGTTACCGACCGCGCAAAGCTTGGTATTAGCTATACAGAGGTAAATTCTGTTACCGCAGATGTAAAAAATTACGGTGCGGTTGGTCTTTTGGTAGCTACGGTTAGTGATGATAGCGATGCTTATGGTAAAATTGGCGAGGGCGATATGATTACCCACGTAAATGGCATTAAAATCACTAATGACGATATTATTTTAAATATTATCGAGGACTGCAAGGCAGGAGATACTATTACGTTGACGGTTTTATTAAACGAAGGCGACGAAATCGTTTTAGACGTTAAGTTGCGCGCAAATATTGGCGAATCAAGTTATTCGGCAGAAATTGGCAGTCGTGAAGAAATGCAAACTCCACAACAAGGCAATCCGGGTTCTGGTGGCGGAAAATTTGATTTTCCGGATGGAGAATAAATAATTAAAAACAGGGGACACACAAACTAATTGTTTGTGTGTCTTTTTTTATTTTTTAAATTTTTCCTTTGTTAAAATTTATTATTTTAGGGCAAATTAAAATAGTAAGAATTAATTAAAACTGGAGGAATAAATAATGAAAAAAGTTATAAAAATTGTTTGTGTTATTTTGCTGCTTATTAGTAGTTATATTTTTACTTCTATATATATTATGAGCGACGATATTTCCGATAGTTATAAGCTTAATTTTGGCGACGAATTAAAAATTGATAGCTTTATGCCCATTACGGCGGTTTATAATGGCGCAAAAGAATCACAAGGTGGTACTCCGCGTCAAATAGGCGAGAGTTACGAAGTGGATTTAAAGTTGTTTGGCATAATACCTATTTCTAAAACAAAAGTGCAAATTGTTGATGATATGTACGTTAAGGTTTTGGGCGAGCCATTTGGTATGAAGTTATATACCGACGGTGTACTGGTTATAGATAGTGTTGACATTGATACAAAAAACGGCAAGAAAAACCCTGCAAAAAGCGCGGGAATTAAGGTTGGTGATTATATAAAAACAGTAAACGGCAAGACAGTGAGCACCAACGAGGACGTGTTAGAACTTGTTACAGAATCGGGCGGCAAGATCATGAAATTTGAAATCGTGCGCGATGGCAAAAAAATCATTCGCAACGTAACACCCGTTTTAGATAAAGAGAATGACGTTTACCGCATTGGAATTTGGGTGCGCGATAGTTCTGCGGGTATTGGTACGCTTACTTTTTATAGTCCTTCAAGCGGTGTTGTATGCGGGTTAGGACACGGTATATGCGACGGCGATACTAATTCACTTTTAAAAATAGACAACGGTGAACTGGTAGAGGCCGAAATAATTGGAGTACAAAAGGGTAGTTCGGGCAATCCCGGTTCATTAAAGGGTAAATTAACCTACGATAGTCTTGCGGATATTACACTTAATTGTGAGTTAGGTGTGTATGGTGTTGTGAAACAAGAAACAACCAGCGCTAAACTTACTCAAATCGCGCTTAAACAAGAGGTAAAAAACGGCGATGCTCAAATACTTTGTACGGTAAACGGCAGTACGCCAAAACTTTATTCTTGCAAGATAAAAAAGACAGGTAACAGTGATTCAAAAACACAAAATCTAATAGTTACCGTTACAGATAAAGAACTAATAAACGCCACAGGCGGTATAGTGCAGGGAATGAGCGGCAGTCCAATTTTGCAAAACGGCAAGCTTGTCGGTGCGCTGACCCACGTACTAGTAGATGATGCTACAAAAGGGTACGGAATATATGCCGAAAATATGCTAGGAACAGCACAATCGGTAGGCGAAAGTTATTCATCTTCTAGACTAAAACAAGCATCATAGCATAAAAACCCTCAAGTCAATTTTGACTTGAGAGTTTTATATATTTGTATTTGGATTATCGGTGCGGTTAAGTAGATAATCGATAGATACTTTGTGAAAATCGGCAATTTTAATAAGTGTTGTAGTGGGTATATCTATATCTCCGCGTTCGTAGTTGCTATATACACGTTGGCTACATGAAAGTACCTTGCCCATATCAGTTTGAGTTAAGTCTTTGTCTTCGCGCAGATTTCGTATTCGCTCATATAAAGGCATATAACCACCACCATTTATAGTATATGCATTTATTATAGTTTAGCGGAATATTCGCTATTGACTTTTAGCGAAAAATCCGCTAAAATATAGTTGGTGATAGGTTATACCGATTATTGCTAATATTATTAACAAAAGGGGAATTGGTTATGAGTGAAGAAATGTTAGAACAAGAATTAAACGAGGTTGAAATGGAAGCCCTTGACAAAATGAGTCACGGACTTAAGGAAATTTGGAAAATTGTTATTTTTTGTTGTATTGGATGGTTGATGATTACTATCGGCCTTCCGGTAAATCCACTTATCGCAATTTTGGGTGCGTTGGTAATTTCTGTACCGTCGGTAATTTCTGTAAGAAGACACGGATTTAAAAACATTTTTAATTATGATTACGTAATTGAAACTACATACAAAGACGGTCGCAAAACCTACGATTATGATTTAGGCGGAAAGTTAGGACTATTGGTTATTCAGTTTTTCTGTATAATATTTGTTGGCGTTTTCGTTACACCAATAAGATACATTGCTTACTGCATTAAATTTAAGGCTAGTTGCAAAAAACTTAATTGGAATCCGGAATTCAAGCTTGGCATTCTTTTCCCAACGGTTGTTGGCGCAGGCACATTCGTAATTGGTTGTATTTTAATGTCTGTTTTATAATATTAAAAGAACTCAAGTCCTAAAAGGACTTGAGTTCTTCTTTTTTTATTGTTATTTATATACTTTTAGCCAGTCGATAACAAACTCTTGTGGTAATAGTTCATCGGGAACGTCGCCCCAATGTTTGCCGCTGCCTTCTGGACCAATATAGCAGGTAAACTTGATATATGCCGCCTTAACGTCGTCAACAGGAGCGATATTTGGATTTACCTTTGCAAGTTCGCCGTTTACGTAGTAGTAAATAGCATACTCGTTCCAAACGCAAGAATATTCTTGGAATTCGCCATATTTAAAGCCCGGAATTATATAGTGCTCGCCAAGTGAACTCTTGGTAATGCCTTGAGTGTCCCAGTCCCAACCGGGTTCCCAGAAATGCTCGGTATGAGCAGAGCCTAGTGTGTCTGGATGGCAGAAGATTTCCATAATATCGATTTCACTACAACCGTGGAAATCGTCGCCTGTGTCGGTGCGCTTAAAGAAATATTCTTCACAATACTCGCCTTCAGGCATAAGCCAAAATGCAGTGAAAAGTCCCTTGCGATAGCTAGGGTGCTTGCACTTTGCGGTAAAGCAGCCGTATGTTTGTGAGAATTTGCCCTTTGTTCTAACACCTGCATCGGTGTACCAATACTCTTTACCGTCGCGAACGATAGGTGTATCGAGTTTTTTGAATTCAAGACAAAGCTGACCGTTTTTAACGTAGTTGTCTTGAACAGGAGTAATAGCGAGCGGAGTTTTAGCACCGTAAGGCATACCTTCCCACAAATCGGTGTTATACGTATCAAAATTATCTTCTAGAGTTAATTCATATTTACGCATCTTGATATATATGGTAGATGAATATTCCTTGTGCTCTTTATGGGTAACGGTGATTTTAAGTGTTTCACCGCGTTGACGAATTTCATCAGGGATTACGATAAGTTCGTCAATAATCCAAACCATAGGAAGATTAAAATCTACGTCATAATCTGTAAACGCTAGTTTTTCGCCCTTAAAGGTGACAAAGTAATTATACTTTAGAGCGTAACCAGGAATACCCGGGTGATAGGTTTTTAGGTGAATTTGCATATCGTCGCAAGGTTGATCGCCACAAAACGATTCAACCTTTACGTTAAGTTCGTAATCAGTCATTGTGTTAATCTCCCAAATTATTTATAAACCTTTAGCCAATCGATAAGAAGTGTTTTTGGTAGTAGTTCGTCATCTACTTCACCAAAACGAGCGCCGCTGCCCTTAGGTCCGATATAGCAAGTATAAAGGATAAAAGCAGGGAACACTTCCTCAACAGGAGCAATGTTTTGATTATCTCTTACAAGTTCGCCATCTACGTAGTAGTAAATGCCGTATTCGTTCCAAACGCAAGCAAATTCATAATACTTATCGTATTTAAAGCCAGGGATGGTGTAGAAATTGTCAAGTGAGCTCTTGGTAATGCCCTGTGTAGCGCGGTCCCAATTAGGCTCCCAGTAATGCTCGGTGTGAGCAGAGCCAAGTGTGTCGGCATCGTGGAAAACTTCCATAATATCGATTTCACTACAACCATGGAATTCATCGCCGGTATCGGTGCGCTTAAAGAAGTAGTCCTCTTGGTATCTGCCTTCCGGAACGAGCCAAAATGCCGAGAAAATACCCTTTGGAGCATCCGGCAATTTCATTCGGGTAGAGAAACAACCATATTTTTGTGAGAACTTACCCTTTGTATCAACACCGGCGTCAGAGTAGTAGCACTCTTTGCCATTGCGCATGGTTGGTGTTTCGTGCTTTTTAAAATCAAGGCAAAGATGATTGTCGCGAACGTAGTTATCAAGCGGCTCGGTAAATGCCATAGCAACCTTTGCGCCGGCTGAACGAGCGTTCCACAAATCTGTGTTATAACTTTCAAAGTTATCTTCAAGGGTTAGCTCATATTTACGCATCTTGATTTTAAGTGTTGCAGTGTAATCGTGATCTTGTGCGCAAAATAGGGAAATGGTAAGCCATCCGCCCAACTTGCGAACACGGTCAGGAATAAGAATTTCGTCAGCCTTGATATATACTTCGGGGTTGTCGGCTTCTATACCGCAACCGCGCGCGCTGATGCGTTCGCCTTTGTAGATTATTTCGTAATTGTATTTTAGCGTAAATCCCGGTACGCCAGGGTGATATTTTACAAGATGAATTTTAAAGTCGTCACAAGGCTCACCTTTGTAAAAGCCTTCTTCAATTACGTTAAGTTCAAAATCGGTCATTATATATCTCCTAAAAATTATTTATAAACTCTAAGCCAATCGACCTTCATAGATTGTGGTAGATCCTCGTCGTCAACTTCGCCCCAAAAAGCGCCGCTGCCCTTAGGTCCGATATAGCATGTATAAAGAATATATGCAGGGAACACGTCTTCAACAGGAGCAATCTTGTCATTTACCCTTACAAGAGTGCCGTTTACGTAGTAGTAAATAGCATATTCGTTCCAAACGCAAGCATATTCTTGGAATTCGCCATCTTTATAACCCGGTATTGTATAATCCATACCGATAGAGCTCTTGGTAATCGGTTGTGTGTTTGGATCCCAACCAGGTTCCCAATAATGTTCGGTGTGCGCGCTACCGCGTGTTGAGGGGTGGTGGAATATTTCCATAATATCGATTTCGCTACAACCATGGAATTCTTCGCCCATATCGGTGCGCTTAAAGAAATAATCCTCGCGATATCTACCCTCTGGCATTAGCCAAAATGCCGAGAAAATACCGGTAGGTGTTTCGGGCACGCTCATACGTGTGCTAAAACATCCGTACGCTTGAGAGAATTTACCTTTTGTGCTAACACCCGCGTCGGAATAATAACATTCTACACCGTTACGAATGGTAGGTGTTTCGTGCTTTTCAAAATCAAGGCACAATTTACCATCGCGAACGTAGTTGTCTTTAGCTAGTCTAAATGCCATAGGCTTTTTTGTAGCGCCGGAAAGGGCATTCCAAAGATCGGTATTAAATGTTTCAAAGTTATCTTCAAGAGTCATTTCGTATTTACGAAGCTTGATCTTTAACTTTGCGGTATAGTCGGGGTCCTCTGCGCAGTGTAGGTCAATTGTCATCCAACCGCCCATTTGACGAGTTTTGTCAGGGATGATAAATTCGTCGGCTTTAAAGTAAACACCTGGATAATCAGCGCGAATATTACAACCGCGCGCAGTTATACGTTCGCCCTTAAATACTATGTAATATTTGTATGCAACAGAATAACCCGGTACGCCTGGGTGATAATTTTCAATATGGATTTTAAAGTCGTCACAAGGCTCGCCTTTATAAAAGCCTTCTTCAATTACGTTAAGTTCAAAATCGGTCATAACGGAAATCTCCTTTTTAAATAAGGTTGTGATGTGTTACACCACAACCTTTAATGATTTTATTTATAAACTCTAAGCCAGTCAACCTTCATTGCTTGTGGAAGATCCTTATCAGGAACTTCGCCCCAGAAAGCGCCGCTGCCTTCTGGTCCGATATAGCAGGTATAAAGGATGTATGCCGGAAATACCTCGTCAACAGGAGCAATCTTGTCGTTTACCTTTGCAAGAACACCATTTACGTAGTAGTAAAGCGCGTATTCGTTCCAAACACAAGCGTATTCAATGTATTGACCATCTTTGTAACCCGGAATTGTGTAATCATAGCCAAGAGAGCTCTTGGTAATTCCGCTTACTGCTCTGTCCCAGTTAGGCTCCCAATAATGTTCGGTGTGCGCGCTACCGCGGGTAGCAGGGTGACAGAATATTTCCATAATATCGATTTCGCTACAACCATGGAAATCGTCGCCTGTGTCGGTACGTTTAAAGAAGTAATCTTCTTGATATCTGCCTTCAGGTAGTAGCCAGAAAGCTGTGAAAATACCGGTAGGACATGGTGGTACTTGAATGCTTGACGCAAAGCAACCATATTTTTGTGAGAACTTGCCGCGTGTATGCAAACCTGCGTCAGAGTAGTAGCACTCTTTGCCGTCGCGAATAACAGGCTCGTCGTGTTTTTCAAAATCAAGACAAAGCTTACCATCACGAACGTAGTTGTCCTTAACCTTTGTATAAGCCATAGCAACCTTTGCGCCATCGTGACGAGGAGTCCAAAGGTCGGTGTTATAGGTTTCGAAATTATCTTCAAGAGTCATTTCGTATTTACGAAGTTTAATCTTTAATTTTGCAGTATAGTCGGGGTCCTCTGCACAGTGGAGGTCAATCGTCATCCAGCCGCCCATTTGACGAGTAGCGTCGGGAATAATAATCTCGTCCGCTTTAAAGAATACGTCTGGGTAGTCGGCTCTAATGTTGCAGCCGCGTGGACTAATGCGTTCACCCTTAAACACAATGTAATACTTGTACGCAACGGAATAACCCGGTACGCCAGGGTGATATTTTTCTAGATGAATTTTAAAGTCGTCACAAGGCTCGCCTTTGTAAAAACCTTCTTCAATGACGTTTAGTTCGAAATCGGTCATAAATATATAACCTCCCTAAAATAATTTGGAAATGCGTTCCAATTAGAATATATCATATATATTCTAAATAATCAAGGAATAAAAGTAAAAAGTCACAAGTTTTGGCGACTTGTGACTTAAAATTTTAGTGATATTGTGGTAGCTGGCTACCGACGTACATAAACGTAACCTTAATAACAGCACAGTTATTATATGCTAACTATATATTGACTTTTAGGCATTATCAAGATAAAATATTAGCATAACATCTATCAAAAAGAGGTTTTATTATGAAAATTTTAAGTATTGGTAACAGTTTTTCACAAGATGCTCAAAAGTGGCTTTATGACGTTTGCAAAAGCGCGGGCAAAGATATATATAACGTAAATCTTTATTACGGCGGTTGCTCTTTATATGCTCATTGGAAATTTTATGAAGAAGATAGAGCAGATTACGACTATGAAATAAAAGGTGAGCCGGCTCGCAAGATTTCTTTGCGCGAAGCGCTCGCTATGGAAGAGTGGGATGTTATAACGTTCCAACAAGCAAGCTACGAAAGTGGTAGAGCTGACAAATATCAACCGTTTTTGTGTGACCTTTACAAGATTGTTAAAGAGGCTTGTCCAAACGCTAAGTTCTATATTCACAAAACCTGGGCTTATGAAATAGATTATGATAGCGAACTCTTTGATTTTTATAACAGAGATCAAAAATGTATGTATGAAAAACTTTGTGAAGCGTATGATCTTGCGGCAGAAAGCATTGGTGCCGATATTATTCCATCGGGTGACGTAATACAGTATTTGCGTGACAACACAAAAGAATTTGACTACAAAAACGGCGGTCTTTCACTTAACCGCGACGGTTTTCATTTGACGCTGGGCTACGGCAGATACGCTGCGGCTCTCACGTGGTATTGCAAGTTGTTTGGCGGCAAGACCGCTGACGTTACCTATGCGCCTGAGTTGTGCGAGGATGCGGCGCTTATCGACGTTGTAAAATCTGCAGTTGATACTGTTTTAAATGCAAAATAAATGATAAAAAGCACACTTCAAACCGAAGTGTGCTTTTAGTTTATACTTTGAAAAAGTGATGCTCGACAGTAGCGCAAATATAGTGATAAATCGGCAAATGTAATTCTTGTATGCGGTAGGTTTCAGCATGGTCGGCGTGTATGATGATATTAGAAATATCATCAAGTTTGCAAGCCTTATTACCAACAAGAGATATTACGTTGCAACCCAATGCGCGAGCCGCGTTTACTGCGTTTGATACGTTTTGTGAATTACCCGAAGTGCTAATTGCAAGTAAGGTATCGCCCTTTTTACCTAGCGCGTACATAGCCTGCGCATATAAAAGGGAAGGATCTTCGTCATTTAAAAATGCGGTTAAAAACGCGCTTTGCGAATGAAGTGAAATCGCGGGTAAGCCTTGCATTAGCCCTTTGGCGAGATCTTTATCGTCGAAGGCGGCCACTTGTGTTTCGGTTAGGGGTCTTTTCTTTAAAAAACCTTTCATAAGTTCTCCAACAATGTGGTCGGCATCAGCAGCACTTCCACCGTTACCGCAAATATAAAGTCGGTTACCGTTTTCAAACGTTTTAATAATTAAATCGGTAGCCTGCTCAATTTCTTTTTTGCAAGAAGCGAGGGCAGGGTAACGCTCGATTAACTGTTTTAAAGTTTCCATATTAAAATCCCTCAAAATGACCGATTTCGGTTTTGTTTAAGAAATCGATATAAGTGTTATAGTCAAGCTTGCGCACGTCACTAATAAAGTGGTTACGGCCAACCTTGCCGTCGCATTCCCACTCGATAAGTAGCATTGGTTCTGCACTAAAGTCAAGACTAACAACGTCAAGCTCTAAAATACCGCTAGCACTTACAGTAGCGTCACCACTTGCAACAACGGCGTTATCGTTAACACGTGTTACCTTGTAACTAAAGGTTTTATCCTCTGGGATATCGTTTGCGGCAACAAGTCTTATTTTGTTTTCTTCGTTTGGCTCGTCAAACATAAGGCAAAGCGGTTGTTGAGAATTTTTGATATAGTCGTAGGCAAGTTTCTTTGTGAAGTAGTAGTCAACTACTGCGTCAGATACTTGTGGCCAACCATCTAGAATGTTCCACCAAATTAGACCGCCGTGGGTTTCTTTGCGAATACGGAAACGCTCAATCATAAACTTAAACGATTCTGCTTGGAAGATTTGGCTTGCTTTTGCGTGGCCCTCGAGCGCATCAACACCGTCGCCAAACATTTTCTTCATAAGTTCGAAGTATTCTACCGATTCTTCGGCAGTAGCGGTACCACGATTGTTGTCGGCAACACCGCCAAAGAGAACTGCAACCTGCTTTAACATTAGCGCTATGCGGTATTCGTACTTACCGATATGCTTGGTTTCCATACTTGCCGCATGAACGATATAATCCTCGTTAGGACGTCCGTTTGGCAATATAATCGGCCACAATTTTTCAGGAGTGATAAATTTCTTTAAAGACTCTACCGATGGGCAACCGTGAAATCCTGTTTCAGAGGCAAATAGCGCGGTAGCCTTGGTATAGTAATCACTCTTATAATAGTTGCGTGGTCCCCAAAGATGGTCTTCTGACGGACGACGTTGGTCGATTACCGAGAATGCATATTCATCAACGTATGGTGAACTTGGTAGATATGGTCTAAACTCGTCATAGATACGTAAAACTTCAGGCAATACCTTACGGGTTAGTACGTTTGTGTTTGGGTCAAGTCTCTTGCCGTTTTTAAGTGCGTATGTATAGAAAACGTCACACTCGTTATCGCCCGCCCAAAGCACAATAGACGCATGGTCGCGAAGTCTCTTAACGGCAACGGTTGCCTCTACTCGAAGTTTTTCGCAGAATTCTTCATACTGTGGGTAATAAGCGCAACCCATAATAAAGTCGTGCCAAATCATAATACCATGCTCGTCACACCAGTTGTAGAAACTGTCACTTTCGTAAAGGTCGCCACCCCAAAGACGAATCATATTACAACCAACGTCTTCGACCATCTCGAGTGCTTTGATAACACGCTTTTCGTTTTGAGATGGGAATGCGTCAAGTGGTACCCAGTTCGTACCCAAAATAAATACCTTTTTAGCATTTATTTTAAATTCAAATTTGCCTTTACCATTTTCATCTAGAGTAGAAGTGCGAATAAGCTCGATTTGGCGAATACCGATGCGAGTCTTGTGCGTATCGCAAAGTTCACCCTTGCGATAAAGTTTAACCTCTACGTCGTAAAGATTTTGCTCGCCTTCGCCCTTTGGCCACCAGAATTTAGCGCCCTTAAAGCCTACGCTAAAGTTGCGGCTAACGCCCCAAAAACGAACGCTGTGCTCAAAATGAGAATCACCGCAAGTACCACTAATTACCGCCTCATAATCAGAGAGTAGGTCATCGTCGGTATGAATACGGATTTGACCCGAAAGGGTAGCGGCATTCCACTGAAGGTTCATAGTAGAAGTGCCGAGATAAAAGCTGTCGATTCGATGCTTGGGTTTTTCGATAAGTGAAACACCGCGCCAAAGACCGCCTGATACGGTACGTGGCATAATGTCCCAACCAAACATATAAGGCGCTTTTCTTACGTGTAATGAATCCTCGTTATAAGGAAGACCAACAGCAAGCGGTGTGCCTTCAAATTCGCGTGCTTTTATAGCAGTAGGGTAAATATGAACAATAATTTGGTTTTTTCCTAAATTTAAGTAATTCATCCAATCTTCTTGAACGGGATATTCATGCTCAATAAGCATATTATCACAACTACCTATGCATACACCGTTAAGATAAATTTTTGCAAAGGTATCAATACCCTCAAATCGCAAAAACACGTCGCCTGTTGGTATTTCGTCAAGGTTAAACTCTTTTACATACCAAAGGTGCCTGTTCTCATACTCTTGGCAAAGGAGAGTATTAGTACCCATAAAAATATCATGGAGTAATCCTGCGCGTTGCATATCTAATTCAAAGTTACCTGGCACTTCGGCATCAATTTTTGTAAAATCTATATTCTTTGGTAGTTTCTTGATATTAAGAATGTTAAATTCATATTCGGTTTCTTTTACTTGATTATGCGGTGCCAAATATAAATCCCATTTACCGCTTAAATCTATTAACTGTTTCATAACTTTTCTCCTTTTTAGTGGTTATCAGCGGCGAGTGATAAAGCAGCATAGTCGCCAAGATTTTCACCGAGTGTAGCCGGCAAAATTTCTACCGCCGCAAGTGAAGGGGCCAAAGCCTCGCGTTTTAAAACCTCTAGCATTGTTTCTTTAAGTAAATCACTACTTCTAGTGTAAATACTACCAATAACTATTCGTTCGGGATTTAATACGTCAATGATTATAGATAGTCCAAAACCCAGCATCTCGCCACATTTGCGGTAAACGTCAATAGCGGTTTGGTCGCCACTATATGCTGCTTCGGCAATGGTACGCGCCGTAACGTTATCTAATTCATCAATGCTTTTACAGTAAGAGGGGACAATGCCTTTTGACAGTTGTTCACGCGCCGCCGTTTTTCCCATTTGGGCAATACCGCCGCCACTTGCAAACCCTTCAAAAGAACCTTTTTTTCCAAAACCGATAGGACCTGTATCGCGTAGTCTAACGTGACCTACCTCACCGGCATTTCCGTTAGCGCCGGTATATAACTTGCCGCCAAGTACTAGACCTGCTCCTAGCCCTGTACCAAAGGTTAAAAAGACCATATTTTGGCAACCTTTTCCTGCGCCATATTTCCACTCGGCAAAAGCGCAAGCATCGGCGTCGTTTTCGAGACGAACGAATCCGCCATATCTTTTCTTTAGGTAATCTACAATTTCGATATCTCTAAAGGTAGGTAGATTTGGCGGTGAAATTATAACGCCACGTTTGTTATCAAGCGGACCGCCGCAGCTAATACCAATGTGGCTAAAATCATCGGTCATTTCTGCCGCCATGTCGCACATTTTATCAATCATTTCGTATGCCGAAATACTGTGGTCGGTGGCAGTTACCATTTTATTTTTTATATGTAATATACCATCGATTTCTTCACCTATAGTTACGGCACATTTAGTACCGCCTATATCAAAGCCTATCATACGCGTTACCTCGCTAGTTTTAGTAAGTTCATTATATAATGAAAATTTTAAAAAGACAATATAATTATTGGCAAAAAAGCGCAAAATCACCAACCTTATTAGGCTGGTGATTTCTTTTTATAGTTTGATATTGATTTCTTTGTTGGTTGGGGTATATTGACGATAAATAACGCCGGCGCTGTTAAGCATACGCTTAGACGCTTTTACACTGTCGGTGTCGGCATATTTGTCGCACATATATACAACTTCTTTAATGCCTGATTGAATAATCGCTTTGGTACACTCGTTGCATGGAAATAGTGTAACGTAAACTGTGCAACCGCGAACCGATGAGGTATTGCAGTTAAGTATTGCGTTAAGCTCGGCATGGCAAACGTAAAGGTACTTTGAGTCAAGTCCCTCACCGCGATCCCAAGGATATTCGTCATCGTGACAGTGGTGTGGCATACCATTATAACCCATAGAGAGTATGCGTTTTTCCTCGTTTACGATGCAAGCGCCAACTTGAGTAGAAGGGTCTTTACTGCGAAGTGCAGAAAGCGACGCAATGCCCATAAAATATTCGTCCCAGCTTAAGTGGTCATCTCTTTTCATCTTTTTCACCTCAAAGGTAATAGTGTTTTTTTATATTGTAAACTATATTACGCGTTTTTTCAACATTTTTCTTTTCTAAGGAAGGGAAGTACCGCTACCATAACTGCAGGGAAAATAGCTGATACTAAAAATCCGGTTTCTAGGTTAGTGTTGTTTGCGACAATTCCCATAATCCAGGGTCCCATTGAGCAACCTAGGTCACCGCTAAGCGCTAGCACGCTAAACATAAGCGTACCGCCTGTGGTAAAATGGCGCGCTGCCATAGAGTAAGTACCGGGCCAAGAAAGGCTAACTGTAAATCCGCAAAGCGCGCAAACTACAAGAGAAAGCCAGTTAATATTACAAATCGCAACTCCTACGTAGCACGCAACACAAAGTATATTGTTTATGATAAGCGCCCGCTTTGGGTTAAATTTGCCGTCTAAAAGTCCAAATATAACTCTGCCGCTACCCATACAAACTGCAAATGCGCATGGGCCTAATAAATCACCCACAGTTTTGCTAACGCCCAAAGCTTGTTGGGTAAAAATAGACGCCCACTCTGCCATGGTTATTTCGCTAGCGCCCGCGCAAACCATTACTACTATAAAAATCCAAAAGTCACGATTTTTGAATAGCTTTTTAGCTGTTTTACCAGCGCTTTCTTCGGGGACTTCTACTATTGGCACACGCATAAAATTAAACATATTAACCAGCGGAATAATTGCCCAAATAATAGGTATTATATGCCAATAATTTTCGCCAATTACCGCGATTAGCAGTGTAGATACAAGCACTGTAAACATTTGTCCCCAACAATAAAAAGAGTGAGAAAAAGCCATATCCGCACCCTTTTTATCACCCGGTAACATTTCCACGATAGGGCTAATACACACTTCGATTATGCCGCTACCTGCCGCGTAAACAATGATTGATGCAACAAGGCAGGTGTATATGTAGCTAGGGAACAGCCAAGGTAAAATACCCAGCATACAAAGTCCCGTGGCCGCTAGCGCGTGACAGGCAACCGATGCTCCACGGTAACCAATTTTTTTAACAACAACTGGTGTCAAAGCGTCAACTATAAGCTGAACAAAAAAGTTTATGAATAAAAGACGACCTAGTTGTTCATAGTTAAGGTTATATGGTTTGCTGTAAAATATAATAAAAAGAACCGGTAAAAAGTTGTTTATAATTGCTTGTACTACAAAACCAACAAAACAGGCAATTTTTGTAGAACGATAGGATGCGCTCATTTGTTAAGTTCCTTTATAATGTCTAAAAGTTCTTGTGGTTGGCGAATAATGTATTTTGCTCCGTTTTCAAGAAGTTCATCTTCTTTTCTAAATCCCCAAAGTTCGCCAACAGGAACGGCACCGCTGTTAACGGCAGTTGCAACGTCCATACCCGAGTCGCCGATAAACACACATTCCTCGGGGGTTACTCCTAGTTCCTTCATAGCCATTAATGCTGCGGTTGGGTCTGGCTTTGCAGGAATACCATCGCGTTTGCCAAAAATTAGGTCAAACACGTCGCCGTAAAGGGATTTTACAACCTCGTTTGCCATGTGTTGTTCCTTGTTTGTAACTACTGCTACGATAAATTCCTGTGATTTTAAGGTGTTTACAAGTTCTGGCATACCAGCGTACGCGTAGGTGTTATCAGCATAGTGAATAGCATAATAGGGTAGAAAAATATCTTTAATTTCGTTTATGGTAGCGGCATCACGATTGCTTTCTGGCAATGCGCGTTCAATCATCTTTGGTATGCCGTCACCAACAAAGTATTTAAATGCTTCTACCTCGTGGGTAGGAAAGCCTTTTGATGCGATAGCGCGGTTAACACCGTCTGCTAGGTCTATAAGTGAATCGGCCAAAGTGCCGTCAAGATCAAATAAAACTGCTTTTATCATAATTGTGCTCCTTGTTTTATATAAGAAAAAAGCCCGTGTAAAAACATACACGGGACTTTTAATTCAAAGAATTGATTAGATAGCTCTGGTAACCTTACCTGAACGTAGGCAACGAGTGCAAACGTTAACGCGACGGGGTGAACCATCAACGATAGCCTTTACCTTTTTAACATTTGGTTTCCATGTTCTGTTTGAACGTCTGTGTGAGTGAGAAACCTGAATACCAAAAGCAATTTCTTTGCTGCAAATTTCACATTTTGCCATTGGTTGCACCTCCTTTTTTAATCGACCGATATCTCTTTCGGTCACATAGCGAACATTATATTACCACAAAACATTTTAAAATGCAAGCATTTTTTTCAAAAAATGAAAAAATATTTTCATATATTAATATTTTATTAGTTTTTATGCTTGACAAAGGGTGAATAGAGTAGTATAATTCAATGCATTAACGCATTAGCACACTAAAGTGATGCGAAAGGGAGAAAATTATGAGTAATTGGCATAACCAAAGCACAGACGAATTATGTAGCGCATTATTGTCGCTAAAAACCAAAGAGGAGTGCTACGCTTTTTTGGAAGATATTTGCACAATCAAAGAAGCGCTTGATATTTCACAAAGATTATCGGTAGCAAAGATGCTTAAAAAGGGCGTAAGTTATACTAAGATAACCAAAGAAACGGGAGCTAGCGCCGCAACGATAAGCCGAGTTAGCAAATGTTGCGAATACGGTAGCGGCGGTTACGATATAGTTATTAGCAGATGTGAGGGTGAAGTCAATGATTAACAGCAATATTTTAAGAAATGACGAAAAGGCAATATTTGCCCTTCGTGAGCTTTATGAAAAATATGGTTATAAGCCGTTTAAAATGAGTAAGTTTGAAGAGTATGAATTTTATATTCAAAACAAGGACTTTTTGGTAAGTGACCGAATCATCGCTTTTAATGATACTAGCGGTAAGCTACTCGCCCTTAAACCTGACGTAACACTTTCTATCATAAAAAACGGTGAAGACGTAGAAGGCTTCAAGCAAAAGGTTTGCTATAACGAAAACGTTTATCGTGTGTCTGAAAATACCCACCAGTTTAAAGAGATTATGCAAACGGGTGTTGAGTGTATAGGTGACATATCGCTTTACGATATATATGAAATGGTTGTTATGGCGGCCGAGAGTCTAGCGCTTATTTCAGATGATTTTGTGCTAGAAGTATCACACTTGGGACTTATTTCATCACTACTTGACAATATTTGTAAAAACGCTAACTTTAAGGCAGAGGCTATTAAATTTATTTCTGATAAAAATAGCCATGACCTTGCGCGTATTTGCGACGAAAACAACGTAGCAGAGCTTGATAAAATAGCGCTACAAAATTTTGTTTCAATTTATGGAGAACGAAACGCAGTTTTGCAAAAATTGGAAGACGAAAACGTTAATATAGGTAAAGATAATATAAATATATTAAGAACATTATCTAATATGCTTGACAATCTATCTTTCAGTGGTAAAATAAAATTTGATTTTTCCGCCGTGAGCGATATGAATTATTACAATGGTATTGTATTTAAAGGCTATATAAACGGCTTGTCACAAAGCGTGCTTTCGGGCGGTCAGTATGATAATCTGCTCTATAAAATGGGTAGAAAATCAGGTGCTATTGGTTTTGCTATTTATCTTGACCTGCTTGAAGATTTACCACGCGAAAAGCAAAATTTTGATATCGACGTTTTATTGCTTTGCGATGGCAAAACCGACAACCAACTTTTGATTGACACAGTAAATCAAATTGTGGCTTGCGGTAAAACCGTGTCGGTACAAAATGCCGACGTTGGTAAGATTAGGTACAAAGAACTAAACGATATAAGAGGAGGGGTATAAAATGCTTAACGTTGCATTGCCAAAGGGCAGACTTGGTGAAAAGGTTTACGCTATGTTTGAAGCGGCGGGTTACGAGTGCCCCTCGATAAAAGAAAACAACCGTAAGCTTATTTTTGAAAATGAAGAAAAACAGGTTCGTTACTTTTGGGTAAAGCCTTCCGACGTTGCAATCTACGTTGAACGTGGCGCTGCCGACATTGGTGTAGCGGGTAAAGATATTTTGCTTGAATATGCCCCCGACGTTTACGAGCTTTTAGATCTAGATTTGGGCAAATGCCGTATGGCGGTAGCCGCTCCTTGCGATTTTCACGATGACGGACAAAAAACACTTAAGGTAGCTACCAAGTTTACCAACATAGCGGCAAATTATTATGCGTCACTCGGTCGCGAGATCGATATTATTAAGCTTAACGGCTCAATCGAAATCGCCCCTATCTTAAAACTATCGGACGTTATCGTTGATATCGTAGAAACAGGCACAACCTTAAAAGAAAACAATCTAGAGGTTAAATCCACAATCGTACCAATAAGCGCGCGACTTATTTCAAACAAGTCAAGCTTTAAATTTAAGGGTACAGATATTGAAAAAATAGTAGAGTCTATCAAAAATCAGGTGAAAAACAATGATTAAAATTTATAACTACGGCGAGGTTTCTAACGAAGAAATTTTTGCCCGCGACAATATAGCGACAAACGTAGAGGGTATTGTTAGCGACATTATTGCAAACGTAATAAATCGCGGCGACGAGGCAATTTTTGAATATGCTTTAAAGTTTGACAAAGCAAATCTCACGAGTCTCGAAGTTACCGCTGAGGAAATCGATGAAGCATTCTCTTTGGTTGACGATAAGTTTGTAAAAATAATTGAAGAAGCAGCGGTAAAAATTCGTGCTTTTCACTCAAAACAAGTTAGAAACAGTTTTATCATAAACGAACAAGACGGAGTGGTTACCGGTCAAAAGGTAACTCCTATTGAAAAGGTAGGTCTTTACGTACCGGGTGGTACTGCGGCATATCCTTCAACCGTGCTTATGGACAGCATTCCTGCTAAAATCGCAGGTTGTAGCGAGATTGTTATGGTAACTCCACCAAATGCCGAGGGCAAGGTTAATCCTGTAATCTTGGCGGCGGCTAAAATTGCTGGTGTTGACCGCATCTTTAAAGTAGGCGGCGCGCAGGCGGTAGCAGCGCTAGCGTATGGTACACAGTCTATTCCAAAGGTAGATAAAATAGTAGGTCCAGGTAATGCCTTTGTTGCCGAAGCTAAAAAGCAGGTATTTGGCAAAGTGTCTATCGATATGATAGCCGGTCCTAGCGAAATTTTGGTTGTTGCTGATTCTAGCGCAAACCCACGATTTGTAGCGGCAGACCTACTTAGCCAAGCCGAGCACGACAAAATGGCAAGTGCAGTGCTTGTTTGCGATAGCCGCGAGTTTGCCCAAAAGGTAAGCGCCGAGCTCGAGATTCAAATACCGGAACTTCCACGTGCCGAGATTGCACGCGCTTCTATTGATAATAACGGTAAGATTATCGTTGCCGAAAACAACTTGATGCTTGCAATTGATATTGCAAACGAAATTGCTCCGGAGCATCTAGAACTTTGTGTAGATAATCCTTTCGATTATCTTGATAAGGTTAAGCACGCTGGTTCTATCTTTATGGGCAAATATTGCCCAGAGGCTTTGGGTGACTATTTTGCAGGTCCTAACCACACCTTACCAACAAGCGGTACTGCAAGATTTTCTTCTCCGCTTTCGGTAGATGATTTTGTAAAGAAATCACAGTTTACCTACTTTACTGCCGACGCTTTAGAAAAAGTAGCAGACAAGGTATCTTACTTTGCGCAAAAAGAGGGCTTAGATGCACACGCACGTAGCGCTACCATTAGATTTGAGGATAAATAATGAGCAAATTTTTTACAGAAAATCTTAAAAATTTAACTCCATATACCCCCGGTGAACAACCAAAGGATATGCAGTATATAAAGCTTAATACAAACGAGTCGCCATTTGCTCCGTCAAAGGCAGTAAGTGACGCAGTTTTGCGAGAAAGCCAAAAGTTACAGCTTTATTCCGACCCCGAGTGCACTAGCGTTCGCAAGGAACTAGCAAGAATATATGGTGTGGATTTTGACCAAGTTATTGTAACAAACGGTTCTGACGAAGTACTTAACTTTGCGTTTATGGCGTTTGCCGACGATAAAAGTCCATTGTTATTTCCAAATATTACTTACGGATTTTATCCCGTTTTTGCCGAGCTTAATCGTATTCCTTATACCGAGGTTCCGCTTAAAAGCGACTTTACAATTGATATAAACGATTATATTGGCGTAAACAAGACGGTAGTTATTGCAAATCCTAACGCGCCTACGGGCATTGCGCTTTCAATAGAAGATATTGAAAAAATAGTCAAGTCAAATCCCGATAACGTTGTTATAATAGACGAAGCGTACGTAGATTTTGGCGCAAAGAGCGCTGTATCGCTTATTAATAAGTATGATAATCTTCTTGTGGTACAAACCTTTTCAAAATCTCGCTCTATGGCGGGCGCTAGATTAGGTTTTGCAATCGGTAATAAATCACTTATTGCCGACCTTAACACAATAAGATATTCTACCAACCCATATAACGTCAATCGCATGACCGATGCGGCGGGTGCTGCGGCGCTTATTGACAACGACTATTATATGGATAATTGTAAAACAATAATCGAAAATCGCGAATGGACGGTTAACGAACTTAAAAAACTAGGTTTTGAAGTTCTAGAGTCTAAAGCAAACTTTGTTTTTGCAAAAAGTGATAAAATAGACGGCGAAAAACTCTATCTCGAACTTAAAAATCGTGGTATTTTGGTTCGTCATTTTACCAAAGAATGCATTTGTCAGTATAACCGTATCACAATTGGTACGCTAGAACAAATGCAAAAACTAATCGAAACAATATCTCTAATACTTAAGGAGAATTAAAATGAGAAGCGCAGAAATTATAAGAAAAACTGCAGAAACCGATATAAAACTAACCATCAATCTTGACGGTAAGGGTGAATCAACTTGTGACACAAGTTGTCCTTTTTTGGATCACATGCTAACTCTTTTTGCCCGTCACGGCAGATTTGATATGACCGTTAAATGTGTGGGTGATATAGAGGTTGACTATCACCACACTACCGAAGATATCGGCATCGCTCTGGGACAAGCTTTTAAAGAAGCTTTAGGTGATAAAAAGGGTATTAACCGTTACGGCGATACGACACTTCCTATGGACGAGTCGCTTATTCTTACCGCAGTTGATATTTCGGGCAGAGGCGGTTGCTACTACGAAGTAGAAATGCCAACCGAAAAGGTGGGCGATTTTGATACCGAGCTTAATCACGAGTTTTGGAGCGCGTTTGCGTATAATTCGGGCATTACTACCCACATGGTTAAGTTTGCTGGCGAGAATTCTCACCACATAATCGAAGGTTGCTTTAAGTCAATCGCTCGCACTCTTCGTACCGCGGTAGCTATCGACAAGGCTTTTGCCGACGATATTCCTTCAACGAAAGGTGTTATAGCATGATAGCGATAGTTGATTATGGCGTTGGTAACCTTTTTTCGCTTATATCTTCTTTTAAAAAGATAGGCGCCGATATTACCGTCACTGCCGATCCAAAAGTAATTGCCGAGTCTGATGGAATAATCCTACCAGGTGTTGGCGCTTTTGAAGACGCGGCGCGCAAACTTCGCGATAGCGGTCTTGATAAGGTTATAATTGCCGAAACTAAAAAAGGCAAAAAACTTATGGGTATATGCCTTGGTATGCAGATGCTTTTTGAGCGTAGTTACGAATACGGTTGTCACGAGGGCCTAGGACTTTTAAAGGGTAGTATTGTGCCTATGAAAGATACCATCCCCAGTGATTTAAAGATTCCACACATTGGTTGGAATGCTTTGCATTTTACTCGTGAAAGTGATTTGTTTAAATACATAAAACCCGACGATTGCGTTTATTTTGTTCATTCGTTTTATGCTAGCGACTGTGACGATAGCGTAATTGCCACTGCAGAATACGGCAAAGAACTTACCGCCGCAGTACAAAAAGATAACGTTATGGGATGCCAGTTCCATCCCGAAAAAAGCGGTGAGGTAGGACTAAATATCTTGCGTGCTTTTTGTGAAATGGAGTAATATTTTTTATGATAATTTTTCCTGCAATAGATTTGTTTGATAAAAAGGCGGTTCGTCTTTTTAAGGGCGACTACCAAAATATGACGGTGTATAGCGATAATCCTATCGAGATTGCCCGCGATTTTGAAAATTCGGGAGCTACCCATATTCACATGGTTGACCTAGAGGGCGCCAAAGACGGCACCACACCCAATATTGATATTGTGCGCCAGGTCGCAACCGAAACTAGCCTTTTTGTAGAAATCGGCGGCGGTATTCGTGATATGGCAACGGTAGATAAATATCTTGATGCCGGTGTAGGTCGTGTTATTTTGGGTACTGCGGCGGTTACAAACCCCGAGTTTTTAAAAGCGGCGGTAGCAAAACACGGCGACAAAATTGCTGTTGGCGCCGACGTTAAAGACGGTTATATCGCCATAAAAGGTTGGCTAGAAAAGTCGCAAGTAACACTTGAGGACTTTTTATTGGGAATGCAGGAAATTGGCGTTAAGTATATTATTTGTACCGATATTTCAAAAGACGGCGCAATGCGTGGTACTAACCTTGAACTTTATCGCGAATTGTCACAAAAATATTCTATGTGCATTACCGCATCGGGCGGTGTTTCAAGTCTTGACGACGTTAAAGAACTTCGCAAGATGAATATTTACGGCGCAATAATAGGCAAGGCTTATTACATAGGCGCAATCAACCTAAAGGACGCTTTGGAGGCGGCTTTATGATAACAAAAAGAATTATTCCTTGTCTTGACATAAAAGACGGCAGAGTAGTAAAAGGAACAAATTTTAAAGGGCTAAACGACGTATCATCTCCAATCGAGCTTGCGCGTCTTTACTCTGACAGTTTGGCCGATGAACTTGTGTTTTACGACATAACCGCATCTTTTGAGGGTAGACAACTTTTTACCGATATATTAACTCAAGTTGCTAGTGAAATCTTTATTCCGCTAACCGTTGGCGGTGGCATAAACACAGTTGACGACTTTGACCGCGTGCTTAAATGCGGCGCAGATAAAGTTAGCGTTAATTCGGGCGCTATAAAAAATCCACTTCTTATTCGCGATGCGGCTCGTAAGTATGGCGACCAGTGCGTTGTTTTGTCGGTAGATATAAAACGCGTTGACGGCGCGTTCCACGTGTTTGCAAAAGGCGGACGCGAGGACACAGGCATTGAAGCAATAAACTGGATTAAACAAGGCGTCGCTAATGGTGCCGGTGAGATAGTAGTAAATTCTATCGATACCGACGGTGTAAAGGGCGGCTTTGACATAGAATTACTTAAACTCGTTTGCGACGTGGTAAACGTGCCGGTTATTGCATCGGGTGGCGCTGGTAATATGCAGCACTTTGTAGATTTGTTCAAAGAAATTCCCGACATAGACGCAGGTCTTGCGGCCTCTATTTTTCACTTTGGCGAGGTAGCAATTCCCGACCTTAAACAAGAACTAAAAAGAAATGATATCATTGTGAGGTTATAATTATGATAAATATTGACCAACTTAAATTTGACGAAAAAGGTTTAATCCCGGCGGTAGTTGTAGACTCAATTACCAAAAAGGTTTTGACCGTAGCATATATGAACAAAGAAAGCCTTAAAATCTCTATGGAAAAAGGTTTAACCTGTTTTTATAGCCGTTCACGCCAAGAACTTTGGCTTAAAGGCGAGACCAGCGGCAACTATCAGCACATAGTAAGCATTACCGCCGACTGCGATAACGACGCTTTGGTAGTAGTTGTCGAAAAGGACGGTCCTGCTTGCCATAAGGGTACCGATTCTTGCTTTACAAACGAGGTATGGCACAGTGATGAATTGCACGAATTTTCTTTGCAAAATCTTTATGATATGCTTGTAGGTCGCAAGACCGATAAACCCGAAGGTTCATACACAACCTATCTTTTTGAAAAGGGTATTGACAAAATACTTAAAAAAGTGGGCGAAGAATGTACCGAGGTTATCATTGCAGGTAAGGCAGACGATAAGGCCGAAACTGTTTATGAACTTGCAGACCTTGCTTATCACGCAATGGTGCTTATGGTTCAAATGGGTATAACAGTCGAGGACGTTCACCGTGAGCTTGCATCTCGTCATATAATCGACCACAAAGTAAAACAAGAAAAGATGACAAAATAATGTTATATAATTTTCACACGCACACCACCTACTGCGACGGCAAAAGCACCGCAGAGGAAATGATACAAAAGGCGATAGAGCTAGGGTTTTCAAAGCTTGGCTTTTCGGGACATTCTTATACTGAGTTTGACCTAGAGCCCTGTATGACTCGCGAGGGTACCGAAGAATATAAAAAAGAAATAATCCGTCTTAAAGAGAAATACAAAGACAAAATAGAAATATTTTTAGGCATAGAATATGATTATCACAGCGTAGAGCCTATGGATGGTTACGACTATATTTTAGGTTCGGTGCATTACCTTTTTAAAGATGGGGAATATCTTTGTATAGACTATAGCCGTCAAGTTCAAATAGACGCGGTTAACAAACACTATGGCGGTGATTATTACGCATATATTGAGGATTATTATAATACGGTTGCCGACCTTTATAATAAACTTAAATGCGACGTAATAGGTCATTTTGATTTAATTACAAAATATAATGCCGACGGAAGCCTATTTGACGTAAATCATCCGCGCTATATTGCGGCTTGGAAAAAGGCCGCCGATGCTATTATAAAAACACCCGCCGTGGTAGAAATAAACACAGGCGGAATGGCGCGCGGACACGTAAATCACCCGTACCCGTCAAAAGAAATAATTGATTACTTTAAACAAAACGGCAAAAAACTTATCTTTTCGTCCGATTGTCATAACAAAGATTTTTTGCTTTATGGTTATGACGACGTAAAAGAATATCTATAGGGGACAAAAAATGGAACTTGTTTTAATAACGGCGCTAGGCGTTGGTATGGCAACGATATTTGGCGCAGTAATAGGTTTTACCTTTAAAAAAGTATCACACAGATTTTCTGATATCGTTTTATCATTTGCGGCGGGTATTATGCTTGCAGCATCGGTAATCGGTCTTGTTTTGCCATCGATAGAATTAGGCGGTGGCGGAATAAAGGGACTTTCCCTTACAATAGTCGGCATTTTTGCGGGCGCTATCTGCCTTAATTTGATGGACAAACTAATTCCTCACTTGCATAGACTTGCAGGCGTAGATAACGAAAGTCACAACAACGCAAATCTTAATAAAGTTTTGCTTTTTGTGTTGGCAATCGCTATTCACAATTTACCGGAGGGTATTGCGGCAGGCGTTGGTTTTGGTAATGACGACCCCGGTCAAGCAATGCTTATTGCAAGTGGCATCGCGCTTCAAAACATTCCTGAAGGCATGGTTATAATCGCGCCAATGCTAGCGGCAGGAATCAGTCCTAAAAAGACCTTGCTTTGCGCAATCGGTACGGGACTTGTCGAGATTATAGGTACGCTTATCGGCTATTTGGCAGTAAACGTTGCATCGGTAATTTTGCCGGTAGCGCTCAGCTTTGCGGGCGGCACAATGCTTTACGTTGTCAGTGACGAAATGCTTAGCGAAACTCACGCCCACGGTAGTGAACGTGGAGCAACCTACTCAATGCTTGTCGGCTTTTGCGTAATGTTGGTACTAGACGTTTTGTTAGGGTAAAAAGATTGCAAATATGTTTAAAAAAAAGGAGTTTTTGTTTAAAAGCTCT
>JAFYLD010000030.1 GCA_017537245.1 Clostridia bacterium | reverse complement strand
GAAAAAAATTCAAAAGCGTTTTATTAGTTTATCGCACGTCAAAAAAATGTTTGCGGGTTATATATTTTAATCTTTTGAGCGGTAAAAGCGTTTACAAGTCTTTTACGTCGCCAGTCAAGGCGGCTGAGTGGTTTAACCGTTTCGGGCATAACGAATTAATAGAGGAGCCAAAAGCGCTTGAGCACGCTGCAATATGCAACAACTTTGCAAGAGCGCTGCGTCGACTGTTTAGACAAACGCACGTTCCTCAATGGAAACTAGCTGAATTCTTAAACGTTAGACAACAAACGGTGTCAAAGTGGCGGTCAGGTGTTTACTTGCCTGACGACGCGACGATAGAAAAAATCGGCAATTTTTTCGAGGTCGGTTTTGAGTATTTTGCAAAATAGGTCATAGTGATGAGTTTTTTCATCAAGAATATCTCCTCAAAAATGCTGAGGCGGGGTCGTAACTGCCTCAGCGCATATCCTCTCCACGTAGGCGTGCTGTCAGGTCGAGTCTGACGGAGGAAATACAAAAAAAGGAGTAAAGAGCAATGAAAGGTTGGGTCAAAAAACTTGCTATTATTTTGGGTATTATCTCGTCATTGATTGTTGTTTCATCTTCTGCTAAAAATTTGTTTAGCTCTGAAGATAAGACAACCACCGACGAGCCGACTACTGCGTGCGTTGCGGTCTTGGCGGAATAATATGCAAGCAGGCATTTTTACAACGTGCCTGACGCTGGTTAGAAAAGCGCTAAAACTGCTCCCGAAAATTTTGGAGCTTTTAGCGTCTTTTTCTAGCGGTGGCGTCCTCTCAGAGCTTTTGGCTCTTGCAGGGATATGGGCGATAGTCTTTTTCGGTATTCCTATTATTGAAACAGTTATAAAAATTTTTGCGTGGTTTATGCGCAAGTTTGAATAAATAAAGAGGTCAAATTATGACAAAACGTATCAAAACAATTTTAATCACAGCGTTAAGCGTTTGTTTTTCGCTTTTAACGTTTTTAGGTATTTTCTTGCCGACAGCGCAACACAGCGCAAGCGCTTCCACGTTCTATACTAACAACGAGTATTTTACAAAAAATTGGCAGGGCACGAGTTTAGCTTCGTGGGATTACGGTGCAAGCGTCTTTGGCGACGAGTGCAACGGATTAAGATTTACTTTACATATCAAGGATAACTGGATAAATACGCGTTATTCTCTAAATAGTGGGCCGTCACACGACGAGCCAGATAGGGAGAATGAAAGTTTTCAATATGGTAGACGTTTAACGATAGTCCGCAAAAATGCAGACGGTAGCGAAACGGACGTCGCTGCTTATGCTTTAGGCCATTGGCACGACGCAAGTTTTATGTATAAAAAATCTTATACGACGGACGGTCAGCAAATAGAGTTAAACGCGCATAAAATTTTTGGCTATAGAGAGCACGTTACTGCAATTGATACGCAGTATAGTAAAACTGTTGTAAATGGACTTAGCGCAGAGACTATTGCGCAAAAAAATGGCGGCGAGCTTGTTTTTTGTAGCGGGGCGGGCACGCTATCAGGTCATATGATACGGGTTCGTGACTATGAAATAGATATAAAAGTTCCGTCGCCTTATACTGAGTATTACGTCAAATTTAATTACTCTATTTTTGACGGTAACAGCTTTATAGGTAACCACCAACTTTATACTATTAAAAGCTCGTCCACCTCAATTTATAACAAGCTAGAAACCTTTAAAAATGCAGGTAGTCTTGAAAGCGAGCTCGGCAACGACGAGACGAAAATTGCTTACGCAAATGCAATTTTACAGGATAGAACGATAGGCGATATAACCGTAAATTATCTTAAACAAATTGGCTCAACGCCTTTTGCAATGAAAACTGTAAAAGTTATCGAGGACGTTGAGTTTAACGCTGAAAACGGTGCAACGTTTTCGGAAATTAGCTCTTGTTTAAGTTTTGAAGAACGTCACGTCCTCAAGTCAGTTATTATCGGCTTTACTCGTGACGACGTTGAGGGTAACATATACACAGCAAAATATGACGATAGCGTTTGGATACAAACGACGACGTCTGACGGTAAAGCGCTAAACTACTATTTAGATATAAACAAGTCGTATGAGGATTTTTATACGCCTCTTAGCGGCGGCACCGTCTTTACCGACGAACTTTACAACCATATTTTTTATCAAAAAATTTACACGGCGTATCCTGAATTAGACGAGCTGCTTTTAACACCCGACGAAGTTTACGGATATTTTGGCTTTGTTGTTATTCCTCGCACGCAGACGTTAAACGAGTTGTGGTATGAACTTTTTGACAATCAAGTAAACTTTGACGGCGTTATAAACGGTTTTGAATATGACGAGCTCTTAAATCAGACTGAATACGACAACCTTTTAAAAGATTATCAATACTCATTCCTTGAGCGCGTTTGGAACGGTGTAACGGGCTTAGCCACTGGCGTCGAAGCAAGACACTTTATAATTTTTGCCGACAGCACGACGACGGCTGGACTTGTAAGCAAAGGCAACGACAACGGTCAAGGCGGTCAGATTATGGGCGGTATTAAGGACGTGACGGCAACCGTCGGCGAGTGGTTTTCTACTACGTGGGAAACGGTAAGCGGATTTTTTAACAGCACCGGCGGCACCGTTACGACTATTGTTGTAATTGCAGCGATTGTTGCTGTTGTAATCGTTATTGTAAAACTCCGCGGCAATAGCGGCGGTATAAAATCGAATAAAAATAGGAGGAAATAAAAAATTATGACAAATTCGATTAAAAGAAAATTAGGCATAATTGCTAGTTTTTTTCTAGCAATTTTAACAGTTATTATGTCAGTCGTTTTTGGTGCAACTGGCGCAGCTAGCGCAACGGAGGTTGCTGAAGCAGCCTATGACCGCGCGTATACAGCTGTCGAAAATATTGACGACGCTGACTGGTGGGTCGAGGGATGGTTTGAACGTGCTGACGTTATACCCGGATGCGCAAAAGCGTTGCCAAAAAGTTATGATGAGGGCGTAACGTTCGAAGCAGGTAAAACGTATTGCATATATTTTACGTGCTTGCCTGACGGCGAGGATGTTTGCGTTTGCGCTGAATTTGATGGCGATGAAGGCTTTATGCTTGCTGCTGGTTATAATTATACCTCAATCAATTATATTCTCGTTCAAACACGCGATTTTGATATTGCAGGCGATATGCCCGCAAGTGAGTTTGGTCATCATACGTATCCTGCAAACGGATTTACAGCTAGAGTTCTTTTTACGTATGACGTAGATAAAACGAACGTATATGCAGAGATGGGCGACGCTTATTACGCAACCGTCGACGAGGTTTTAGCGTGGGAGGCTGAACAGCCTGAAGAAACACCCGACGAAAATCCTGACGACGGCGAAAATGCTGCCGACGTAACCGTAAAAGAAAATTGGTTTTCTAACTTCTTAAACGACGCATCTGCGTGGATTTCTGAGGGGACAGGCGTTGCAATCTCTGCAAGTGCAGTGTTTGTAGTTGGTGTCATTATCATCGTTATATGTCTAAGCAGACGCAAGAGATAAAAAAGGACAAGCCATTAAAAACGCCGTCATTATGGCAAATTACCAAAAAAACGTGGATATATAATATTTTTTGGGGCTTGCTTTTTATAGGCTTATTCTTCGCGTTTTGGACGATAGACGACGTCGCATTTGAGTTAGACTGGTTTTTAATGTATGGGCTAGAGCGCCCGCGCTGGCAACTTTTGGTTGTTGGTTTTCAAAGTTATTTAGCATTACGAGCATTTTTTAAGCTATGCAACTGCGTGCGCTTTAGTTTTCTAGCAAAAAAGCATATAGACGAGGTAACGGACGGTAGCGGATATAAAAAAGTCTACGAGGGCACTGAGGGCACGGGCAAGACGTTCAACGCAACAAACGATGCGTTTTATATGTCTTTCAATGCGTCAGAGGGCTTGCGGTTTAGGTATTTTCTCAAAAAACCGTTTTCGGCGGAATTAGAGGCAAAAAACGACGTTGACTGGCAAGCTTTGAAGCAGTCTTATGCTTTTTACGAAGCAAACAAGGACAAAATCCCGAACTTATCTGCGACGTATGATATTGAGTATTGCGGACGCAAAAGCTACGATTTTAATATAGCGTATTTAGACCAAAAAAAGAGACCGCCTGAAAGTCTTGTCGTTAGTATGTCTGAAACAGCAAACTTGTTGCCGAACAGCCAAAGCAGGCTGCCTAAAGACGAAAAGAAAGATACAAAGCAATTTATAAAGAAAAACGAAACGTTAGGCTATTGCCGCCAGTGGTTTGATATGCGAATTATCGCTGACGAGCAGCGCGGTAGCGAGATTTTTTTAGGCTTGCGTGCGCTTTTTAGCTCAAATATTCGCCTCACAGCCCGCAAAAAGGTTATGCGGGCAAAGTTCTTAGACTGGATATTATCGCGTCTATACGCGAAAATTATGAAGAAAGGCGAGAAGAATACAGCCTTTTTATCAAAGTGTTATATCAATTTATCAAAGTTCAATGAGGATATAGGGTTTTACCAGTTCTCGTTTATCGAGCGTGACCCAGAGCGGGGCACTATTTTATCGGACGTAAACAGTTTTATCGTCCCTTGTGATGTTCCATTTGTTTACGATAGCCGGGGAGAGCGGTCAAAGTATCCCTTATTAGCAAATAAGCCAGAATAAAGTATTCTGCGTCGCTACGGTCTGAAAAAATCAACAGTAAGGCTGTAACGAGTAGATATATAACACCCTTTGTTTTTGCTCCTTTTTATTTATCTCAAGATTTTATATTTTTTTGTTTTTTCCCTGAAAAACAAAAAATATTAAGGGGTTATCAAATAAAAAGGAGCACAAAAAAAGGGTAGAAACTAAGCAGCTACGACGTAAGCCGTAGCGATTTTTGCAGAGCGTAGCGACGCAAAAATTTTTAACTATTCCGCGCCGGCGCGCGCGGGGCGGAACGGAGGGCAAGCCGATGAAAAAAATCAAGCTAAAATGCGTTAAGCTAGAATGAATGCATATTTTACGAGTTGTCCACAGGGCAAATCGCTAGAAAAATTCGGGCGAAACCTCAATTTTGCGGTTGGGGCAGGGTGGCGTATTTATGCGCAAAACACGTCTTTGCTAATTATGGCGCCGTTAGACGGTTACACGCTTAGCGTGTAAAGGGCGATGAAAAATCAAGCTGTAATGCGCTTAGCTAGAATGAAAGCATAATTTGCAGGTTATCCACAGGGTAAATCGCTAGTAAAAATCGGGCGAAACCCAAATTTTACAGGTGGGGTAGGGTAGCGTATTTATGCGCAAAACACGGCTTTGCGAATTATGGCGCCGTTAGGCGGTTACACGCTTAGCGTGTAAAGGAAAGGAGGGCAAAAAATGAACGTTCACGCGTTAAAAAACTTTAAAGCGCTTGACATTGGCACGCGTTTATTTTTTACGCTTGTTTCGCTCTCGGATAGTAAAGGCGGTATATACACAACGACAAAACCGCAGCTTGCAAAAGCCTTAAAAATAACGCCTCAAACGGTAGGCAATTATATCCACCGCTTCGTTGAAGCGGGCATTCTAAAATACAAGTATTCAGGCAGAGCAAGGCTCAATCCTGAATTTTATCACGTGGGACAAGCCGACGAGCTCGCGGAGGCGCTCGAACTATACAAAAACTTTAAGTCAGACGTTTAACGTCTAAAAATTCACACGTTGCGTGCAACAAGCTGCGCCATCCTAGAGCAGGCCCGGAAGAAAATTCACGCGCAACGTGAAATCAATTCGATTATAAGGAGATATTATTGATGACAAAAGACCAATTAATCAAAAGTAGGCAGTATAAAGACTTTTTAAACTCAAACATTTGGTTTAAAATGCCCGCCTCGTGGTGCGTCAGGTTTAATCTGACGCCGACCGAGCTTTTAATTTTTTCATACATACGCTTTGCAACCGAAAACGGCACTTACGGCAAATATACCGGTAGTATTAAAGGTTTAAGCGTTCTATGCAACGTTAGCTTGCCGACAGCACGTAACGCCGTCGAGAAGCTTGAGCGTGAGGGGTTTATAAAAAAGGATATAATGCAGCGCGACGGCAAACGTTGGGTTTGCTACGAGGCATATTTAACTGATAACGTTATACGAAATATAAACGCACGAGGGCAAACGGTGGAGGAATTTTTAGCGGTTAGACGCGAAATAAACAGGCACCCAGTATTGCGCTAAGCATAAAAAAATAAGTCAAAAAGAGTAGACAGGACTAGTCTACTCTTTTTTTTTGTATAGTGTAAAAAATCTTTACTGTATACGAAAAAAACTTTACACTATACAGCAAAAACAAAAAACTTTACACTATACAAAAACCGCAAAAAGCAGTAAAAATTTTTTCACGTTTCAATTTGCGCTGTATAGTGTAAAAAATCATTATAGGTTGTATAGTGTAAAAAAATTTTCACTAGGGCAAAGCTGAAAAAAACTTTACACTATACAGCGAACTATAAAAAATTAGCGTTTGTATAGTGTAAAGAAACTTTACACCCCCTTGTAAAGATTTTTGCACTGCGTGTATAGTGTAAAGAAACTTGTTTGCGAATAGACTTTTTGAAAAGAATATAAAATAGACGCGTTATGCGCGCGGGCGCGCGCGTATGGGATAGATAGATTTTTCAACGTTTCCATTTTTTAGATTAACCGCAGCAACGTCGCCAACGTAGGCAGGCGGATAAGGTAAGACAGCGCGAGCATAAAAAAAGCCGGGGCATAGCCCGGCTAATTTATTATAATTCCGATAAGTAATCAGAAGCACCGTATAATATGCGCACAATCGAAATTGTAGAGGTGTTTTCGTTTAGCGTATAAAAAATCATATAATTTTCGACTTTAAGCCATCTATACGCATATTTTAGCGGTAAAACTACGTCAAGCGCTTTGCCCGTTTTGGGGAAAGCTTTTAATTTTTCAATAGCCGCCTGAATTTTATCAATAAGATTTATTGCGGCGCCCGGCGCGCATAACGTAAATGCTATGTAATCGCCAATTTTTTCCAAGTCGGTATAGGCGGATGGATAATATTCAACCTTATAATTTTTCATATTTAGCCCTCAATCCACCAAAAAAAGCTTCCTCGCTTATAGGTTTTGCACCCCTTTCAATTTCGTCCTCGGCTTCTTTAAGTTTTTTAAAAATGCCGACCTCCGCCATTGTTCGAGTATATAAATCCATACTCATAACAACCATATCGCCGTAACCGTTTTTTGTTACAAAAATCGGCTCGTTGCTTGCCTTGCATTTTTCAGAAATTTCAGCCGTGTTTTTTAAATCTCTGATAGGTATAATTTGTGCCATTTTTATTTCCTCCTTTCTTGCTGTGGTATAATTATACCACATAATATATTATATGTCAACTATATTTTAGGGTGTTTTATTTAATTTCTATACGGATTGTTATTTTTTTGGGGCAGGGGTAGACGTAACGTAATCGCGCCCGACAAGCTCGTCAAGACTTATGCCGTAATAATCCGCAAGTTTAACGCAAAAATCTATATTCGGCAGGACCTTGCCTTGCTCCCAGCGACTTATATTTGCGTTATTTATACCGGTGTCACGTTCAACGTCTAACAAACTTTTACCATTAATAATTCTACATTCTTTTAGTGCTTTACCATAATTCAACATATTATTTACCCCTTTTTTTAAAAAAATACTACAAATTTGCAGAAAATACTTGACATCTGCAAATGTGCAGAGTATTATAAAGTAAATTCTGCATATATGCAGAGTAAAAACAAAGGGAGGGTCCAAAGATGACCGAAAAAAACAAAAAAGAGTTTCACATTACAATCACAAACAACCTAACAGGCGAAATCAAATGCGACTTTGATACTAACTGCATTTTAGCAAGCATTTTGCTAGACAAGGGCTGTCAAACGGTTGCACTTGCTCATACAAGCGGTATGAACGTCTTAAAGATTGTTAACAAAATGCTAGACGTATTAGATAAACTTGCTGACCATATGCCAGGCGACGAGAATGACGAGGGCAAGCAAAATGAAGAAAATTAAAGCTTATTATTTGCAAGCTGGCAAGCCTGTCAGACCGCACGTTGTTGAAGTCCAAAAAGAAGCAAACGGCAGCTCGTTGAATGAGCTTTGCAAATTGCTTGAGTGTGACGCTATCGATATTGTAAAACGTAAAATCGGTTTTAACGATTATTACATTGTTTGCGACGACGAGGGCTTATTAAAAAAGTCGATACCGTCCGCAATAGAAATCCCCAGTTTAAAAACTAAGCTTGTCGGCAACCTCCTTATTTTTGGTGGCGTTGACGACGAGGGCGATTTAATCGGGCTTAACGTAGAGCAGCAAAAAGAAATTCGTCAAAATATTTTGCAATGCGGATTTCCTGAAATAAAAAAAATGTTTGTTGTTGCGGTGGGGTAGAGCGATGATTAATTTTAGAATTATGTGTCTACCGCACGAAATTGACGACATAGTAAACGAGCTTTCAAAAATTTACGACGTTATAGAGGTGTCGCCGTTTTATAAAAACCACGGCGCTAGCAAGCAAGGCAGAGTTTATATAACCGTCGCTCGGAGGCTCAAAAAATGCGAATAAAATTAGATGCTTTAAGTTCTGCCGTATACAAACATTTTCAAAACAAGCGATACGGTGGCGACGGCTCGGCAATTATGAGTCGTTTTGGAAAAAAGACGCAAGAGGTTGAGTTTAATAAGTGTTGGACTGACTTTGCAGGCGTTGAGCAATATACTGTAACCGTTCGGCCTCAAAAAATCGAGATTAAAGAACAAGTAATAATCAAGCGCACGTCTGCTAACCGCTTTTTAGTAGTTATTGACGACGGGAGAGAGATTATTGCAGAGTTTGTCAAAACGTATTCAGATATTGACGAGCTTATACGCAAATATATAACGACGTTAAAAAATTAACACGTTGTGTGATTTTTTTTCCGGGGATTCAACGCGATGGCGCAGCTTGTTACACACAACGCGTGATAATTATTCGAGAGGGCATAGATAAATGAATAAAATCGGCTCGCCAAAAGGACTTTTAATGCACTGGTTTTTGTTAGAACTCTCGCGCGAGATTATGCAAAATTACGACGTAACGTTAGACGAAGCGCGTCACGCATATTGCTTGACGCGACGTAATCGAAAAAAATTCAAAAGCGTTTTATTAGTTTATCGCACGTCAAAAAAATGTTTGCGGGTTATATATTTTAATCTTTTGAGCGGTAAAAGCGTTTACAAGTCTTTTACGTCGCCAGTCAAGGCGGCTGAGTGGTTTAACCGTT
>JAFYLD010000002.1 GCA_017537245.1 Clostridia bacterium | reverse complement strand
GGACGATGTGGGCATCGTCCCCTACGATTGTGCTTAAAATTTTCTTACGCTCTTTGGTGCATAGAGTAATAAAATATGAACCATTTTGTCCATAATTGAAGTTTTTTAATCTGTTTGGTTTACGTTGCTTTATATCCATTTATTTCTTCATAAAATCAATTACAAACTGTACGTTTTCTTGAAACTTGGCTTTAAGTCTAGGGTATTTTTCTGCGAGTTGTTTAAAGTATTCAACGTAAGGACCGGTTTGCTCGTTATCGTAGTAATCTTTAATTCTTGCGGCACGCTCTTCGTCTGGTAATGCAAAACAACTGCTGCCTAAAATATTATGCTCTGTCGCAAATACGTGGCGAATTTCGCCAACAATTTGGTGCCATTTTTGCACTTCTTCGCTAATTGGTTTTTCCTCACCAATTTCAAAGCCTTGATGCGCTAAAAAGCACTTTGCCATGTGGTACTGACCGTAATTTGTCGGGTGAACGTAGTCGGGGCAAAATAGGCTCTCGGTCTGCATAGTGCGAACAAAATAATCGTGATAATCACAAACAGGGTAACCTTTTTCTTTAGCAAATTCACGTATGTAATCGGCGTAAGCCTGCATTAGCGCAAAACCACCGCGCAATACTGTTTCATCACTTTCTATGTATTCAGCATAAGGGGTAGGGGTGCAAAGGGTGATATTTACTCCCATATTTTCAAGTCTGTCGCAAAGTTTCGATAAATTTGATTTATAGGTTTCAAACGCGTTTTTAATGGTGGTATATTTATTTTCTCCCTCAAAAGGAAGCGCCCAACGAGCCGAGTCGTTTATACCAATCATAATAACCGCGTCGGTTGGGTTATATACAAGTGTATCTTCATCAAAACAAGCAAGCGTGGTGTTAAGTGTGCCACCAGAAATACCACAGTTATAAAACTCTACTTTTGCGTCGGCAAAATGCTCGCGATAATAATCTACAACGTGTGATACGTGAAGATTGTTGTGGGTAATACTGTCACCGATAAAACATACTCTAGCCTTGTCAGGAAATCTATTCACATAAATCACTCCTTTATTTTTTTAAATTATAACATACGGCATTGAAAAATCAATAATAATATTTTAAAATTAAATAAAGAAAACTGTGAGGTTTTATCTCGTTTTGTTGTGTAATAAGTGAAAGGGGTTTGAAAAACACCCTTTTAGAGAGGAGGGCGTCTATGGATAACGGTGCAAGTAGCTACCGCCGTTTTCGTGAGACAGGTGACAATAGCGGTCTTGCCGAAATAATAATAGAATATCGCGACGGACTTGTGTTTTACCTTAATAGCATTGTCGGAGATATACATACTGCCGAGGAACTTGCAGAGGACACTTTTGTATTGCTTGGCACAAAAAAGCCACGTGACAAGGGTAAAGGCACTTTTAAAACCTGGCTTTATACAATCGGCCGCAATATAGCGCTAAATTATTTAAAGAAAAAGTCAAGAAAATGCGAAGTTTCTATTGATGATTGCGGCGAACTTGTTTCGCAAGACAGCGTTGAAGAACAATATATTAAAGAGGAACGCAAGATTGTTTTACATAGGTGTATCGGCAAATTAAAACCCGAATACCGACAAATTTTGTGGCTTGTTTATTTTGAGGATTTTTCTTTAAAGCAAGTATCGACAGTTATGAAAATTTCGGTTCATAACGCCGAAACACTTGTCTATCGCGCCCGAAAAGCACTTAAAACACAACTTGAAACGGAGGGCTTTAGTTATGAAGAACTATAACGAAACGATAAATACAGTTTTTGAAAGAATTGGCGATTATAAACTAAAAAGGCTAAGAAAAAAGAAAATTATTATGCGTGTGGCAATACCAGCATTAAGCATGTGCTTGGCGGTTGCCGTTGGCATATTTGCTTTTAAAGGTGATATATTTAAAAGCAATCCACTCGAAACACTTGAGGATTCAACCGTTATCGGCGAAAAAGATTATATCGAGCCTGAAGGAATAGAAGGTAATTGGTATGGTGAAGGTCAAGAAACACCGCCTGAAAATAGTGGCAATAATACTTCAAACAGTGAAGATACTGTAGGCAAAGGTTCAAATGGTATTGTAGGAGATAATGACACAGCCGATGTTCTTGGTACGGTTGTCGTTGACGGAATCCAATATATGCAAATGTTTGTCGATGCCGAACTGTTTACAGCAGATAAATATCTTGGAGATGCACGAGAATTTGACGGAACTTATAAATCGCATATTAATGATATTACAGCAGAACTTTATACCGTAAAAGAAAGCAATAATGTCTTGGTTGTAAAGCTTGGTAATGGCGGTACGGTTGTGTTGGGTAGAGTTGGCAATATAGTGGTTAACGGAAAACTTTATGGTATAGTGGGAATTAACCCGACGGAGCATGTTGTAGGCGAATTTTTAGGAACTGCCGATGAGTTTGAGATAATTGACGTGCCATACCGTGAAAAAAGAATAAATCTCAAAGATGAAATTTGGAGTATGAAAGACTACAACGATGGGCTATTTATAAAGACAACAGATGGTAAATGGGTAGTGCTTTATTATTATCCCCTTTATGGACTAATGGAATAACAAGAATAAAATAAATGAAAAGCAGATGCAAAAAGCATCTGCTTTTTGTTTACTTATCAATCCATTTATGATATACTAACAAAAAGCCTCCTTTGTAAAGAGAGGCTATTTTAAAAAAGGAGTGTAAAAAATGAAAAGATTATCAATAGTTTTTATTGCATTGGCACTTTTGCTTTTAGCGGCTTGTGGCGAAAACGCAGAAGAAATAAAAAACGTCAACAAGCTTTATGATTTGAGTTATGAAATAAGCGCTTATGAAAATATAAAAATCACTACTGAAAAAGAAAAATACACTGCCGATGATACTATTATTCGCTATACCATAACAAACGCTAGTGAAGAAGACGGCTGGATAAACTCTTCTCATGATTGCTTTACGTTGCACAAAAAAGTTGACGATGTGTGGAAACGCGTGGGTACAAAGATAGAACACGCTTGGACCGACATGGCGCTTTGCTTACCCGCGGGAGAAAGCGAAACACGCGAAATAAAACTTGATGATTATTTTTATCTACCATTAGAAAAAGGCGAGTACCGCATCGTTGTCGAAAACCTTGTTTCTAACACTTTTGAAATAGAGTAACAATTATGCACCATTTTTATTCCATAGCTTATGGTATTTTTATTATACCAAAGGCTATGGAATTTTTTGTATTTAAAAAGGAGCAATGTTTATGAGCGATATTAAAAAAATGATTTATAGGGTAGATCTGCCGTTTGAGAACTTTACACAACCAATAAAAACAAAAGGCTATGCGCTTACACTGATTGCTAAAAACGATAACGGTATTAAAGTACTTAAAGAATTAGCCGCAACGTTAAAATCAGATGAATTATTAACGAGTTGTGAATTGCTAAATTTTGATTTGCTTATGCAAAACAGGGCGGACGTATTGATTGGTTCTACCGGTGACCACGGCGAAGTATTTAACGAGTTAAAATGGTGGTGGGATTACGCAAAAGATTATAAAAAAATGGTCGAGTTTTATGATTTTTTAGAAATATTTACCGCGATAGACGACCAAGAACGAGATATAAATAAAAGAATATTAGAATTAGGTCACGTTTTTAATGTACCAGTATTAGCGATAAGCAACGTTGAGTTAATGAAACCCAATAACGAAAGAACTATAAAAAAATTACCCCCCAATTTCAATTGCTTTGACGAGCATAGCGAACAAACAATACCCATCAAAGACGTTTTAAGCGAGTTCGAATATTTAGGTCGCGAAAATGCAGAAGAGGTTGTAATAAAAAATCTTGAAAAAATAATGGGGTACATAAACACTTATTAGAATATACTGTTTATGTTATAATATTTATTTGATTTTTTAAAATAATGTTATATAATATAATGTGAATAATTATTTTGTGAGGTGAGTGTATGGACAAGTTTGTTTTGCATAGCAAATATAAACCTACGGGTGATCAACCCGAGGCTATTGAAAAATTGGTTGACGGTTTAAACCGCGGTGACAAAGAGCAGGTTCTCTTGGGTGTTACGGGTAGTGGTAAAACCTTTACAATGGCGAATATTATCGAAAAAGTAAACCGCCCAACACTCGTTCTCGCGCACAATAAAACACTCGCCGCACAACTTTGTAGCGAATTTAAAGAATTCTTTCCCGAAAATGCGGTGGAGTATTTTGTTTCCTATTACGACTACTATCAACCCGAGGCGTATATACCCGGTACTGATACCTATATCGAAAAAGATAGTGCCATAAACGACGAGATAGACAAGCTTCGTCACAGTGCGACCTGTGCTTTGTCAGAGCGCCGCGACGTTATTATTGTGGCATCGGTTTCGTGTATTTATTCGCTCGGTAATCCGATCGACTATCGTAACATGGTTATTTCTTTGCGCACGGGTATGGAAAAAAGTCGCGACGAGCTTATTCACAAACTTGTGGATTTGCAGTATGAGAGAAACGATATTAACTTTGTCCGTAACAAGTTTCGTGTTCGTGGCGACACTGTAGAGGTTTATCCTGCTTATTCTTACGGCAATGCTTTGCGTATAGAATTTTTTGGTGACGAGATTGACCGCATTAGCGAAATAAACGTTTTAACAGGCGAGGTTAAGCAGTTTTTAACCCATACCGCAATTTACCCTGCGTCGCATTACATTGTACCGCAAGATAAGTTAGAAGAAGCGCTAACCGACCTTAAAAACGAGATGGAAGAGCGTGTTGCTTTCTTTCAAGAAAACGGCAAGCTAATAGAGGCTCAACGAATTCGTCAACGCACCGAATACGATATCGAAATGCTACGTGAAATCGGTGTTTGCAAGGGTATCGAAAACTACTCTCGTGTGCTTTCGCGCCGAGCGCCCGGTAGCACACCGTCAACGCTGCTTGACTATTTTCCCGATGATTTTGTACTTTTTGTCGACGAATCACACGTAACTCTACCACAAGTGCGCGGTATGTTTGGCGGCGATAGGGGAAGAAAAGATAATCTTGTAGAATTTGGTTTTAGATTACCGTCTGCTTACGATAATCGACCACTTAATTTTGACGAGTTCTACTCACACATAAATCAAGCGATATTTGTATCGGCTACCCCTGCCGATTTTGAAAAAGAACACGCCGCTCAAATAGTAGAGCAGGTAATAAGACCAACGGGACTGTTAGACCCTGTAGTAACGGTAAAACCAAGTGACGGTCAAATTGACGACATTGTGTCGCAAATAAACGAGCGCACCGCGCGTGGCGAGCGAGTGCTTATAACCACTCTTACCAAAAAGATGGCAGAGGACCTTACCGAATATCTTACAAACCTTGATATAAAGGTGCGTTATATGCACTATGATATTGACACTATCGAGCGTATGCAAATAATTCGTGATTTACGTCTTGGCGAGTTTGACGTGCTGGTAGGCATTAACCTACTGCGTGAAGGTCTTGATATACCAGAGGTATCGCTTGTTGCAATACTTGATGCCGACAAAGAAGGATTTTTGCGCAGCGAAACGTCTCTTGTGCAAACAATAGGTCGCGCCGCGCGTAATGCTAACGGAGAGGTTATAATGTATGCCGACAGTGTCACTCGCTCTATGGAAAACGCAATTCGCGAGACTGAGCGCCGCCGCGCAATTCAACAAGCGTATAACGAGGCTCATGGCATAGTACCGCAAACCATTATAAAAGACGTGCGCGATATTATTGAAATTGGCGCTAAGGTTGACGGCGAAAAGAGTGACAAAAAGCTTTCTCGCGCCGAGAAAGAAGATCTTATTAAGCGACTCACTAATGAAATGAAGCAAGCGGCAAGAATGCTTGAATTTGAACACGCGGCATACCTGCGTGACAGAATAGAAAAATTAAGAAAAAGCAAATAAATTCTTGGAGGAATAAATTTTTGGCTAACGATAAAATTATTGTAAAGGGCGCAAGGGAAAACAACCTAAAAAATATGGACGTTACAATACCGCGTGATAAGCTTGTTGTATTTACGGGGCTTTCGGGTAGTGGTAAAAGTTCTCTTGCTTTTGATACTATATATGCAGAAGGTCAGCGACGCTACGTAGAGTCGCTTTCCAGTTATGCGCGTCAGTTCTTGGGACAAATGGAAAAACCAAACGTTGACAGTATTGACGGACTTTCTCCCGCTATATCTATCGACCAAAAAACCACCTCCAAAAACCCGCGTTCTACCGTTGGTACAGTAACCGAAATTTACGACTATTTGCGTCTGCTATACGCGCGTGTTGGTATTCCGCATTGTCCTGTTTGCGGTAAAGAAATTAGCCAGCAAACAACCGACCAAATCGTAGATACGGTAATGGAACTAGACGAGGGTAGCAAGATTCAAATTTTGGCGCCCATCGTTAAAAACCGTAAAGGCGAACATGCAAAAGAATTTGACCGCGTTCGCAAGTCGGGTTATGTTCGCGTGCGAGTAGACGGCAATATTTACGACCTTTCAGAAGAAATTAAATTAGATAAAAACAAAAAACACATGATAGAGGTTGTGGTTGACCGCCTTGTTATAAAGCCCGACATTCGCTCGCGACTGGCCGATAGTATTGAAACTGCCGTATCGCTTTCGGGCGGACTTGTGTCAATTGACGTAATAGGCGGCGAGGAACTGCAATTTTCACAAAGCTATGCTTGTGAGGAACACGGCATCAGCATACCCGAGCTTACGCCTACCATGTTTTCGTTTAACAATCCTATGGGCGCGTGTCCTACCTGTACGGGTATTGGCGTGTTTATGAAAATAGACCCGCGTCTTGTAATTAGTGACGAAAATTTATCACTTGTTGACGGCTGTATTAAAGTGGTTGGTTGGGGTGTTAATTCCTACTTTAATCCCGACGGCAGCACACTTGCTATGATGTATTACGACGGACTTGCTCGCAAGTTTGGTTTTGATATAAATACCCCTTGGAAGGATTTATCTGACGAGGTAAAAAACGCTGTGCTTTATGGTACGGGGGAAGAAAAACTAGAATTGCATCGTATTTCAGAGTACGGTAGCGGCACATATTACGCTCCGTTTGAGGGTATTATAAACAATTTGCAACGTCGTTACGAAAATACAAAAAGCGACTATGCAAGAGCCGAGTACGAAAGCTATATGAACGAAAGCGCTTGCCCCGATTGTAAGGGCGCGCGACTTAAACCCGAGTATTTGGCAGTAACTGTTGGCGGCAAAAACATAAACGAGCTTTGCGATATGTCAATTGGTGAATCGTTGCAGTTTATAAATTCACTAAAATTTAACTCAATGCACCAAATGATTGCTGAGCCGATTTTAAAAGAAATAAAAGAACGACTAAACTTTCTTGCCAGCGTGGGACTAGAATATCTTTCTATGTCTCGTTCGGCAGGTACGCTTTCGGGCGGCGAGAGTCAGCGCATTAGACTTGCGACTCAAATTGGTTCTTCGCTTATGGGTGTGCTTTACGTATTAGACGAGCCTAGTATAGGACTCCATCAACGCGATAACGAGCGACTTTTGGGAACGCTCAAGCATCTTCGCGACTTGGGTAATACCCTTATTGTTGTCGAGCACGACGAGGACACAATTCGCGAGGCGGATTATATAGTAGATATTGGTCCGGGTGCCGGTATTCACGGCGGTAATTTGGTGTTTGACGGCACACCGCAAGAACTTATGCAGTGTGAAAATTCCGTAACTGCCGATTATCTTTCGGGTAGAAAACAAATTCCCGTACCGCAAAGCAGACGCAAAGGTAACGGCAATTTCCTAACCATAAAGGGCGCTGCCGAAAACAACCTTAAAAACATAAACGTAAAAATTCCTTTGGGTGAGTTTGTGTGTGTTACCGGTGTTTCGGGTAGCGGTAAGTCGTCGCTTGTAAACGATATTTTGTATAAGGTTTTAGCAAACAAGCTAAATCGCGCCAAGGTTATCGCGGGCGCGCACAAGACGATAGAGGGTATCGAAAATCTTGATAAGGTTATCGATATTGACCAGTCGCCAATAGGCCGTACACCACGCAGTAACCCTGCGACCTATACAGGCGTATTTACCGATATACGCGAGCTTTACGCCAGCACAAAAGAAGCTAAGGCCAAAGGCTATACCGCAGGCAGATTTTCCTTTAACGTAAAGGGTGGTCGTTGCGAGGCTTGTTGGGGTGACGGTATAAAGAAGATAGAAATGCATTTTCTTCCCGATATTTACGTGCCTTGTGAGGTTTGCGGCGGTACAAGATATAACAAAGAAACACTTAGCGTTCATTATAAGGGCAAGAGCATTTACGACGTGCTCGAAATGACGGTAGAAGAGGGTATGTACTTCTTTGAAAGTCATCCGCGTATTTACAAAAAGCTAAAAACACTTTTTGACGTAGGTTTAGGCTATATTAAAATCGGTCAAAGCGCTACAACACTCTCGGGTGGTGAGGCGCAGCGAGTTAAACTTGCGACCGAACTTTCCAAAAAGAGCACAGGCAAAACAATCTATATTCTCGACGAGCCTACAACAGGTTTGCATACTGCCGACGTTCACCGACTTATCGAGGTTTTGCAACGCTTGGTAGATGCGGGAAATACCGTGCTTGTTATTGAACACAATCTTGACGTTATCAAGGTTGCCGATCACATTATCGACCTCGGTCCCGAGGGTGGTAACGGCGGTGGTACTGTCGTTGCCGAGGGTACTCCAGAAACGGTTGCGGCTTGTGAAAAATCCTATACTGGACATTTTCTTAAAAAGGTGTTAAAATAAACAAATATTTACACATTATTCACCAAATGTGGTATAGTAAGAGTATTATGTAGATTGAGGTGAAAGCGATGTTTGGTTACGTTAGAGCGTGTAAACCCGAACTAAAAATCAAAGAGTTCGAAACCTATAAAGCAGTTTATTGTTCTCTTTGTAAAAAATTGGGCAAAAGCTACGGCATACTATCTCGCTTTACACTAAGTTATGATTTTACCTTTTTGGCAATTCTTAATATGTCGCTAAAGGACGGTTGCGATGGTTTTGAGCGCAAGCGATGCGCTTTTAATCCGCTAAAAAAATGCAACTATTGCAAGAATTTTGACGCCATAGATATGCCGGCCGCTGCCGCTATGATAATGCTTTATTACAAAATACTTGATAATATATCCGATGAAAAAGGATTTAAAAAATTCAAGTATTGGTGTATTAAGCCACTATTTAGCAGAGCGCATAAAAAAGCGGCAAAAAATTATCCTCAAATCGAGGATGCGGTGAGCGAATATATCGCGGCGCAAAACGCGCTTGAAAAGGCGGGCTGCACCTCTATGGACGAGGCGGCCGACCCAACAGCCAAGGTTATGGAAAAAATTCTTGCCCTTTGCAGTGACGACGATATGCAAAAACGCGTGCTCGCTCGTATGGGTTATTGCCTTGGTCGATATATTTATCTGCTTGATGCAATGATAGACCTACCCGAAGATATCAAAAAGGGTAGCTATAACGTGCTTAAAAACATTGACGAAAATGAAGTAAAAGAGCGTGTTAAACGTCAACTTTATTTTTGCACAAACGAATCGGCAAGAGCGTTTGAATTATTAGATATTAAAAAGTATAAAACCATACTTGGTAATATAATTTATCTTGGACTTGAAGAAACATTTTTAAAGGAGTTAGACAATGAGAGATCCGTATGAGGTGCTAGGCGTTTCAAAAAACGCTACCGATGACCAAATAAAAGATGCTTATCGTGAACTTGCGCGCAAGTATCACCCAGACAACTATATCGATAATCCTCTTTCAGATTTGGCTAGCGAAAAGATGAAAGAAATTAACGAGGCTTATGACGCTATTGTTAACGAGCGTCGTAATGGTTCGTCAAAAAAATCTAGCGGCAACTACAATAACCAATATAATCAATATGGCGGTACAAATTTTCCTGAAGTTCGTAACCTTATTAACCAAGGTAGACTCGAACAAGCACAAGAAATTCTTGACGGCGTACCACCACAGTCACGTGATGCAGAGTGGTATTTTCTAAACGGTACCGTGCTTTATCGTCGTGGTTGGTTTGACCAGGCTTATACTAGTTTTGCTACTGCTGTGCGTATGAATCCAAACAATTTTGAGTATCGTAACGCTATGAACGCAGCTCAGCGTCAAAGTGGTCAGCAGTACAACCCATATCGTTCTTACGGTAGCGCAGGCGGTTGTAACGGTTGCGACGTTTGTCAAGGTCTTATTTGCGCCGACTGTTGCTGCGAGTGTATGGGCGGCGACTTGATTAGCTGTTGTTAATATGAAAAATACAAAAAAGATAACCCTATGCGGTATGGTAGCGGCGCTATCAATTACGGTAATGCTTACCAGCTATTTTCCGTATCTTACCTATGCAATTCCAGCCATTGCAGGACTATTTATGATGGTGCCTCTAATTGAGTGTGGCGTTGCTTGGAGCTTTGGCGCATATATTTCAAGCGCGGCTATAATACTTCTTGTGGGCGAAATGGAATCAAAAATTCTTTACGTGATGTTACTAGGTTATTATCCAATCGTAAAATCACTTATTGAAAGAATAAATAATCAAGCGATTGAGTGGATACTAAAGCTTTTGTGCTTTAATATTGCGGCTGTTTCATTTTACTTTATCGCATCATCAGCGATATTTGGCGTATCGTTTGACGATTTTGGCGAGTGGGGCAAATACGGCGCCGCAGCATTCTTGGGTGTTTGTAACGTAGTATTCGTAATTTACGATATCGGTATTTCGCGAATAGCAGGCTACTACATGATGACTCTTCATAACAAGGTTAAAAAGATAATAAAATAAAAGGATGGTTTTACCCATCCTTTTTATTTTTTAGTGGTTTACTTTTCACAGGAAATGTTGTAAAATATATAATTATCTTGAAAGTAGGTGTGAGAATGAAAAAAATAGTTATTATCGGTGGTGGTGCGGCTGGTCTTATGGCGGCGGTTGGCGCGGCAAAAGAGATGGGTAATGCGCCATATAGCATAACCGTTATTGAAAAGAATTCTCGCCCTGCTCGTAAGGTTATGATAACAGGCAAGGGCAGATGCAACGTTACCAATAACTGTGACGAAAACGCTCTTATTTCTAACACGCCAAAAAACGGCAAGTTTTTATATTCTGCTTTTAGCAACTTCAACTCACAAGACACAATAAACTTTTTTGAAGAAAACGGCGTACCACTTAAAACCGAGCGAGGTAATCGCGTTTTTCCCGTTTCTGATAAGTCGGTAGATATTGTTGACGCGTTGGTAAACGCTGTGCGCAAAAACGCCCAAATTATCGAGGGTGAGGCACAAGTGATTTTAGCGCCAAGCGGCTTTGTTACCGCGGTAAAACTTGCTGATGGCAAGATTATAGACGCCGATAGTGTTATTGTTGCAACAGGCGGTATGTCTTATCCTACTACCGGTTCTACCGGTGACGGCTACCGTATGGCAAAGGCACTCGGTCACACCGTTACAAATTTAACACCCTCGCTTGTAGGTCTTGAGTGTCACGAGGGATTTTGCACTCGACTTGCGGGTCTTTCGCTAAAAAACGTTACGCTTTCGGTTTTTGAAGAGGGTAAGAAAAAGCCTCTTTATAAAGAAATGGGCGAAATGCTCTTTACCCACACGGGTATATCGGGTCCACTAACACTTTCGGCATCGGCGCATTTGCGTTATATGGAAAAGAAAAATTATTTTGCCGAAATAGATTTAAAACCCGCTCTTGACGAGGCACAACTTGACAAGCGTTTGCTCCGCGATTTTGAAGAGTCGCTAAATCGAGATTTTGCAAATTCTTTGGACAAGTTGCTACCAAAGAGCATAATTCCGGTTATAATAAATATGTCGGGAATTGCTCCGCATACAAAGGTTAATCAAATAAGCCGCGAACAGAGAACGGCACTTATAAATGCGATAAAGCATTTTAAACTTTCTATCACGGGCTTTAGACCTATAGAAGAGGCGATTATTACAAGCGGCGGTATCAGTGTTAAAGAGATTGACCCTGCTACGATGATGTCAAAATTAATTGGCGGACTTTTCTTTGCAGGCGAGATAATCGACGTTGACGCATATACCGGCGGATTTAATTTACAAATAGCGTTTTCAACCGGTGTTTTAGCGGGTGAAAATGCCGCAAGATACGAAAGGGAAGTATAATTATGATTTCTATTGCATTAGACGGTCCTGCAGGCGCGGGTAAAAGTACAATAGCAAAGGGCGCTGCCAAAGCGCTAGGCTTTATATACGTAGACACAGGCGCGCTTTACCGCACAGTTGGTCTTAAATTTATGCGCGAAGGCTACGATACAAATTTAGACTGTGATATAGACTCTGTTCTTAAAATGATAGAGGTTGATATAAAGTTTATCGACGGCACACAACACGTGTTTTTAAACGGCGAGGACGTGTCCGAGGCTATCCGTACTCCCGAGGCGTCTATGATGGCGTCTGCCGTATC
>JAFYLD010000029.1 GCA_017537245.1 Clostridia bacterium | reverse complement strand
TAGGGATTATTCCTTTCATAATTCCTAAATCAACTATTAGATTATGTTCTGCATCACACATAATAACATTAGATTCTAATATTTTTTCACTTAATATTGCTTGTTGTAGAGCTACCTCGCTCGATAAATATTTTTTGTTTTCATCGGTCGATATGAGCGTACCTTCAGGGTAGTAATCTTTCATTTTATCTCGCCTTTCATATTATCATACAAAAATATATGTATGAAATGCTATAAAAATGATAAAAGGTTTGCACACAAATGCATGCAAACCTTTTTTAAATTATTTAACTGTAACAGTGCAACCCTCAAAAGCAACTTCTTTTAAATCGCCCGCAATATTAGAAAAATTGGTTTTTTCATCAATGGTTATCTTATACTCGCCATCTTCTGCAGTATCTTTTGCCTTTAATTTAACGGTTACAACCAAACCATTTTTAGTAGTATCTTCCACACCTAATTGTGACGTTAAAATACAAACTCCTTTATCGTCGGTGTTTGAATCACACATCTCAAATACTTCGCCATTACTACAAGATACAAAGCTAAACACAGACGTGTCGTATGAAATAAAAATCTGCGCTCCCCAAATTCCACTATTATTGGATAATGAAACAGGAATACTTATCGTATCACCGGCAAGACAAGCTGTGCCTTCAAGAGAAAGTTTTGTACCAATTTTTTCTTCTGTTTCAGTTTCCACGCCACAGCCTGTAAAAACTAAAGAAAACATAAGTATTATACTAAGCACAAAGCATATACGCTTTATAAGTAATCTGTTTTTTGATTTTTTCATTATTAAAAACCCTCGTATTCACCGTTGTTAATTTTTTCTGCAAGTGCAGTTACAACGCCTTCTTTGTCTTCCTTATAAGTAACACCATACCAACGATCTTCTGCGACCAAAACAGCAACGTCCTTTTGACCGCGATCAATAACGTTTGACACAACTGTTGGAAGATAATATTCAACCTTTGGTACGTTGATTTTTTCTTTAAAGAACTCATTAAGATCGTTTTCGATGTAATTAAATATTTCAGGAGTGAATCCCCACATATTCATAGAAACGATACAGTCTGATGGAAGTTCTACCCAGTTTTCATCGTCTTCGGTATATTTACAATCAAGAATCTTTGTGCGCTCAGTAACCGACGTTAGATTACCGTTTTCTACCTCGCAAATACCACGAGAAACGGTACCATTTTCGGTAAGAGTATTTTCTAGACGGAAACCGACCATACAAAAATCGCCGTTTTGTTCTTTAAGGTAGTCGTACATTTTTTGATATGCACCCTTACCATAATAGTCGTCGGCATTAATAACAGCAAACGGAGTGTTTACAACGTTTCTTGCGCAATAAATTGCGTGCGCAGTACCCCAAGGTTTTTGTCTATCTGCAGGGCAAACAAAACCTTCTGGCAACATATCTAGCTCTTGATATGCGTAATCAACGTCTATCATCTTCTCGATTCTGCTACCAACAATTTCTTTAAATTCTTTTTCTATTTCATGCTTAATAATAAATACAACTTTATTAAAGCCCGCTGCCTTTGCATCATAAACTGAAAAATCAATAATAGCCTGTCCGTTTGGACCAATAGGTTCAATTTGTTTAAGTCCGCCAAAGCGACTACCCATACCTGCCGCCATTACTACAAGTGTTGCATCAAAGCTCATCTTTTTTCTCACTTTCTTTTTTTAAAGATTTAGAAACGCGCACGTTTTCGTTTGCCTTTTCATTAAAACCTTCAGTACTTTCTCGCATAAACAGTACTTTAAAAGTAAGTATTAAAAGTTTTAAATCTAAAAGCAACGAATATGTTTCAACATAGATTAAATCCATGTGAAGTTTATCTTCTGGGCTTGTATTATACTTGCCATAAAGTTGGGCAAAACCTGTAAGTCCTCCCTTTACTCTATGACGAAGCTCAAACTCGGGATATTTTTTAGAATACTCGTATACGTTTTCTATTCTTTCTGGTCTAGGACCTACAAGTGACATATCACCAAGCAAAATATTAAACAATTGTGGTAATTCGTCCATTCTACAAGCGCGAATTATCTTGCCAACACGTGTTATACGGTCGTCATCGTTTACTGCTTTTTTAGCTCCATCTTTATCCGCATCTACAATCATCGAGCGGAATTTAAGAACGTTAAAGATCTTGCCGTTTATGGTAATTCTATTTTGTTTAAATAGAATTGGACCGCCGTCATCAAGCTTAATCGCAATAGCGCAGATTAACATAAACGGACTTGAAAGAATAATTAAAATCGTGGAAATAATGATATCCATAAAACGCTTAATTATTCTTTGTTCAAGTGTAAGACCACGATTACGACTCATCAAAACAGGTGTATCGCTAATTTGAATATTATAACTGTTGCTAACAATTATATCGGTAATATCTGGCAAAAGGTACGAACGCTTTTCGTTTGTATAGCAATATGATAATATCTTTTTTTGCAAGTTTTTATCTATGCCACAAATTACAACTGCTTCATATTTATCTATTTGGCGTTTAATTTCCTCGATATCGGTAGTATTAACGTTAAGTCCGCGTTCTATTTGAAAACGTTCAGATATCTTACCCATCTTTTTAATAAGCTCAAAACCTGAAATATCATCACCAAAAATCGCAACAACTCGACGCGGTGGATAAAGTTTAAAATAAATTGTGTTAGCGCAAAACGAACAAATTGCTACAACCACAATTTGGTAAGCAATACCAAAAATCATTGGCGCTATCGCTACCATTTGACGAGCAATAAGACTTAGTTCAAGATACATAACCGCATTAGTAAATACTGTTGCTAAAGAGAAACTATAAATAATTTCATGAATGCGCGATATACCTATTTTGAAAGCGCCATAAAGTGAAGAAAAAACCGTAAAAAGTAAAACAAAAGATAAAATAACAACGTAGTTACCCTTGTTACTAAAAAGGGATTCTTCGTACCCTGTTATCCATACTTGCATAAATCCTACCGTAACGGCAGAAACAATCATTATTTTTATAAAAAGCATTATACTTTTTCTAATTCTGACCAAGTTTTTCATAAACACACCTCAACAAAAATGTGCTAAAATCCAACATATAGTATATAATTATTATATGCCTCTTGTCAAGACAATTTAGTAGTACAAAATATTATTCTTGACAACCGCTCAATAAAATTGTATAATGGCGCTTGACTCTGTGGCAATTTAACTATTTATATATTAAAGGTGGTTTTTATTTTGGCTAAGGCTATCAAAGTAACCGATGACGGTCTTAAAAAACTTCAAGATGAACTTGAATATCTTAAAACAGAGGGTCGCACAGATATAGCAGAGAAAATAAAAGTAGCACTAGGCTACGGTGACCTTTCAGAAAATAGCGAATTTGACGAAGCTAAAAACGAGCAGGCTAAAATCGAGGCGCGTATCGCAGAACTCGAAGCAATGCTCAAAAACGTTGAAATTATCAAAGACATCAAGGGCGCTGCAAAAACAGTAGTTGTTGGTGTTAAAGTAACAGTTTTTGACGAAGAATTTGATGAAGAAGACGAATATCACGTTGTAGGCTCTACCGAGGCAGATCCTACAAGCAACAAGATTTCTGACGAATCTCCGGTTGGTCGCGCTCTACTTGGTCACAAAGTTGGTGACGTTGTAGCTGTTGAAGCGCCTGCGGGTGAAATCAAACTAAAAATTGTTAAAATTTCAAAATAATATTTAGGGGTGGCGCTATTGCTACCCCACTTTTTAATAAATTGAAAGGATGTTTAAAATGAGCGAAAATAACAACAATGCTCCCGTTCAAGAATTAAGTGAAATTTTGCAGGTACGTCGAGATAAACTTTCTGCTATGAAAGAAGCAGGTCTCGATCCATTTGTAAAAACTAAATATGACGTTGACGCGCACTCTTTACAAATAAAGGGTGATTTCGAAGGTTTTGAGAACAAAACCGTTAGCGTTGCCGGTAGAATTATGGCGCGCAGAATTATGGGTAAAGCAAGCTTTGTTACCATTCGTGACGGCGAGGGTGATATTCAGCTTTACGTTCGTCGCGACGACGTTGGCGAAGAAACATACGCTGCATTTAAAAAATGGGATATCGGTGATATCGTAGGCGTTAAGGGTATTGTATTTAAAACCCAGACCGAAGAAATCTCTATTCACGCAAATCATATCGAGATTTTGGCAAAGTCACTCCTCCCTCTCCCAGAAAAATTCCATGGTCTTACAAACAATGACCTTCGTTTCCGTCAGAGATACGTTGACCTCATTATGAATCCAAACGTAAGACGCAACTTTATCATTCGTTCACAGTTCATCAAGTTTATGCGTAAATATCTTGATGATATGAACTATATCGAAGTTGAAACACCAGTACTTAACACAATCGTTGGCGGTGCTGCTGCTCGTCCATTTATCACACATCACAACACACTCAATATTCCTATGTATATGCGCATAGCAACCGAATTGCCACTCAAGCGTCTTATTGTAGGTGGTATGGAGCGTGTTTATGAAATTGGTCGTATCTTCCGTAACGAAGGTATGGATCCTAAGCATAACCCAGAATTTACAACAGTTGAGCTTTATCAGTCTTATGCCGACTTCCACGATATGATGGACATTGCCGAGGGTATTATCTCTGGCGCTGCTATGGAAATTCACGGCAGTTATGAAGTTGAATGGCTCGGCGAAAAGATTAACCTTGCACCAGGCTGGCGTCGTCTTACCATGGTTGACGCTGTTAAAGAATACGCAGGCATTGACTTTGGCGCTATTACCGATGACGCAGAGGCTGTTGCTGCTGCAGAAAAAATTGGTGTAGAACTTGCTGAAACTGCTGACAAGACTTGGGGCAACGCGCTTTACGCTTGCTTTGACCAACGTGTAGAAGAAAAACTCATTCAGCCTACATTTATTACTATGTACCCTGTTGAAGTTTCTCCTCTTACCAAGGCTTCGCCTGAAGATCCACGCCTAACAGAGCGTTTCGAACTCTTTATTTGCCACAGTGAACTTGCAAACGCATACTCAGAGCTTAATGACCCAATCGTTCAGCGTGAGCGTTTTGAAAAGCAACTTGAACTTCGCGAACGTGGCGACGATGAGGCAGAAATGCTTGACGAAGACTTCCTAACTGCTATGGAATATGGTATGCCTCCTACAGGCGGTATGGGTATCGGTATCGACAGAGCAGTAATGCTTCTTACAAATTCTGATAGCATTCGCGAGGTTATCGCCTTCCCCACAATGAAGCCATTAGATTAACCAAACTAACACCCTAGACTCTAAAAATCTAGGGTGTTTTTATATAATAAAAGTGGTGACAAATTCAAAACTTTATGTTATTATATAATTAATATATATTTTCGAGGTGCAATCATGGATAATTACAATCTTATTTTAGACTACGCAAAAAATAATTACAAAAAAATGTTTCGTGAGCCTGATGGTATTTTAAAACACAAGTTTATAGTACCGGGTGCTGCTTACTCAAACAGCCTTTGGGACTGGGACAGTTGGCTTACAAACATAGCGCTTCGTGATTTTGTAGAAGAAGATATTTCAGAATACGAAAAAGGTTGTATTTTAAACTTTTTAGACCACATGGAAGATGACGGCAAAATGCCAATCTTTATACTTCCTGCTAAAGCGTGGTACAACTCTGATAACAACCCCGAAACCAATATACATAAACCATGTTTTGCGCAACATGCTGAATTTATTGTTAAAAGTCATGATAACGATGTTGAGTGGATTCGTCCACACTTTGATAAATTTTTGAAATTTGTTGACTATTACTATAACAATCAGCGTCATGAGTCCGGACTTTATTTTTGGATTAACGACTGCGCTATCGGCGTTGACAATGACCCATCTACCTACTACCGTCCACAAAACAGTTCGGCGTCTATTTATCTTAACTGTTTAATGTACAAGGAGTTAGAAGCAGTTTGTAGCTTGGGCGAGCTTTTGGGTGTTGACGTTACCAAATACAAAGCTGAAGCCGAAAATCTAAAAAAATCAGTTCAAGACCTTTGCTTTGACGAAAAAGACGGTATGTACTATAGCGCCGACCTAAATCTTTTGCCGGTTGACCCCAACAAGGTTTTACATTCGGGCGCACCAAGACATTGGAATACTCTTATACAGCGTATAGGATGCTGGTCGGGCTTTATGGCTATGTGGGCAGGTATTGCTACACCGGAACAGGCCGAAAGAATGGTAAAAGAAAATCTACTTGACGAAAAAGCATATTGGGCGCCTTTCGGTGTGCGTACACTTTCAAAATACGAAAAAATGTATTCAATTAAGAAAACAGGTAATCCATCTTGCTGGTTAGGACCTATTTGGGGTATTTCTAACTATATGGTATTTGACGGTCTTGTTAAATACGGTTTTGTTAAAGAAGCAAAAGAACTAGCCGAAAAAACACTTAAACTTTTTGGCGAAGATATTGCTAAAAACGGTGAATTACACGAGTATTACGACCCAGAAAGTGGCGAATGGGTTAACAACCCAGGTTTTCAAAACTGGAATCTATTTGCCATTAAAATGGGACAATGGCTTAAAGAAAACAAAGATTAAAATTTAGAACGGAGTTTTCAAATGAAAGATACTGCGGCAATTATTCTATGTGCGGGCAAAGGCTCGAGAATGAACGATAATTCCAAAAGTAAAGTTTGTTTTGACTGTGCAGGTGTACCTGTTATTCGTAGAATTATTGATAATATGAAACAAGCTGGCGTTAGCCGTTTTGTTGTTGTTATAGGACACCAAGCATACAGTGTAATGGATTGTCTTGATGGCGTTGATGGCGTTATTTATGCTTATCAAAAAGAGCAAAAAGGCACCGGTCACGCTGCTCTTTGCGGTTTAAAGGCGCTATCTTCGATGGGATATGATGGACCCGTTATCATTTCTATGGGTGATAAAATTATATCTACCGACGTAATCCGTGGCATAGTCGAAAAATCAGAAAGCGCCGATGCCGTTTGGGGTGTACAACCGCTTGCCGCTAACTTCAACGGCGGTCGTGTTGTTGTTCGCGAAGGCAAACCTTATGGCGTTATCGAGTTTACTGACGCTGCCCTTATGGCGCTTGGTAATACAACACCCGATAATTATGAAAATATGCTGGCCGGCATTGGTCTTAACCCTAAAAAAGCCAAAAAAGTGCTTGATAATGCTCTTACAACGCCACCAGCGGCTACTAAAAAACTTTGTGGCGTCCAGTTTGAAGCAGATGAAGTATTATCAGCGCCTTATGCAAATGCTGCGCTATACTGCTTTAATACAAATAAAGTTATCGACGCTATTTCTACACTCGGTTCAGATAACGCCCAAGGCGAAATTTATCTTACCGATACACTAGAATATTTCGCAGCAAAAAATAGCGCCGTATTATATGAAATACCAAGCAAAAACGATATGCTCACATATAGCACTAAACAAGAACTTTGCAAAGTAAGCGAGTATTTTATGCGTACTGCATCACAATATATTTTTGATATTGAGAACGGCAATATGGATGCTATCTTATCAAATATATATGGCGCAGACATTGAAAATCAAAAAATAAGATATACCGAATTACTAAATAAGTTTATTGCTCAATATGGCGATAAAAAGGTTGTTATCACCCGCTCGCCAGGACGTATAAACCTAATGGGCAGACATATCGACCATCGCGGTGGCGGTATCAACGTTATGGCGACCGATAAAGACCAAGTTTTTGTTTCGGCAAGACGTGATGACGATATTGTTAATATTGCAAATATCGACCCTGCCTACCCCGATCGTAGCTTTTCTATTAGCGAAACGTTATCTCTTGGTAGTCACGATTCTTGGCTTGATTATCTTGCTAGTGAAAAGGTTGTAGAGGCACTCAAGTTGAGTCGCGGCGACTGGTCAAACTACGTTAAATCTGCCGTTATACACGCCCAATTTAAAACCGATTATACCCTATGCGGTATGGACATGGTTTCTACCGGTAATATTCCTGTAGCGGCCGGTCTTTCTTCATCATCTGCTATTGTAGTAGCCGTTATGGAAGCGCTTGTTGCTCTTAACTGTCTAAATCTTACCGAGCGAGAATTTATCGATCTTTGTGGTGAGGGCGAATGGTTTGTTGGCTCACGTGGTGGTTCGGGTGACCACGCAGCAATGAAATGTGGTCAAAAAGATGCTATTGTTCATCTAGGATTCAAGCCATTTACCATTGGTGAAAAACAAAAATTCTCAGATAAATATGCCGTTTTGGTTGCAAATTCTATGCTTATGGCAAAGAAATCTGAAGGCAGTAAAGATACCTTTAACGCTAAGGTTGCTTGCTACGAATTCGCTCTTATGCTACTTAAAAAGAATTATCCTAGCTACGAGCTTAAAGAATTCCGCGATCTAGCAAAAATAAGACCATATTCACGCGTATATGAGATGATCGCTTCTCTACCCGAAACAGTTACTCGCGGTGGTATTAAGTTTATGATACCAGAGTATAAAGATCGTCTTGAAGTAATCTTTTCGAATCATAAAGACCCTCTAGTTTACGAACTTCGCAACGTTGCGTTATATGGCATTTCAGAATGTGAACGTGCCGAAAAATTTATGACTGTACTAAAAAGCGAAGATTATGTAGCACTTGGCAATATGATGAAAATTAGCCACGATGGGGATAGACTTGGTGCCACGAGTATTAGCGACGCTCATCTTGAAAAGCTTATCGCCAACAATACTCCGTTTGAAACTGAGTGTGGATCTTACAAATGCTCTACCCCAGAGATAGACTATCTTTGCGACTTACTCAACTCAACAGACGGTGTTTTGGGTAGTGAAATCGTAGGCGCAGGTCTTGGCGGATGCGTTATAGCGCTAATCGAAAAATCAAAATCAGATGATATAATCAGCGGTGTAAATCGCGAGTATTATGATAAATACGGCTTTGCGCATGCAGCAAACGTATATAGCGCTTCAAGCGGTTCATCTGTAATATTTTAAAATTATTTAAGCAGGAGATAATTGCGTCTCCTGCTTTTTACATTGACATAAAAAATAATTAGTGATAATATTATATATATTTATTATTAAGGAGAATTACAGTGGCTAACATTTATAATTCGGTTGCCGAACTTATCGGCAAAACTCCACTATTAGAACTTAAAAATATTGAAACAAAATACAATCTTAAAGCTCGCGTACTCGCAAAGCTTGAATATTTTAATCCTGCAGGCTCGGTAAAAGACCGCGTTGCCCTTTCAATGATAAACAATATGGAAGAAAAAGGCTTATTAAAACCCAATTCCGTTATTATTGAACCAACTAGCGGCAATACGGGTATTGGTCTTGCTGCTGTTGGCGCAGCTAGAGGATATCGCGTAATAATTGTTATGCCTGACAGTATGTCGGTTGAGCGACAAAAACTAATGACCGCTTACGGTGCTGAGCTTGTACTCACCGACGGTGCAAAAGGTATGTCAGGCGCAATCCAAAAAGCAGAACAATTAAATAATGAAATTCCAAACAGTATTATTGCAGGACAATTCAACAACCCCGCTAACCCCAAGGCGCATTTTAAAACAACCGGTCCCGAGATTTATAACGACACCGATGGCAACGTTGATATTTTTGTTGCGAGTATAGGTACCGGCGGCACTATTACAGGTACTGGCGAATACTTAAAATCTAAAAACAAAAACATTAAAGTTATAGGTGTTGAGCCCTCAGCTTCCCCACTGCTTACCAAAGGCATTGCAGGACCACACAAAATACAAGGCATAGGCGCAAACTTTATTCCCGAAGTTTTAAACCAAAATATTTGCGACGAAATAATTGCAGTTAGTGATAACGATGCTTTTGAATATGGTCGAATCATCGGCAAAACTGAGGGTGTACTTGTTGGTATTTCTTCTGGCGCAGCATTATGTGCCGCAATCGAAATTGCAAGCCGCGATGAAAACGCAGGCAAAACAATAGTTGTTTTGTTACCAGATACGGGCGACCGATATCTTTCTACCGAAATGTTTTAAAAAAGGATTTTCTTATCATGAAAATTATAGATTTATTAAACCAAGATAAATTATCACTTTCGTTTGAAGTTTTTCCTCCTAAGAGCGAAACTGCATTTGAAAGTGTTAAATCCGCTACCGAAGAAATTGCAAAACTTCATCCGGCGTTCATGAGTGTAACTTATGGCGCAGGCGGTGGCACAAGCAAATATACACTTGATATTGCAAAAAATATAAAATCCATTTACGGTGTGCCTACTCTAGCACACCTTACTTGCGTTTCTTCTACCAAAGATACTGTAAAGCAAAAAATACAAGAGATTAAAACTGCCGGTATTGAAAACGTTATGGCGCTGCGCGGTGATATTCCCGACAGTTTAAAAGACTCTGATCGTACAAGTTGGGATTATAAATATGCTATAGATTTGATAAATGAATTAAAGTCAGCCGATAACGATTTTTGTATTGGCGCTGCATGTTATCCCGAAATTCATCCCGAAAGTTCGACTCAAAAAGACGATATTAAACGTCTTAAAGAAAAGGTTGACGCAGGCGTAGATTTTCTTACTACACAAATGTTTTTTGATAACAACTTACTTTACAATTTTCTATATAAAATTAGAGAAGCAGGTATAACAGTACCCGTAATTCCAGGCATTATGCCAATTACAAACGCAAATCAAGTAGAACGCTCTATAAAACTTTCTGGCTCGTTTATGCCACAACGTTTTAAAAGTCTTGTAGACAAATTTGGCAATAACCCACTTGCAATGCAACAAGCCGGTATTGCTTATGCTACTGACCAGATTATCGACCTTTATGCAAACGGTATTAAAAACGTTCACGTATATTCAATGAACAAGCCACAAGTAGCAGCAAAAATACAAGACAATTTATCAGAAATAATAAAATGAATAATATTATAATCAAAACCTACCCTGCTCCACCAATTAACAAAAAAGAAGTTTTGCGATATGCGGGCGGCGGTAACGACGATAACACCCTCAAACTTTTAGAAGAATGCATCAAGGAAATTAGCAATGCTCTTACATACAAGGTTTGTTATTGCGAATTATCGTCAAAAACTAATAAAGATATTTGTGATTTTGATATATTTCAAGTAAAATCGCAAAACCTTGCAACAAATTTAAAAGATTGCAATAAAGTTATTGTTATGGGCGCTACCGTTGGTATAACACTTGACCGACTTATCGCCAAATATTCTCGCATTTCCCCTGCCAAAGCTTTAATACTACAAGCGCTTGGTGCCGAGCGAATAGAGGCTCTATGCGATACTTTTTGTGAAGATATCAAAAAATCACTCAAAATCACACTTAAACCACGTTTTAGCGCGGGATATGGTGATTTACCACTAGACACACAAAACTCTATTTTCACGCTATTAAACCTTCCAAAAAACATTGGATTAACACTAAACGATAGTATGCTAATGTCACCCAGTAAATCAGTAACGGCGTTTATAGGCATACAAGAGGTATAAAATGAACTTTAAGAAATATTTACAAGAGAACGTTGTTTATCTTGACGGCGGTATGGGTACGCTACTACAAGCAAATGGTCTAAAACCCGGTGAACTACCAGAACTTTGGAACATTACCCATCCAGACGTTATTACAAAAATTCATACCGATTATTTTAACGCGGGCAGTAACGTTGTTTGCACAAATACGTTTGGCGCAAACAGCCTAAAATTTGATGACAAACAACTTGAAGACATCATAATGTCTGCTGTTTTTAACGCAAAAAATGCCACAACTAAAAGTGACGGATCGCAAGAAAAATTTGTAGCGCTTGACATCGGTCCAACAGGTAAACTGCTTAAACCTCTTGGCGATCTCGATTTTGAAGACGCAGTATCAGTTTTTGCCAAAACGGTTAAACTTGGCGTTAAGTATGGCGTTGACCTCGTAATTATCGAAACAATGAACGATAGTTATGAAACTAAAGCCGCATTACTTGCTGTAAAAGAAAACTGCGACCTACCCGTTATTGTATCTAATGCCTATGGCGCAGACGGCAAATTAATGACGGGCGCTACTCCTGCGGCTATGGTAGCCCTCCTAGAAGGTATGGGTGCTGACGCTATTGGCGCTAACTGTTCGCTAGGTCCAAAGCAATTGCGTGTTGTAGCAGAAGAACTTCTTAAAAACGCATCAATTCCAGTCATTTTAAAACCAAACGCAGGTTTACCAAAATCAGTTGACGGTAAAACTGTTTTTGATATTACTATTGATGAATTTGCCGATGAACTTGCCGACATTATTAAACTAGGCGTTCGTGTTGCAGGCGGTTGTTGTGGTACAACACCAAACTATATCAAAGCACTCACCGAAAAAACAAAATCTTTTTCACCCGTAGCGTTATGCGATAAGAATTTAACCGTTGTTTCGTCATACACTCACGCGGTAAAATTTGACAAATCCCCAATTCTTATTGGTGAAAGAATTAATCCTACCGGTAAAAAACGATTTAAACAAGCGCTTATCGAAAACGATATAGACTATATATTAACCGAAGGCGTTAACCAACAAGAAAAAGGCGTGCATATTCTTGACGTAAACGTAGGACTGCCCGATATTGACGAAACCGCTATGTTAAAATCAGCTGTTTGCGAGTTGCAGGCAATAATCGACCTACCTTTACAAATTGACACCGCAGATATTACTGCTATGGAAACTGCATTACGCCGTTATAATGGTAAGGCCATGATTAACTCCGTAAACGGTAAAAAAGAAAGTATGGAAGCAATATTCCCTCTCGTTAAAAAGTACGGCGGCGTTGTTGTAGCTCTAACCCTTGACGAAAACGGAATACCAACAACCGCAAATGAACGAGTTGTTATTGCTAAAAATATACTTGCTACTGCAAGTGAATATGGCATAGATAAAAAAGATATTGTATTTGATACGCTTGCTATGACAATAAGTGCCGACTCGTCAGCAGCGCGAGCAACACTTGACGCGCTACACACAATTAAAACCCAACTTGGTTGTCACACCTCTCTTGGTGTATCAAACGTATCGTTTGGTCTTCCAAATCGCGACGCAGTAAATAGCACCTTCTTTGCAATGGCATTATCTAACGGACTTTCTGCAGCAATAATGAATCCTTATTCTGCCGAAATGATGAAGACCTATTACACGTTTAACGCGCTAAATAACCTTGATGAAAACTGCGCTAATTATATTGCGCACGCCGATGATTTTGCTACTACTGTACAAGCGACAACACCCGTAAAAGCCGAGCTTAACTGTTCCAGCGATTTGCAACACGCCATTATAAAAGGCTTTAAAGACAAGGCTGCCGAACTAACAAAGCAATTACTTGCTAATACAAAACCGCTTGATATTGTAAACGGTGATATTATTCCCGCGCTCAATACCGTAGGCATCGGCTTCGAAAACAAGACAGTTTATCTACCACAGTTGCTTATGAGCGCAGAAGCGGCAAAAAGCGCGTTTGAGGTTATTAAATCAAGCGTTACTACCGATAATTCCAAGTCTGATAAAGCTACTATAATCATCGCTACTGTTCACGGCGATATACACGATATTGGCAAAAATATCGTAAAGCTCTTGTTACAGAACTACGGTTTTAACGTAATTGATTTAGGCAAGGACGTTACTGCCGATACAATCGCGCAAAACGCCATTAAGCATAAGGCAAACATCGTTTGTCTTAGCGCGCTTATGACAACTACTGTACCCGCTATGCAGGAAACTATTGACCTAATTAAAGAAAAAGCTCCTCATTGCAAAACAATTGTAGGCGGCGCGGTGCTAACACAAGAATACGCCGATAAAATTGGCGCTGACAAGTATGCTAAGGACGCCATGGAAGCAGTAAGATATGCAGAAGAAATAATTGCCCGTTAAGTTGCAACACAAGATGCTCAAAGAAAGCAAATAATTAGATTTCGTAGGGGCGATTCACGAATCGCCCGCTATAAAGCAAAACAATCCGACCAGGGAAACTAGGGCGGATTTTCTATATAAAATTTTCTCTCGTTTTTAGTTGACTTTTAAAATATAGTTCAATATAATTTGACTATAAAAAAATGTTTTGGAGGAGTCAAATGCCAGACAACAAACAAATAATAAATTTTGAAAACGAAAAAATCATAGCATTTCACATAGGAAAAGATAGACATTGTATGAATGAAGGAGCCACTTTTTATTTGGATTGTATGTACACTATGGCTCTATATGTGACGGTAGGATTTAGCATCGCTTTAGAAACCGAAAAACGTATAATTTTACTTTCTGCAAACGGAGTAAAAATCAACGACAAAAAATATTTCATAAAATATTGTAACGACCAACTTTTTGCAGAAAGTTTTTGGATCGATAATGAGATTTGGGGCGATGAACACAAAACTCTTTCTATACATAGAAATGATGAAAGATTTTATGTGCATTTTGATAAAAGTTTTTGGGAAGAGAAAGAGTATTTTGTTGGTCACAAAATACTCTCCGCCAAAAAATATAAAAAATTTTTTGTTGTCGAATTTGATAACTGGTCTTTAAGAATATTCCCCTACAAATTGGGTGAATTAAAATTTAGCACTGATTTTTTTGAACAGTTAGAACAAGCAGAAATATAATCTACTAAAACAATCTCCCTCTTTTGCTGATAGCACCACAAGCTGCAATTAACTGTTAAATTTTTTTAACCCAACATTAAACGGATGTGTAGAAAATCTACACATCCGTTTTGCTATCACAAAAACATTTTTATTTATGATTTTTAATAAACTCTTCCAATATCTCGCTAGCGGTACGAACGCAGCGGTCGCATGGACGTTCTTGGTAATACTCTGGTGTGCGTGGTGATGGCGCGCCACCAACCTCGGCAGTTTTAAGTATATCTCGGCAAAGGATAGAACCGTTTTGCTCTTTAAAAGCGCCGCACAATGCGCGTGTTTGCTCGTAATGTTCCATCTTTATATCCCCTGTTTCAGGAGTTTCATAGCCGTACAAATAACCAAATGCCATAAGCATACCGCTTACTGCGCCGCAAACCTCGCGTTGGCGACCAAAACCGCCACCAAACGGCGCTGCGATTTTAAGCGCGGTAGCCTTATCAAAACCTATATCATCAGCAAACGCACCAAACACCGCCTGCGCGCAATTATAACCATCGGTAAATAGTTTTACCGCTTTTTCACTATTCTTCATTATTTACACAACCTTTCTTACGTATCATATCACAAACTCACAAAAAAATAAAGACCATAATGACTTTTTATAAAACATGTGATATAATTATAAAAAAATTACAAGGAGTAAGATTATGGCAGCAGCAATTCTACCAATTGTTATTGGTATTGTAATTATTATACTTGGTATTATCAATTATAAGGGTAATATCACCACCCTACACTCCTATCATCGAAGTCGCGTTAAACCACAAGATGTTTTGCCTTTTGGCAGGCTTGTTGGCGTTGGAACAATAATTATTGGTATTTCCATAATTATTATGGGCGTGCTTACCTTATGTTCGTTAATTTTAGAAAAAGATATCTACACTATAATTGGCACTGTGTTTTTAATAATTGGTCTTGTGGTTGGTATAAGCATCACTTTTTATGCAATGATTAAATATAACAAAGGAATTTTTTAATATGAAATTATTATTAAACGCGCTAACAAAATTTATTTGTGGTATCGTGCTTGTAGCCGCGCTAATCTTTTTGCCTGCAGGCACATTTAACTACATAGACGGTTGGATTTTTATGGGCGTATTATTTGTTCCAATATTTATTCTTGGGATAGTTCTTTTAGCAAAATCACCCGAGCTACTAAAAAAGCGTCTTGACGGTAAGGAACAAGAAAACACACAAAAAGGCGTTGTTGCCTTTTCTGCTCTTGCCTTTTTAGGCAGTTTCATCGTTGCAGGACTTGATTTTCGTTGTGGATGGTCAAATATGACATCTGCTATCAAAATAACCGCTATAGCTTTATTTTTAGCATCATACGTGCTATATGCTGAGGTCATGCGAGAAAACGCATATCTTTCTCGCACTATTGAGGTGCAAGAAAACCAGACGGTTATAGATACCGGTCTTTACGGCATTGTTCGCCATCCTATGTATGCCGCAACAATTATAATGTTTTTAAGTATTCCTATTATCTTAGGTTCGTGGTATTCATTTATTATTTTTCTAGGCTATCCCATCATTATTGGCGTACGAATTGTAAACGAAGAAAAATTACTAACCGAACAACTTAATGGCTACAAAGAATATAAACAAAAAGTAAGATATAGAATTATTCCTTTTATATGGTAGAAGTAATTATGAATAAAGTTATCATTATTGGTTGCCCAGGCGGTGGCAAAAGCACTTTTTCAAAAGTATTGCAAGTAAAAACGGGTTTACCACTTTATCACCTTGACATGCTATTTTGGAACAATGACAAAACACACGTTAGTCGTGATGTTTTTGATCAAAGACTATCTGACGTCTTAAATCAAGACAAGTGGATTATTGACGGAAATTATAGCAGAACGCTAGAAACTAGACTAATAGAATGTGACACTGTATTTTTGTTAGACTTGCCTGTTGAAGAGTGTTTAGCGGGTATAAGCAATCGAATTGGTAAACCTCGCGACGATATGCCGTGGATAGAGCAAGAAATAGACAAGGAATTTAAAAATTGGATTATAGATTTTCCGCACAAAGAACTGCCACGCATATATGAATTGCTTAAAAAATACAGCGACAAAAACATAATTATTTTCAATTCTCGCCCACAAATAGAAAAATATTTAGAAAAAATATAAATTATTAAAAAAAATCAAAAATTTTTATTGACATTTTAAAACAAATGATATATAATTAGTTCTCGGTTGGTAAACCAACTTTTCGAGGTGTGGCGCAGTTGGTAGCGCACTAGTTTTGGGAACTAGATGCCGCAGGTTCGAGCCCTGTCACCTCGACCATAAGCAGTTATGACCTAAAGGTCATAACTGCTTTTTCATTATATCATAAAATAAAAAGGGTGGCTAAATTAGCCACCCTTTTTATTTTTTATCACTTATTCACAACGCATAATAATTCTTTTGCCCTTTGTAATATTGGAATTTCTCTGTTGGCAACAAGTTTTCCAAGTCGTGTATTAGAACATTTTTCATACTCATTTATCGACTCTTGATACGAAAGTTTTAACGTCGATAAATGAAAGTCTTCTATTTCTTGTTTAGTTAAATTTTTGTCACCAAAGGAAATTATTTTGCACAAATAATAATTATTTATATTACGTCGGCGAATGAGATTATAATAATCATATACCACACCAATTTTACACAGCACAGATACGTTTGCTCCTAGTTCTTCATTTACTTCTCTCTTTACTGCGACAAGTAAATCTTCACCACATTCAACACCGCCGCCGGCAGTTTCAATTGTTGTGCATTTCCCAAAATCATCGTCTCGTACTGCGCGTACAAAATAAAAATAGCCCTCATCATCAACCACTATTGCTCGCGCGATTGGTCTATCGTGATCGCTATATTCAAACGGCCACTCAGTATCTTGCAAATACAATTCTATTTCAGATAGATTATCGTTCATACCTGTATCTCCGCTTCAAATTTCTTGCATCTTATATTCATCGTCAATAAATATATAATCAACACCAAATTTTTGACATAGTATTAGCCTTTGAGCATTATCTTGTATCAACTCGTCAATATCACAATCGTCATATAAACGATTTTCAATAACATTAGCATATTTCTTAATGTCATCAAAATTGTTTTTTATATATTTTTCACTCATAACAAGGCAATAAATTTTTATATTTTCTAAATATTCTTTTTCAAAATCCTTTTGCCAATCTAGAGGTATATAGCACCCCTCAACAATTAGATTTTGCTTGTTTTCAATAGCGGTTTTTACCATTTCTTTAACAATTGGCCAAAGATAATTGGTAAGCTCTCCATCGCTAGATAGCGGTGTTAAATTAGTATTATCGCTACGAATAAGTCCCATTTTTAAATGATCTATCGATAAATATGGGTAATTATATTTTTCGAGCAGTCTTTGCGCTAATGCGGTCTTGCCCGTATGCGAAGCGCCTGTAATTAAATAAATCATTTTATCACCAATTTTATATTTTTAAATATTATAACATTTTCAACAAGATATAACAACTCTTTTGCCAATATAAACATTAAAAATTCAAATATATTTCACAAAACTATTATTGCAATATTATAGCTTTTATTGTAAAATATATTTAATATACGCTATGAAAGGATGATTTTATGGCAAAGAAAAAAGAGAGCGATACCCTGCGCCAACGCAGATTCGCACAACAAGAATTCTTGCGACTTAAAAAAATGCAAAATGGCGAACTAGACGCAGGCCCAAAGCCTAGTGAAGTATATGAAGCGCCAAAAACATTTGGCGAAAAAATTAAAAACATTTGGTATCATGATAGACTTGCAATAATAATTATTACCATCATTATTGCGCTAATTGCTTTTCTTTGTGTACAATGCGCTACCAAACCCGAGTACGACGTTACAGTTGTTGTTTACACCCACAGAATTACCGGTGACGTTAACTGTGAAAAAATAGGAGAATACCTAGAGCCATACTGTAAAGATGTAAACAATGACGGCAAAGTAAGTATTAACGTCGTTAATTGTACTATCGAAGAATCGCAAGGCAATACCGAACACAAATTCACTACTACGTATAATTTAAACACCCTTATTCTCGATGATGCAAGCGCATTGCTATATGTTACCGATGCATCATCTTATAAAGAACTTATGAAACGCACAGACGACTATTCTTTCCTAGAGGGTGAGCCAGTCGCATTTCAAGATGATTTTTACGATTTTTGTAAAGATGCCGACAATCTCTTTACCATGCCTGAAGGATTACAAATTTCATGCCGCACAATTGATAAAAGCGCGCTAATAGCAGATGATGATAACATCGATATCTATTATGAACAAGCGCAGTCTATACTTAAAGGACTAAAAGATAAATATAGCGAATAAAATAAAGAGCTGTCTAAACTAGACAGCTCTTTTAATTATAACATTGCAAGTATATCGTCTTTTGCACGATAGCCTACTGCCCTTGCGGTTTCTTTGCCATCTTTAAAAACGATCAACGTCGGAATACTAGAAATTCCTAGTTTAATCGCAATTTGAGCATCGGTATCTACGTTTACCTTGCCGACAGTAATATCAACGCGCTCATTTGCAATTTCTTCAACAAACGGTGCTATCATTTTGCAAGGTCCACACCAATCGGCATAAAAATCGACAAGTATAGTACCACTGTTTATTTCACTTTCAAAATTATTAACGTCCAATTTTTTTAACATATTATTCCCTCTTAATCTTTTGATTTATAGTATAACATACAGTGACAAAACCCTTCAAAATCAGGGTCTGCCATCTGCGCTTTAAATTCGTCACAAATGCACTTGTACTCAGGTAATTTTTGCATGCGACAAGGACAGTATCCATCCTTTTCTTTAAGACCTTGCTTAATGGTCTCGACTACGTCTTTATTTGGATTTAATTTTATAGCCACGATGGACACCTCCTTAGTTTTTTACCGAAAACACAAATTCATTTTCGACAAAATCACATATAACGTTATCGCCGTTTTTTATTGATGCGTCAAGTATCTTTTCGCTAAGCGCATCTTCGATACGGTTTTGTATCTCGCGACGAAGAGGTCTTGCGCCATATACTGCATCAAATCCTTTATCGGCAAGCGCGGTAACAACAGCATCAGTAAAAGAAATTGTTATATTTAGATTGTTAAGTCTTTTCTTTAAGTTTTCAAGCATTTTGGCGGCAATTTCCTTTATTTCATCTTGACTTAATTTACTAAACACAATAATATCGTCAACACGATTTAAAAACTCTGGACGAAAAGCGCCTTTTAGTTCTTCTAACACGCGTGATTTTACGTCCTTTTCATTTTGAGCATCACTACTACCAAAACCAAACGAAACTTTTTTATCGGTTATTAGTCGCGCGCCAACGTTTGACGTCATGATTATAACCGTATTCTTAAAGTCAACCTTTCTGCCCTGCGAATCGGTTAAAATACCGTCTTCTAATATTTGAAGCAATATATTAAACACGTCCGGATGCGCCTTTTCAATCTCATCGAAAAGGATTACCGAGTATGGTGTACGACGCACCTTTTCGGTGAGCTGACCCCCCTCTTCAAAACCTACGTATCCGGGTGGCGAGCCCACAAGACGCGATACGGCGTGCTTTTCCATATACTCTGACATATCAAGTCGAATCATCATATTTTCGCTGCCAAACATTGCCTCGGCAAGCGCCTTGCACAGCTCGGTTTTACCTACGCCAGTAGGACCTAAAAAGATAAACGAGCCGATTGGTCGTTTTGGGTCTTTAAGACCAACTCGACCACGTCTAATTGCCTTTGATACGGCGGTTACAGCTTCAGACTGACCTACTAGACGATTGTGCAAAACGTTTTCTAGTTTTAAAAGTCTTGCGCTTTCTTCTTCGGTAAGTTGCACCACAGGTACACCTGTCCAAAGTGACACGATCTCGGCGATAGTATGCTCGGTAACCTCGCCTGACGCGTGCGCGTTTTTGATATTTCTTTGGTCCTTTAGTTGTTCAATTTCTTGTTCTAACGTCTTTTCCTTGTCACGCAACTGAGCTGCTCGCTCATATTCTTGCGAAGTGATTGCATCATCTTTTTCGGCATTAATTTGAGCTAATTTTTCTTCTTTTTGCTTTAATTCATCAGACGGTTTACTAGATGAAAGTCTCACTCGCGACGCCGCTTCATCTATAAGGTCTATCGCCTTGTCTGGTAAAAAGCGGTCATTTATATATCTTGATGACAGTTTTACTGCGGCTGTAATCGCATCATCAGTAATTACAACCTTATGATGCGCTTCATATTTGTCTTTTAAGCCTTTTAAAATCAAAATAGCGTCATCTTCGTTAGGCTCGGCAACCATAACTGTTTGAAAACGTCGTTCAAGAGCCGAGTCTTTTTCTATATTTTTACGATATTCGCTAATAGTTGTAGCGCCAATAAGCTGAAAATCGCCACGCGCTAACGATGGTTTTAGTATATTGGCCGCGTCGGTAGAACCCTCGGCAGAGCCTGCGCCAATAATAGTATGAATTTCGTCTATGAACAAAATTATATCATCGGCAGCCTTTACCTCGTCAACCACCGCTTTTATACGCTCTTCAAAATCGCCACGGTACTTAGTACCCGCCACCATACCGGTAAGGTCAAGTGTAAATACACGTTTATCTTGCAAAATATCGGGTACGTTGCCGTCAACTATACGCTCGGCAAGTCCCTCTATAATAGCGGTTTTACCAACGCCTGGTTCACCAATAAGGCATGGATTATTTTTTGTGCGGCGACAAAGAATTTGAATTATTCTCTCAACCTCTGTTTCTCTGCCAATAACGGGGTCTATCTTGCCTTTTTTTGCCTCTGCTGTTAAATCGCGACCATATTTTTCTAAGGTTTCGGTCTTGGTTTTTTGAGATTTTGTATCGTTGGATTTTGTATTAGTATTATCAAAATCCTGTGGTTGAACGCCCGAATTCTCAAACGCGTTTGTTATAATAATTGTTACGTCGCAACCTAATTCTTTTATAAAGCGAATTGCATAATTATCTTGCTCGCTTAAAATACCCATCAAAATATGCTCGGTACCAACGTATTTTTTGCCCATATTTCTAGCAGTTTGTATCGCTATTTCTATTACACGTTTGGCGCGAGGAGTAAAATAATCGGGAGATAGTTTTGTTGGGGTACCAGTACCGATATTTCGTCGAATAAGTGTATCTACATTATCGGCGGTGATACCATATTTATTTAGTATAGATACGGCGACACCACTACCTACACGCAACAAACCCAATAACAAGTGCTCACTGCCAACGTACATGTGTCCCATTTGACCTGCGCAATTTATAGCCTGATTTAAGCTTTCATTAGCTTTTTCGTTAAATCCACTAAAGTTATACTTCACTATCAAAAACCTCCTTTAAAGCACATTTACACTACTATAAGTAATTATTGACGTATTCGAAATCTTTAAAGCCAAAAATTTTAAATTTGTACAAGCAACATTTCTTTTAGTATTGCTGCGCGCAAACTATCTTGCAAAATAACTGGCACGCTACGCATAACGTTGTTAGATAATGCCGCATACATAACACGCGCAGTATCGGTACTAATAAGCTCTGACTGCAAACAGTTTTCGATAACTATGCGTGCGCTCATCATATCGATACTATCACCTATCGCATTAATTATATGCATAAAGGCGGCCCCTTTACGCATTACAACACGTCTAATTTTTATATAACCGCCGCCACCACGACGACTTTCGATAATATAACCATGCTCAGGGGTAAATCGCGATGACAAAACGTAGTTAATCTGACTAGGCGCGCAACCTATTAAACTAGCAAAATCGTTACGCTGAATTTCGGCGGTATTCTCCTCTGATTCGTTTAACATTCGCAGTATTTCACTTGTAATTAAATCGCTTATTTTCATAATTAAAAATCCCCTTTTAAAAAACTTTGACCTTCTTTGACTTTATTATAATCGGAAAGTCAGGAAAAGTCAATAAATATTTATTTTGTATTTTTTGTAACACACTACCACACTTTCACATAGTATGTGATGAAAGACAAATAAGGAGGTCTTGATTATGTGTAATAATGGCTTTGGTGGTTGTACTTGGATTATTATCCTCATCCTCTTGTTCTGCTGCTGCGGTAACAACACTGCTGACAATGGTTGTGGCTGTGGTTGCAACAACGGTTGCGGTTGCTAATCAAAAATCCATACAACTAAAAAAAGACGGCTCATATCGAGCCGTCTTTTTATTGACAAATTAGATATTCTATGGTAAAATTCAAGTAACCAAACAGTTACTTATTTGGAGGTATCGTTATGTCCGTTATTGAACATTATAAAAATTTACATAAAATACCCGAAATATCTGAAAAAGAGTTTGAAACATCTAAATACATATATAACGCGCTTAAAAGCATTGGCTACTCACCTGTTATTGTTGGCGATACTGGTGTTTATGCTGATTTAATATGTGGCGATAATTTACCTTGGGTGCTTTTACGCGCCGATATAGACGCGTTGCCTATAACCGAAGGCAGCGAAGTTGAATTTACTTCACAAAACGCCGGTGTTATGCATGCATGTGGTCACGATGCCCATACCGCCATGTTATTAAATACCGCTAAAACACTTTATGGCCAAGCTATACACCATAATATTCGTTTTGTTTGGCAACCTGCAGAGGAACCAACAACTGGCGCTATAAAAATAATAAACGACGTCATCCCCCACAACCTAATAGCTTGCTTTGCGATGCACGTATGGCCACAGGTACCTTTTGGAACAGCGGTAACAAAGTCAGGCGCTTTGATGGCATCTAGCGATTTTGCAAAAATTAGATTTTATGGCAAATCGTCACATTGTTCGCAACAAGAAAAAGGAAATAACGCGCTGCTTTCTGCGGTAGATATGGTATCTTCTTTTAAAGAAATAAAAGATAGTATTGCCGATGATAACGCGCTACTTTTTTGTGGTAGCATTCATAGCGGTGTGGTACACAACATCGTTCCCGATTTTTCCGAAATTTTTGCCACCATTCGCACATACTCTGAAGCACAGCGAAATGATATAAAAGATAAACTGCTAAAAACCGCAAATTCTATCGCTGCCATTTACGGCACAAAAGCTAATTTAGAATTCGAGGGTGGTTGCCCTCCTGTTTACAACGATGAAAATATTGTAAATACATTAGCAAACGAGTTTGGTATAAAAGATAATGCCACCTCAACCCTTGCGGGTGAAGATTTTTCTTATTTTGGCAAATACGCCCCATCGTGTATGATATGGCTCGGCATTGGCGACACTCCCCCACTACATAACGAAAAGTTTTACGTACCGCTTGACGTGCTTGATATCGGTGTTAAACTTTGGACAAAAATTGCGACCTACAATTGGGAGGACAAGTTACCTTGAAAGAACGAAATCCTCAAAAAAGCAAGCTTGCCATTTTAACCGCGGCAGAATTCGAATTTGCCGAAAAAGGTTTTTTTGGAGCGCGTGTTGATGAAATAGCCGCGAAAGCCGATATAAACAAGCGAATGATATATGCCTACTTTGGTGATAAAGAGTCACTTTACACACAAGTTTTGCTACATAACTATTCTAAAATGGAACAGGTAGAAAACAGATTAGTAAAGGAAAACTCTAGCGGTGTTAAACTTATTAAAAACATTATTTCAACCTATTTTGATTTTCTATACAACAACCCTAGTTTTGTAAATATTCTTATGTGGGAAAATCTAAACAAAGGTTATTACCTAAAACAACTAGAAAATCAAGTCATAGAACGAAAATCGATAAAACACTTTATAGCCGCCATTGAACAAGGCAAAGCAGACGGTATTTTTAAGTCGGAAATTGATTCGTTGCAAATCGTGTTATCAATGATAACTACGTGTTTTGCAAACTTTTCTAACCAATATACCCTATCAAAACTTTTTGGCACTGACCTTACTCAAAAAGATGCAATTGAAAGCCGAAAGCAACATACAACTGAACTAATATTATCATACTTAATAAAGGAGAACTAACAATGAGCAACATTACTTGGAATCAAGAAATTTTAAACCAAATGCTGACCTCCCCATCAGACGCTCTAATCGAAGATATCGCTAAAATTGATGGTGATATTATGGTGCTTGGCGCAGGCGGTAAAATGGGACCGGATATCTGCACACTCGCTGCAAAAGCCGTAAAAAAAGCAGGCATTGACAAAAAGATTTATGCCGTATCTCGTTTTTCTGATAAAGAGCTTATCACTAAACTCGAAAACGAGGGTGTAACGGTTATATGCGCCGATTTGCTAAAGGATGGCGCTCTCGAATCACTACCCGATTGTGAAAACGTAATTTTTATGGCCGGCAGAAAATTTGGTACCGATGGCAGTGAATATTTAACTTGGGGTATGAACTCTTGGCTCCCCTGTATGACTGCAAAAAAATTTAGCAAATCAAAAATCGTAGTATTTTCTAGCGGTAATCTTTATCCAAAAGTTGCTACAAGCAGCGGCGGCGCTACCGAGGATGTAAAACCTCTACCTATCGGCGAATACCCAATGTCTTGCCTTGCTCGTGAAAGAGCGTTTGAATACGCGGCAAAAGCGCTAGGTACAAGCGTTTGTATTATGCGCTTAAACTATGCCATCGATTTACAATACGGCGTACTACACGATATTGCTCAATCAATTTTGGCGGACAAACCAATCAGTCTATCGGCAATGCCAAGCTTTAACTGTATTTGGCAAAAAGATGCTAATGAAGCAGCTATTCGCTTACTACTACATACAAGCCCTGATATGAACATAGTAAACGTTACAGGTCCTGAAACCGCAGGCGTTAAAGTTACAGCAGAAAAGATGGCTAGTTTGCTTGGTCGCGAAGTTACTTTTGTTGGTGAAGAAGCCGACACTGCATATCTAAATAACGCGGGCAAAATGTTTAGCATGTTTGGTTATCCAACCGCTAGCCTTGATACACTTATCGAGTGGCAAGCCGAATGGTTACTACAAGGCGGCAAAAGTCTTGGCAAACCTACACACTTTGAAGAAAGAGATGGTAAATACTAATGAACAGACACGAAAAAGCGTTAGAGATTTTACATACTGGTACTGTTATTCCGGCAATTCCCCTCGCCCTTGACGAAAATCGCAAATTTGACCCTGCAGCGCAAGCCAAAATGGTGCGATACTATATGGCTGCAGGCTCTGGTGGTGTTGCAGCGGCAGTACACAGTACACAGTTCGAAATACGCGACCCACAGCATAATCTTTTTCGCCCGGTACTCGAAACTGTAATTGCAGAAATGGAAAAGTTTGAAAAAGAAACAGGCAAAACCCTAGTTCGTATTTCTGGTGTTTGTGGCGGTATAGAGCAAGCTTGTCGCGAGGCAGAGCTTACCAAAGAGCTAGGCTTTGACGCGGTGCTACTTAGCCCCGGTGGTCTTAATGGTTGGACCGAAGAGCAATTACTTGAACGCACACGTGCAGTAGCCAAAATTATGCCGGTAATTGGCTTTTATTTACAAGAGGCAGTTGGCGGTCGTAAACTTTCAAAAGAGTATTGGACTCGTCTTGCAGATATAGAAAACGTTGTCGCAATTAAATGCGCTTGTTTTGACAGATATCGCACACAAGACCTTGTAAAAGGCGTAATGCTATCAAGCCGTGCCGACGAAGTTGCACTTTACACAGGCAATGACGACCACATTGTTATGGATCTTATCACACCATTTAACCACGAAGGCAAACAAAAATACTTTGTAGGCGGTCTTTTGGGTCAATGGTCGGTTTGGACCAATCGCGCAGTAGAAATATTTGAAATATGTAAATCAAGTCGCGAAAATGGCAAAATCGACGCCGAATTACTCACCATTGCTGAGCATCTCACCGAAGCAAATGGAGCAGTATTTGACGTGGCAAACCGCTTTGCAGGTTGCATACCAGGTCTACACTACGTACTTAAAAAGCAAGGTCTAATGACTAGCCTACACTGCCTTAATCCTGCAGAAGTATTATCAGAAGGTCAAGCAGAAGAAATTGATAGACTATGGTCTTGCTACCCCGAAATTGCAGACGACGATTTTGTAAAAGAATTTATAGCAAAAGAAAGCAAATAAATACAAGAGGACAACCGAATTGGTTGTCCTTTTTTATAATCCTTTTAAATACTCAACCGCTGTGACACCTGTTTGTTTTTTAAACACGCGGCAAAAATATGCCGGATCGTCAAAACCACATTCAAGCGCTACCTCAAAAGCGGTCATCTCACCTGTGTTCAATAATTTTTTTGCGTATTCAATGCGTTGATCTATACGGTACTCTATCGGGCTTTTGCCGGTATATTCTTTAAACAATCTACGAAACGTGCTTTCGCTAACGTTACACATTTTTGCAAGATCTGCCACAGTTTTTTCGCTTTTAAGTTCGTTTTCTAAATGTGAAATGCCTTTAGCAATAGTATAAAAATTCTTCGAATAGATATTTTGTTGCCTAATAGAATAGCTTATATCAGATAACAAATCATAAACTATACCCTTGATTTTAGAAAGTGAAATAACCGCAGAAGAATACAAATTAACAATGTTATTAAACGCATTTTTTATATTCAAGCCACCGTCTTGCTTAACAATTATTGGAGAATCTGCCACACAAAAATGCTCTCCATCTTGTAGCTGCAAATTAAACTCTATTAGTATTGTAGTGGAAACGTCGTTCACTCGTCTGAAAAATTTAGTTTCATACGTACAACCTTCTGGTATATATAACACCGAGCCCATCGGCACCGATAACTCAACACCGTTATTTAATTTGTATTTTCCATATCCTCCACAAAAATATAGCAAGCAACTCGTACGTCTTGGAACGTTCATTTTAAAAGTTATGTTATCTCTCCAAAATTGTTGCATTGCAAAAATGTTGCTTAAATTATAGTCAAGTTCATATAAATTTAAAAAATCTATCTTTTTCACATTATATCACCTATCGTTATATTATCATACGCTTTTAATTTTATCAATGTTTTTAATCGAAAAGTACAACCAATTGCCGATATATCCATTGTTTTAAGTGTTTTTTAGTCGTATAGTACAATTAGAGGTGATGATATGAACCAAATTAAAAAAATAGGTATTGTTGGTCTTGGTATGATAGCTAACGGCAGACATATACCCGAGCTATTAAACGTAGAAAATTGCATAATCACTGCAATATGTGATATAGACGAAAACAAACTTAAATCTGTTGGCGATTCTTTAAATATTCCAAACCAATTTCGTTTCACAAATTATAACGATTTAATATCTTGTGACGAAGTAGATGCAATAGAGATTTGTACCCCAAACCATTTGCATATACCGATCGCTGTCACTGCTATAAAAGTGGGCAAACCCATTAATATAGAAAAACCTATTTCTATTGATTTACCAAGTTGCAAACCACTTCTACGCGCTGTCAAAGAAAAAAACATACCAAACATGATGTGTTTCACCTATCGTTTTATGCCTGCAATTAGATATGCTAAATGGATAATTGACAATGGACTTATTGGCGATATATTAAACGTTGACGTTGAGTATTTTAAAGATAGTGGCTTTATTACCGGCAGGCGTCTTGAGTGGCGCTTCCAAAAAGAAAAGGCCGGTACGGGCGTATTAGGCGATCTTGGCGTTCATTTGATCGATATGGCCGAACTTCTTGCAGGAAAAATCACATCAGTATGTGGCTTTACAGATATTATTGTAAAAGAACGTCAAAAACTCGATAGCGATGAATGGGCAAGGGTTGAAACCGATGACTATTGCAGTTTTATTTGCAACATTGAAAACGGAATTAGAGGCAATTTTGTAATATCTCGTTGCGCAATGGGTAAACCTAACAGTGTCAAGTTTGACGTTTACGGTTCAAAAGGCACTATTTGTTTTAATATGAATAATCCTGATGTTTTAGATGTTTATTCCAAATTAAATGATGATTGGAATAAAAAACTGATAACGGTTGACGTGCCCCAAAATTTTCACACCACACAAGAGGCAGAATTTATAAAGATGCTTTGTGGTGAGCCGTGCGATTTATTACCTACCATTGAAGATGGTATTCGTAGTCAAAAAATACTGGATGCAATACTAAAATCATCTAAAAATAATAGTTGGGTAAAAATCAAATGACCGGTTACATATTATTATTTACAACTGTTTTAATAGGCGTTTCAAAGGGTTATTGCGGTAAGAAAACAAGCGAATATGTAAATGGCATTACCGATGGCCTGATTTTACAAGCAACGCGACTGATTTTGTGTGTAATTATCGGCATTTCCATTTTTGCTTTTTCGAACACATCATCACAATTAAATGCCACAATATTGTTTATTGCGTTACTTAATGGCGCGGCAAACGCAATATTTTTGTTAAGTTGGCTTTTTTCTGTAAAAAGTGGCGCGTATCTTTTTGTAGATATTTGTCTTACTGCAGGCGGTATAATTATTCCTTGTATATGTGGTTCATTGTTTTTTGACGGAAGAATAACGTTGTTACAATACATAGGTATTATAATAATGTTACTCGCTGTACTAGTAATGAATAGTTATAATACTAGTATCACCAACAAGAAAATTAGTACTGGAAATATACTACTATTACTGTGCGTGGCTATTTCTAACGGATTGATAGGTGTTTCCGAAAAGTTTTTTGCCCATTATATTTCTGTACAAAACATTAATTGTGATTTATCACTTTTTAGCCTATTAACGTTTTTATTTGCAAGTATAATATTGTTAGTCGCTTTAATACTTGTATCTAAAAAACAAAAATCAAGTATAATAAGTTCCCTAAAATCCTTCCCATTTAAAAATCTTTGGATATATTTAATTCTTATTGCTGCGTATTTATTCTTTAATACCTATTTAACAACACTAACTAATCAATATATCGATAACACCGTTTTGATATATCCGCTTAAATTTGGCAGTAATTTAATACTATCCGCTATTATGGCAGCAGTATTATTTAAAGAAAAAATAAATTCACGAAGCATTTTAGGTATGACACTTATATCAATATCAATATTACTTATAAACGTATTGTAAAACAAAAATAAAAGCCCGACATTTTGTCGGGCTTTATGTATTTAATATTAGTTGTTGAAGAACTGAAGAACAGAACCGAAGCTGTCATCGTCACCGTCACCAGTATCACCAATAAGAGCTGCAAGATCATTACCCTTATCAGCCTTCTTGTCTTCACCAAGACCAGTAGCAACAACAGTAACACGGATTGTGTCTTCAATGCTATCGTCAAGTTGAGCACCCCAAATGATGGTTGCATCTGGATGAGCCATTTCTGCGATAATTGTAGAAGCCTGTTCAACTTCTTCAAGACCGATATCATCAGAACCAGTAATGCTAATGATTACGCCACGAGCATTGTCCATTGATGTTTCGATAAGAGGACTTGTAATAGCCATACGAGCTGCCTGCTCTGCCTTATCACGACCAGTTGCTTCGCCAACGCCCATGTGAGCATAGCCAGCATTCTTCATGATAGCGCAAACGTCAGCAAAGTCGAGGTTAACAAGTGCTGTAACGTTGATAAGTTCAGAAATGCTTGATACACCCTGACGGAGCACGTCATCAGCAATGTTAAATGCGTTCTTAAATGTAATCTTTTGTTCAGAAACGAACTTAAGTCTTTCGTTAGGAATAACAATAAGGCTATCTACCTGTTCGCCAAGAGCTGCAATACCAGCCTCAGCCTGTGTCATACGCTTTTTGCCTTCAAATGCAAAAGGCTTTGTAACGATACCAACAGTAAGGATACCCATTTCTTTAGCAATTGCTGCTACAACAGGAGCTGCACCAGTACCGGTACCGCCACCCATACCTGCGGTAATAAATATCATATCAGCGCTACGGAGAGCTGCTGCGATTTCATCGCGTGACTCTTCTGCTGCTGCACGGCCGTTTTCTGGGTTACCGCCAGCGCCCATGCCTGCTGCTGATTTTTCACCAATTTGGATTTTCTGATCTGCTTTTGAAAGGAATAGAGCTGCTTTATCGGTGTTAATTGCAACGAATTCAACGCCGCGAACACCTGCTGCTACCATGCGGTTAACTGCGTTACCGCCGCCGCCACCAACGCCTACTACCTTTATTTGAACTACGTTTTCCATCGCTTCTGCTACTTCGAATGGCATTTTAAAATTCCTCCATATTTAGATATAATTATACGCATTAATATACAAATGTATATTAACACAATTTATTTAAAATTTCAATAGTTTTTATTACAAAAATACAACTTTTTTATTTGTTTTCTTTTCGTGTTGTTCCTTCTCGCTTATCAGGTTCCCACATACTTAAATCAATAACATTAGCTTCATCGGTTATATTATCTATCATACTAGATAAATGCTTGATTTTTTCTTCAATATACTCATTTTTCCCAAGCAAAACCGTATATTTCCCCTCAATTTTTAGTTTGATTTGCAACAAGCTAGTTACGTCAATTTCATCGATTTCAATATTATAAACTTGCAAATTTTGAATTAAATTATTAACCAAGTCTTGCTCTGCAACGTTTTTATACACTGCTTTTTGCCCTGGCTTTCCTGATATGCCATGAGTTTTTATTTCAAAAGCGTTTTCAGGTATATTTTTTTGTTCGTTTAATATATAACCTTTGTCACTTAAAACATAATATTTATTGTTAGAAAAATAATATGAATGCTCTTTAGCATCGGTAATTATCAGTTGAATCTTGTCTGGAAAATCTCGTTTTAATTCAACACTATCTACAAAAGGTAATTTTGTTCTTATATTCTCTTCGACTTCGTCTTCTGAAACAAAAAACCAACTATCATCAGTAGTAATTTGCGAGGCTTTAACAATATCAGATTTTGAATAGATTTTGCTGCCGGTAACATTTATTTTATTTACTGTAAAAAACACAGTAAAACACATTATTATAAGTGTAACAATTGCCAAAATTATAAAAAAGATAAGAAGTATTTTAAGTTGCTTTTGACGCGCTTTTTTTTGACGCGCCGCACGACGTTTATTTACATCAGTTGACATTGTTTCACTTACCTTTCATTTTAAACTTCTTTAATATCTGCACCTAAAAGCGATAAATTGTAATCTATTTTTTCATATCCACGCTTAATATGATATATATCATCTACTATGGTAGTTCCCTTTGCAGCAAGACCCGCTACGACCAATGCTGCGCCACCGCGCAAATCCGTACATCGGCAATAAGCAGCCGAAAGTTTGTCAACGCCTTCAATTATTGCTACGCGTCCCTCAACGTTTATATTGGCACCTAAACGTTTTAATTCGTCAACATATCTAAATCTATTTTCAAATATATTTTCTACAATAATTGACGAACCGTTTGATAACGCAAGCATAGAAAGTAGAATAGGTCCCGCATCGGTAGGGAAACCTGGATAAATCGAGGTGCGTATCGTCGATACCCTAGATAATTTTGGCGGAGATTTCAAGCATAATTTATTGTCAAAAATCGATATATCGCAACCGCTTTCTTCAAAAACAGAACAAATCGCGGTTATATGCGATGAATTAATATTATTTAAAACTATCTCGCCGCCGGTAATTGCTGCCGCCGCCATAAAAGTAGCTACAACTATTCTATCGGGTATAACGTTATGTTCACATCCTATTAAACTGTCAACACCATCAATAATGATAGTATCGGTTCCCGATCCGCGAATGTGAGCTCCACACGTATTCAAAAAATTACAAAGATCACAAATTTCAGGTTCTTTTGCAGCATTATAAATAATCGTTCTACCCTTTGCAGTAACTGCTGCTAAAATAATATTTTCAGTAGCACCAACGCTTGCAAATGAAAGATTAATTTCATTTCCCATAAGCCCATTAGGCGCATAAAACTCAATAAATCCGTGCTTTTCGTTTGTCATTACGCCCAATCTTTTCAATGAAGATATATGTAAATCTATAGGTCGAGGGCCCAACTCACATCCCCCAGGACTACTTATAGTAGCAAAACCGCATCTACCAAGTATAGCGCCTAAAAATATTACCGAAGAGCGCATTTTAAGCATTAGTTTATCGGGTATTCTACTACATTTAAAATTATTTGTATCAACCGTAATACTACCGGCATCAAACTGACACAAACATCCTAAATGTTTTAAAATATTCATAGAGGCAGCAACGTCTGATAGTTTTGGACAATTATGTAAAACACTGGTTCCACTACACAATATCGTTGCCGCGAGAAGTGGCAAAACGCTATTTTTGGCTCCTTGAACCATCAACTCGCCACACAATTGTCTTCCACCATTTATAATAAATTTTGGCATTGTATTCACCCACATATTTAATGTATTACAATGCCATATTATGCAAAAAATTAAAAAATTGTTATTTATTTTACATCTTTATACAAATTCATAACGATTTCGTAAATACGCTCGTTCGAATCCATAATTGCACCATTTTTTGCAGCCATTGCCATTTTTGAAAGATTTGACTTTTCAGCAATTAATTGTGATACAACTTCTATCAATTTATCACTAGTTAAATCTTTTTCTTCAATTATTTCAGCAGCGCCTATCTTTTTTAGTGTCATAGCGTTATGGAATTGATGATTTTCGGTAACGTAAGGCGATGGAATAAGAATAGATGGCTTACCGCAAGCTAACAATTCGCTTAACGTAATAGCGCCTGCTCTACAAATAATGAGATCTGCTGCAGCCATACATACGTTCATATCGCTAATATATTCTCTTACGTCTATTTTATCTGACAAATCTAAATCTTTTATAGAATCTTTAAAATCGCCATAACCCGACTTACCCGTACCATGAATATGATAGAATTTATCGCTGCCATTATGCCATTTAATAAGATCAGAAACTGCTTGGTTAATGCGCATAGCACCTAAAGATCCACCAAATGACAAAATAAGCGGAATATCATCTTGAATCCCTAATTTTGTTCTAGCTTCTTCTCTATTAGTTTTTAACAATTCTTGACGAACTGGATTACCAGTAATATAAGGCTTGTTCTTTAACTTTAAATACTTTTCTGCTTCAGGCATCGCAAGCATTACTGCGTCTACCTTTGATGATAGCATTTTTGTCGTAACACCGGGATATGCGTTTTGCTCATGTATCGCAGTCTTTATTCCGAGCTTTGCTGCTTCGCGTAGTACAGGACCGCTTACATAACCGCCGGTGCCAATTACAATATCAGGTTTTAATTCTTTTAGAATTTTTCTAGCCCTAATAGAGGCTGTAAAAGCCTTGCTAACAGCAGAAACGTTTTTAACAATATTTGCTGGTGTCAACTTACGCTGAAAACCAGCAACCGAAATTGTGCGAAAATTATAACCTTTTTCAGGCACAAGTTTAGCCTCTAATTTATCGGCTGTACCTATATAACTTATATGTGCATCAGGATGTTTCTCTCTTATAAACCCTGCGATAGCAAGCGCTGGATTAATGTGCCCTGCTGTACCGCCGCCTGCAAAAAGAATATGCATTGCAAAAACTCCTTTATTTAACTTTTTCGATATTAGATGCTCTTGAAACCGATAAAACGATACCCATTTCGGCCAAAAGAATCAATAGCGAAGTACCACCATAACTAAAGAAAGGCAAACCAATACCAGTATTTGGTACTGTATTGGTTACAACCCAAATATTAAGCATTGCCTGTAGTCCTACTTGAAACGTTAAACCAATAGCAAGTAATGAACCAAACTTATCTGGAGCGCGCATTCCAATTGTAAAGCCGCGCCATACCAAAAGAGCAAACAAAATAATGATAAGCAAAGCGCCGACTAGCCCTAACTCTTCACAAACGATTGAAAAAATAAAATCATTATGAGGTTCTGGAACCCATAAATATTTTTGCCTTGACTGACCTATTCCTCTGCCCAATATTCCACCTGAACCAATAGCAAGCAAAGATTGTATTGTTTGAAATCCCTCGCCTGTTGGATCTGCCCATGGATCAAGCCAATACTTAATTCTATCGCCACCATAACCTATAAATCCAGTGGATTGCGTAACAACAACCGCTATTACAGCGCCAACCGCCGATACAAGACCACCGATTACAACCTTAATATTTAGACCACCTATAAAAATAAGAACAACACCGATAATACCGATCAATAATGTAGCAGAAATATGCGGTTCCATAACGACAAAGAAGCACGTAACGCCTACTATAGCAAATAACGAAAAAACAAATTTTAAGTTATTCATTTTCTTTTGATTTGCTGCAATTAAAGTCGATAGTAAAATTATTACGGCAAACTTTGAAATCTCGGAGGGTTGAAAACTAAATCCGCCTATTGCAAACCACCGTTTAACATTCATTCCACTTACCATAGGTGGTAAAATTAACAATAAAATCAATAACGCAGTTGTTCCAATAAATAGCGGAACACTTATTCTTCGCCAAAATTGGTAGTTTATTTTTGATGTTATGAACATAAGCACCAAGCCACCCGCAGCAAATGCTAACTGCTTTAAGATAAACTTGTAACTACTACCATAATTTTCTAGCGAATATGCATAGCCTGCCGAAAAAAGCATAACTAAACCTATAGTAAGAAGTATTAAAACAAAGGAGAGAAAGGTTATATCGAGACTACCTTGCTGCCAAAAACTATTGTTTTTATTCTTTAGTATTGACTTTCCCATAATACCTTCCTCCTTTACAAAAAATTACCAACTAAAAATAACTGAAAATAATGCTATAAGGCAACCAACTAATGCTATAAGCGAAAACAACATTACTACCTTTTGCTCTGAAAAACCACTCATTTCAAAGTGATGATGAAGTGGTGACATTTTGAAAATTCTCTTACCGGTGCGTTTGAACCAAAATACCTGCAACACTACCGAAAGAGCCTCCATTAAATAAACGCAACCCATAATTATTAGCAATATTGGTCTATTTATACCAAACGAAAGCGCTACTACCATACCGCCTAAAAACATTGAACCAGTATCGCCCATAAACACCTTTGCGGGTTTAGCATTCCACAATACAAAGCCCACGCAAGCGCCTGCAAGTGCAGCAGACAATGCGTTTGTTGAACCACGGCCCATATAACCTGACGCTAATAAAAATGCACAAGCAACTACAAGTGTAACACTAGATGCCAATCCATCAAGTCCGTCTGTTAGATTAACGGCGTTAGTAAAACCATAAATAAACATAAGCGCAATTGGCCAGAACAATAAACCAAAACCGCTTGATATATTAATTGGACCAATGAAAGGAATATACGTGGTTTTCATTCCGGTTGCCGCAAGTGTAAGCAAGTATGCAGCTGATACAAGTAATTGCATAAACGTTTTTTGTTTAGCAGTAAGGCCTAAATTGCGTTTTTTTACAACCTTTATATAGTCGTCAAAAAAACCAATAGCGCACATACATAGCGCCATTATAACACCCGCTAAAAGTCTAGCTAAAGCATACGGATCATTTATGATTTCAACAGCAAAAGAGCCATCGGTAAAATATGAAAAAGTGAATCCAGCTGCCATAGATAGTAGCACACCGGCAACCATCATAACACCGCCCATAGTTGGTGTTCCCTGCTTTTCTTTATGCCACTTAGGACCTTCTTCTAAAATAGTTTGCCCAAATTTTAATTTTCTTAAATATGGAATTACAACAAATCCCAATAAAGATGTCACTGCAAAAGAAATTATCGCAACAAATATCGTAGTATAGTCTTTCATAAAATTACCCTCTTAAAAATCTTTTATTTTAACTCGCTCAACGCTTCTTGAACAACTTCTCTTTCATCAAGATGAATTGTACCGCTATTTAATATTTGATAGGTTTCGTGACCTTTACCAGCCAAAACAATAATATCGCCCGCCTGCGCAATTGAAATAGCATATTTTATTGCATCGATACGATTACTAATCACCTTTACGGGTGTCTTACTACCATTTATACCAACTAAAATATCTTTAATTATCTCATCTGGGTCTTCACTACGTGGATTATCGCTTGTTACTATAACGTAATCAGCATATCTTGCAGCAATTCCACCCATTATTGGACGCTTGGTTTTATCGCGGTCACCACCACAACCAAATAAAGCAATAACACGATTCTTTTCACAATCACTAAACGTTTTTAAAATATTTTTAAGCCCATCAGGAGTGTGAGCATAGTCGATTATAACGTTGAAATCGCGACCTGTTGGAACAGATTCTGCTCTACCCTTAATTCCAGTTATTGACTCAATCGCCTTAGAAACGTCAACAGGCGAAAATCCAAGTTCTATTGCCGTAACAACAGCACACATTGAGTTATAAACAGAAAATTTACCACCGGTATTAAATCTTATATGATTTAATACATTGTTGCTAACCAACTCGTAATCAACGCTTGTTGGGCCATATTTTATAGCTTTTGCACTGTATGTTGCGTCATCTCTCAATGAATAAGATACAATTTTACAATCAAGACCATCGACAAGTTTAGAGCAGTATTCATCGTCGCTATTTACAACTGCAACATTGCACATATTAAACAGTTTTTTCTTAGCATCAAGATAATTTTCCATTGTAATATGGTAATCCAAATGATCTTGAGTAAGATTTGTAAATATCGCCGCATCAAAATTTAAGTTGCAAACTCGCTTTTGGTCCAATGCGTGTGACGATACTTCCATTACAGCGTATTGACAACCTTTTTCCTTCATTTGAGCAAATAGTCTGTTCAACTCATAAACGCCAGGAGTAGTGTTCTTGGTTTCGATTATTTCGTCACCAATCATATTGTGAATAGTACCTATTAGACCAACCTTAAATCCAAAATGCTCTAATATGCTCTTAAGCATATAAGTGATAGACGTTTTGCCATTGGTACCTGTTACACCGATTAATTTGAGTGAATCGGCAGGATTACCAAACCATTTAGCACACATATCTGCATATAATTCGCGCGTATCGGACACAACTATTTCGTTATCTACGTGCATTGGAGTTTCTGTAATAACAACAACGGCGCCTTTTTCTGCAGCGCTAGCCGCATACTTATGACCATCATTATTAACACCTTTTATGCAAACAAAAGCATAGCCATCTTTAATTTCGCGCGAATCACTTGTAATACCTTTTACATCGATATTTGCTAATTCAACGTCAACATTGGATATAAGATCTTTAAGTAGCATTATTTTACTCCTAACCAACTAGCTATTCACTAACTTCTATTTCCGTCATGTCAGCGCTTGCCTCATCGCGGAAATAAACAGTAACTATCTGTCCTAACGACACTGTTTCACCCGCTTTAAAATCTTGTGCATAAGATAAAACCGTATTTGATGAAACGTTGCCTGAAAATTCTATGTTTATGCCGGCTTCAGCAGCAACAGTATTAACCTCGCTAACACTAAGACCAACAAGATTAGGTACCGTGGTCATTTGGGCTTCACTTTCTTCGGTATATAAAATTACCATACCGCCACTATAAACAGAACTACCCGCTTCTGGCAATTGTTTAAGAACTGTTTCGCCTTTTCCTATAACCTTATAAGTAAGTTTAGAACTGTTAATTCTTGTTTTTGCAACGGCAATTTCGTCGCCGGTAACATCTGGAACTGCAATAGAAATTTTTGCCAATTCTTCTTCAGAATACTGCGGCTCAAAACCTAAATGAGGCAAAATATCTGCCATAATTTTTGAACCAACTGGCGCCGAAATAAGACCACCGTAATAATTAGCCCCCATAGGTTCATCCAGCATTACAAAAACTGCAATTTCAGGATCATTAATAGGCGCTATGCCAACGTATGAACCGATATACAAGTGCGAATCGCCTGTTGACAAAATCTTTGACATTTTTTGTGAAGTACCAGTTTTACCACCTACGCGATAACCGGATACAATACCGTTTTTTGCGCCGTTTTCAACAACGTATTCAAGCATGTTTCTCATTGTTGACGAAGTTTCTTTAGAAATAACTTGTTTTCTATTTTCACTAGAAAAAGTTTTAACAACTTTTTTATCGCTATCAATAATTTTTTCAACAACGTGTGGTGTTACAGCGTAACCGCCATTTACCGAAGTTGCCGCAAGACTAATCATTTGTATTGGTGTAATATTAAACGTTTGACCAAACGACGAAGACGCAAGCTCGGTAGGACCACGATTTGCGTGATAATAAGGAGCTGCTTCACCCGGTAAATCAATGCCGGTTTTACCAGTTAGATTAAACGCGCTAAAATACTTAGAAAACGTGTCGTTTCCCATCAATTGGCCGATTTGAATAAACGCCGGGTTGCATGAATTTGAAATAGATTGTTGCAAAGTTTGAGTTCCGTGACCACCAATTTTGTCGTGGCAATGGTACGGCCTACCCGCTACAACATACGTATGATTACACGTAAAAGTACTATGGATTGTAACTAAATTTTCCTCAAGCGCTACAGCTGAGGTAAAAATCTTAAATACCGAGCCAGGTTCATAAGTGTCGGAAACGGCTTTATTTCGCCACTGTCGGTTAAGCAATTCACTACGCTTCGCACTTTTTTCTTCTTCGTCGACTATCGCGTCAACAAGCGCTTGATCCTCTTCTGACAAAACAAATGGTTCGTTAGGGTTAAAGTCCCCACTTACCGCCATACCAAGAATAGCGCCAGTATTAACGTTCATAACGATAACCGCGCCACGTTCTTGAACTTGTTCTTGTTCAACTGCAATATCAAGATATTTTTCACATACGTGTTGAACGTATGAATCTATGGTTAAAACAAGAGAGTTACCCTGTTTTGCCTCTTCTACCTTTTCATAGCTAAAACGCATATCAGTGCCCTTAGCATCTTTTGCAGCTACAACACGACCAGCAACACCGGTAAGTTCATTGTCATAATAACTCTCTAGTCCCGCTAGTCCTTGGTTGTCATTACCAACAAAACCTATAACCGTTGATGCTAAAGAATCATTTGGATAATATCGTTTGGTTGTTTCCTCTAAACCGATATAATTAGCCATTTTAAGATTTTCATTGGCTACAATAAACTCTCTAATTTTATCAACGGTATTTTTTTCTATCTTCTTTTTAACGATTACGTAATAGGTGTTCTTTTTGGTAAGCTCGTATATTTCATTACGCTCCATACCCAAAATTGGCGCCAAACCATCCGCTATTGCATTTCTAACCTCATTGGCCTCTGACTCATCATCAAGATTGTTAATGCCGTTAGGTGTTAAATACACCGTCCACGCAGGTGAGCTTGTTGCTAGCAAATTCATATTGCTATCATAAATATTGCCCCTAGGAGCAGATAAAAGGTTATCGTAAAGCTGCTGTTCAGAAGCTTTGGCTTGATATTCCTCGCCTTTTAAAATCATTATATTAACTAGACTGCTCGTAGAAACCAAAGTAAGAAACAATATAACCGCAACCATAGTAATAAATGAACGTTTTAGCATTTGTTGACTTGGTCTTACAGACATTGTTTCTCACCTCGCAATAATTATTATTCAAAATATGCTCGAAAACGAGAGCCTGCTTTTTAACGCAACTCTCGTATTCATTGTTAATATTATATTATCGCAATAACCAAAGTATCACTTTAATTATTACTAACAACTGTTTCTCCGCCTTCAGTTACAGCTGTGTTTTTATCGTTTACACGTATATATTTAATTTGGCTCTTATCCATTTTTTTCATACCAATTTCGGCCGCCTCTACCTCAATATTTGAAAAAGATATAATACGCTCTAGTTCAACCTCTAGGCTAACCGTTTGGCTATCGAGCGCCTTAATTGCGGCTTTTTTATCGTTGATTAATGAATTTTGTTCGTTTATTTCAAGTCTTAAGAAGATAGTTCCACACATTACTGCTATTATGAAGATAGTTGTCATAACAGCAAATGCAGATGTTGACAAACGCTTTGTCGCGCGTTTTTTTGCGCGTTGTTGCTGCTTTGTACGTGGCAATTTAACAATATTATCTTTTCTTACTGGCTCTTCCGCCTTGCGTGGCATAAACATTTCAAAATCATACGCTAAACTATCGTTATAATATTTTAAATTGTCCACAATATCTCTCCTTCTTATAATTTGATTATCGCTCTAAGTTTTGCGCTGCGACTGCGCTGATTTACCTCTAACTCCTCTTGAGTAGCGGTAACAGGTTTTCTAAACGCAAGTGTACCGCGTGGCTTTTTACCACAAACACAAATCGGAATGTCTGGTGGACAGGTACAACCTGTGCAATATTCTTTGAATTTTAATTTTACTATTCTGTCCTCTAATGAGTGGAATGTAATAATCGATAAAACACCATTTGGATTCAACATATCAAACGCTGTATCTAAAACGCGCTCTAAACTGCCCAACTCATCATTAACTGCGATACGTAACGCTTGAAAACACTTTCTGGCCGGATTACCATCACGTCTTGCAGCAGCTGGATAACACGAAGCGATAATTTCAGCCAATTGTGTAGTTGTTTTTATATCATCGTTTGCACGTTTACGCACTATTGCATTAGCAATTTTGTATGCAAATTTTTCCTCACCATAATCACGAAAAATCTTGGTTAATTCATCAACTGATAAATTGTTTACCAAATCCGCTGCAGTTGTGCCACTTTGACTCATTCGCATATCTAGCGGAGCTTCATATTTATACGAAAAACCACGGTCACCATTATCTAATTGATAAGACGAAACGCCTAAGTCAAGCAAAATGCCATCAACCTTGTCAATGCCTAAGTCATCGGCCGCTTGACGCATTTCGGCAAAATTACATTGAACAACCGTAGCGTTATAATCAGCCAAACGCTCACGTGCGGTAGCGACAGCATCGGGATCGCGATCAAGCGCAATGAGTCGACCACTCGTCAATCTCTTTGCAATTTCTCGTGAGTGACCCGCACCACCAGCAGTGCCATCAATGTAAATACCATCAGGTTTAATATTTAATGAATCAATAGTTTCTTCGAGTAAAACAGATATATGTTTAAATTCCATAATTAAAAATCAAGTTCATTAACAATAGCAGCAATTGATTCGGGTGTGTAATCCGAATTTTCTTTTTGCCATAGTTCTTTGTTCCAAATTTCAAGATTGGTATCAACACCGATAATATGCGCTTCGCTTTCTAGAGAAGCAAATTCACGAAGTGCTGATGGAATAAGTATTCTTCCCTGAGAATCAAACTCAACCTCAAAAGCGCCTTCGTAAAGGTATCTCTTAACAACGCTTGATTTAGCAGATGGCAAATTGCCTATCTTTTCAACAAGCTTGTCCCACTGTTCGTTCGAGTAAACACACAAACAGTTTTTACCAAAAATACCCTTAGCAATCATAAACGTATCACCAAAAGCGTCACGTAGCTTAGCAGGTATGGCAATTCTGCCCTTTTTATCTATTGTATGATCGTATCCGCCATAAAGCATTATTGCCACCTCACTTTCCCACTTTAATACACTTTTATGGTTTTTCGATACACTTTTCACCACTTAACTGTATTATAATACCATAAAATAAAAAAATCAAGTCTTTTTTTACAAAAAAACTCGATTTTTAAAAATAATTAAAAAACAAAAAAACGAAGCGCTCCACAATAGTGAAACGCTTCGTTCTAACTTTAATTATTAAACTTAATTTTCTTACACCGCAACGTCAAAATAACCGTCGTCCACTCTTGGCGGCTCATCACCATTCTCGGTATTTGACGAGTTATTAGAGCTGTTGTTATTTGACTCGTTGTTTGTTCCCTGCTCTGGTGTACTTGAAGAATTTTGAGTGTTTGAAGAATTGCTCGACGTTGTATTTTGTTCGCTCGAAACGTTATTCGAACTACTTGTATTGGTCGAACCATTAACGTCAATCTCTATATCAGGAGTAACGTTTTCCCACTCGTCAATTATTTCATCTACACTAGATTCTGTATTAGACGAAGTATCTTCATCGTCATCAACAATCACTATCGGCACACTATTGCCACTCGATTGCTCGGAACTAACTTCAGAATTTGATTGTTGCTGTTTTTCTTTGTCGGTTTGATCCTCTTGACAACCAACAAATGCAGTCAGTAACATCAAAACCACAAACAACGCTAGACATTTTTTAATCTTGCCCATCTTGATACGCTCCAAAATCCTTCCAGTCGGATGGACCCGTAATACCAATATCACTTGTTACAATGATATCAACGTTATTAAGTTCATTTATTTCAATTTCAGCTTTTTTAAACATCAATTTTACCACCTAATTCGTTTATATCAATCAAGAAGCAGAATTTTCTGCTGCAACAAGTGCGTTAACCACTGTTTGATAGTTTTCGCTTGTCCACTTGCTTGCATCTAACGCAACAATTGCTTCAATTGCGCTAAAATCATAACTTGAATATTTAGCTTTATATTCATTATATATCGCCTTGGCGATATCAATACAACTACGGCTACTTGTACCGCTTGTAACGTTATTATCCATTATTTCGTTATAACCGTAAATGTATGTACCATCGTTAAGTTTAACGTATGCTCTAGCAGAGAAAGACATAGTAAGCGGAAAATCCATTGTATTTGTCAAATAGCAATAATATCTATTGTCTGCGCTATTTACACTAGAAATTGCTTTGCCATTATATGCTATGCTAACTTCACGACCATTTGCCATGGTGTATTTGCCACTTTCGGTAATAGTTAATTCGCCATTATCGAGGCATACGGTTGGTAACATAACAAATCCAACCTCAACTGCGCGCTCATCAATAATATCGCCAAGTTGTGCTTCAAAACGGATATTACCAACAATATTACCATTTTCGTCTTTCACGTCTTTCTTAATAGACGCACCGTTTACGGTTGTTTGTGGAGTAAAGATTTCAATTTCTTCATCAGTGATATCAACTACAAGCTCGCTCTCGATAAACGTTTTACCAACAGTGTCAGAAACCAATGCGTTATCTAAAGCAAAGCTTGCGGTACCTTCTGATGACAAAACTTCAAACACAAGTGTAATCCACTTGTTTTGAGCCTTGTCACCATCAACACCAAGAAGCATTACGCTAACCTTACCGGCATTATCTCTAATAAGATCACTATAGCCATCAGCAGCAATATAGTTAGCCGCAGCAAAATCAGAAGTAAGTTCTGCTCTCTTTAGTGTGAATTTCTCAGCATTATACGTAATATCACAAGACAAACCGCCAACAGTATCTGCCGCGCTTTCACTTACGGTAAGATACACCTTATACTCTGAACCAACAACAGCATGGTCCTCGCCTTTAAGCGATATGGTAACCGATGAGTTTTCGGCAGAAGCCGAAAAACTCATACAGCTAATTGTAAGAACTATCGCAAGAACGATACTAAAAATTCTTTTAGTATTCATTTTAAAACCTCCTTAAATTCTATAATATAGACTATTTCCATTTTCCGTCAAAGAGCCATTTACGAATATAGCCTATGTCGGTAGAATTTAATTTGCCGTTATTATCAATGTCGGCAGGAATAAACTCTGTTGCGCTTGTTTGCATTTGATTATCAGCCTTTACAAGGTCTCTAATATCAACCACGCCATCTTTGTTAGCGTCGCCCTTAGCATAAGCTTTGTGACTAAATACTTCAAGTCGATTACCAACCATAATCTGCTGATTTGGCACAAACGTTCCACTCTTAACGTCAAGTACAAGATATGTATCTCTTGCACTCATAGCGGTAGCCTGGTTATAGATATTACTTACATTAGTAAAGCTACTACTCTTCAGAACAACCTGCTGCCAATCGTTACTACCCTTAACAGAAACACTTGCGTTATAAGCGTTTTTGTCGCCCACCTGGAACGTTATACCAAAGGTTGTGTTTTGGGTAGTTTTAATCCAAAATCTAAGTTCCGCATCAGGGTTTTGCGCCCATAGGGCAAGAACCTTACTCGGGTTACCTTCTTTATAAAATAAACCTATCTGTGTGCTAGAAGCCAAATTGCCAAATGCATAGTTCTCAGCGGCGGTGATTTTTGTCGCCTTTGTTATAAATGGAAGCTCCTTGCAGTCAACAAACGATCTCGAAATATTACCCGTTTTATCATCTTTCCAAGAATAATCCTTTTCACCAACGAACGTGTTAATTTCGTATGGTCTATCAAAATCAGTAGTTATTGCTGATTCAATTGTATGATCGTGGAACTCAATATCACTTATGTAAATATTACCGCCAGTATTTTTTAACAATCCAGAAGTATTATAAAGTCCAACATAGAAGGTATTAACATTACCTTTTGCAATGTAGCCCCAATTACCAACTCCTGTGAAATCACTATATTTTAGTCTTACTTCTACCCATCCGCTATTCGCTTCTAGTTTGATAGTTTTTGATTTGCCCTGAACATATCTATCAGTACCATCAGCAGCATTATTGGTTGACTTACCATATAAATAAAGCTGGAACGATAATGATTCATCGGCGTCATTCTTCACATAAAAACGAATATCACCATTATTATTGCGCCAATTCCACAACTGGTTCTTATATTCAGAAGTAACGGTTAATTTCATAGATTTAAATGATATAGCGCCCCAATAAGTATTGTTTGCAGGAACAGTAAGTTTAGACACTGCTTTACTATAATCTATTAGTCTATTATCGTACACTTGCGTACTACCAAATGTAGCACCACCCTTTGTACTTGATGTGCTACCAGATTTATAAATTGAAGTACCTGTATGTATAGTTGAAGCCTTTACCGGATTACACTGATATTCTTCGGCGATATAGAACATTGCGTTAGGAATATATTCCTCAGTTAAGAAATTATAGCCCTTCATAAGAGTATAACCCTCATAATGTTCTATAATATAGCCTTCATACGCTTGATGACCCTTTGTAATAGAAGGAGTCTGTATAGCAGTATGATTTTCGCCAATATATATATTCTTATCACTACGGAAAGGAATGTGCGTATGACCGCTGATATGAATTACAGGATACTTGTCAAGCGTTTCATACAATTTAGCCGATGATGCACTGTAATTTTTATATTCATCAGGAGCATCTACCGTTGCATTACCTATCCCTGCTTCAAGCGTTGCAAAATGGAATATAAAATATGCCTGTCCATTCTTTTTCTCAACGTTGTAGTAATTATTAAGCACCTTATCAAGCCAAGCGAGCTGCTTATCTGTTAACGCCACGTCATGACCCGTAGACGTACTCTTATTAAGTGCGTCACCTGCGCTCATAAAGATATACATATCTTCGCCATACATCATGGTATAGTCCATATCAAGAATATATTCACTAACGTTTTGCGAAACCACTGCAGACGAACCGCCTGCCCAGGTATAATCAACGGTATGTACGTCTTCTTCGTCACTACTTGGTACGGATACAACATACTCCGAGCCTAACGTATGATTTGGATTTGCAAAATTAGTTATGTGTTTCTTTACATAAGATAACGACTGTTGCGCACTTAAATTAGCCGCACGATTAGCAAGTAGTATATCGTGGTTACCCAAAGTAATCCATAGTGACGTGCCTGAATATCTAGCTGCTATTTCTGCTAATGTTTTAAAATCAGTATCATTACCGCGATCGGTAGCATCGCCCGATACGGTAATAAATTTACCGCCAAGCTCTTTCATTTTTTCATAGGTCTTTACAAGCGCTTCTTCCGAACGATTATATGAAACGTGAGTATCCGAAACATGAGCCGAAATATACTTTAGCTCGCCGCCAGTGAGTATACGCCAACTCTCAAATTTATACTCGGTTATAAGCTTATCCTCAACCGCCAAGTAAAGTTTAGTAGCAGTTTCCGGAATAAGAGTGTTTGTAATTGTTTTATAGGTAAGCACGTCGCCGGTTGCGTTTACAGTAAAGTCATTTAGAGTTGCAAGCGCATCGTAACCTGCAAGTTTACCGTTGTCGTCACCCCAATACAAACGATATTTGCTACCTGTAAATAAAGTATCAGTATCGGTAATAGTTATAGTACCGTCAGCGCGGCCTACGTATTTTGTAGAGAAGGTGTAAGCAAGCTTTGGAAGAGCTGCGATTGATAACGTTACCGAACGAGTAGCCTCACCCACTGTGAAAGTAAGTTCGAGGTTACCTTCAGTTCCTACAATTGCAGGAGTAAGCACAAAGTTTGTTATAGCAAACTTAAGGCTTCCCTTTTCTAAACAACCTTCAGCAACAGCAGTAATATCTGCCTCGGTTGTATAGTTAGTAAGCAAAGTGCCACGAATCGCCTGTTCTACAGCGTCTGCCGCATCTTCTTCGGTCTGGGTAGAAACAGCAGGTTCTTCGAACACGTTAAGATATGGCATTAAATCTGTAGCACCATCAGTCCACTCGCTCTCAGGCAATTTGCCTGCCAACGCGCCACAAAGCATCTGATACTTTGAAACTAGAGTATATTTATCATCTAGTGAATTAAACGCTTTGATATTAGCGGTTGCATAATAATCGATATCAGCATTTGAATAACAGTTTTTAATATTTACAGGAAGATTCAAACCATAGTAATGCGATGCGATAGCGCCCACGTAACCAGGGTATCTAGCGTCAACCTTACCAACACTAACACAATTAGAAAGTGTACCTGCACTTTCGGCATTACCCATAATGCCGGCAGCAGATAGACTACCACCTGTTACCGCTTTTGAATAACCTGCAATAATGTCAACGTCGCTAAAGCAGTTTTGTATAAGCCATGTACCAGATGCGTGGCCCGCAATACCGCCAGTTCTATTGTACTTATTGGTTGTATTTATAATTTCGCCTTCAACGTGGCAATTATATATCCTACCTTGTTTAACAATAGCGGCGATACCACCCATATATGAATAATCAGACGATGTGTTGTATGTATTAAAATATAAATCAGTAAGTTTTAGATTTCTTACGTCACCCGAAAGAGTACGAATAAGACCATAAGCAGTATAATCGCGCACAAACGCAGCATCTTTACCTATATTAAGTCCAGAAATTGTGTAGCCATTACCATCTAGCAAACCGGTAAAGGTTGTAATTGGTGTCCAATCTACAGTGGAAGCGTCGATATCATTTGCTAATTTATAATAGCCGCCTGCAGGATAATCTGCATCAACGCCGATTTTTGCAAGTTCTTCAACGTCTTCGATAAGTACAAAGTTTACAACCTCTGCATCTTTAGCGTATGCCGCAAACTGCGCAGGAATTGGATATTTGCCGTCTTCTGCAACCCAAACAGGATTACCACCAGCATCAACAAGTGACGTAAGCGCTTCGTAGCTTTGGGCATCGCTAGCATCGGTTGGATATATAATGCTTGTTGCTGAATAATCGCTAACATACTGAACGGCATTTGTTAGGTTAAATCCGCCGTGAAGTGCGAGGTTGTTTTTTAGTGTAGCATTACTTGTAGCAACGCTACCCGAGCTATTACCGGCACGCGCAATAATACCGCCAGCTATACTAAGATAGGTATAACCCGATTTGCCTTTAACGGTAATTTCACCAGTGTTAAAACAGTTTTCAACAACAACTTTTGATGTGTTTACCGCTGAGTTGGTAGCAAGTATACCACCAACAACCGCATAAGATGAATACTTAGAGCGTGTACCTGCTGTTGCAGAAAGATTTGCGCCATTATAACAATTGCGAACAATATGACTAGACTCATTACCATGACCAACAGTTATACCACCAACAATAATTTGATGATAAAAATTGTCACAAATAACATCACCTGATAATACTACAACGTTTTCAATTACAGATGAACCACGTTCTATATAACCCACAACAGTTCCAACATACACTAACTTGTCAATAGTGCAACCAAGATTAAAGCGAACGTTTTCAAAAACAACATTCTTTACATAAGAATTATTGCCTTCAAAGTTAGCAATAAAGCCCCACATATTGCTGCTAATACTTCTATAGGTAGGATTTTCTGGGTCGGTTCTGTTTTCGGTCCACATATTAGAAATAATATGTCCTCGACCATCAAACGTACCGGTAAATTCGTCGGCCGCAGTATCAGTAAAGCTAGATAGACCGATAGAAACCCACTCGGCATCGCCAAGGTCAATATCGGCAGTAAGAACGTAGTTACCACTTAACGGATACGCGCTGTCTCTACCGATAAGTCTCAACTGATCAGCGGTTGAAATTTCAATAACCGAAGAGGCCGCCGTTGTTGGAACTATGCTTACGGAAAACAAAGCAACTACTATGCAAACCGTAAGAAAAATAGATAAAAGCTTAGAGGTTTTTTTCATACAAACATCTCCTTTTGACTTTTATAAAAGTCAATTTACCTATCGATTACCAAAGGTAAAAAATAGGTATAATTATACTAATTTATTATACTTTATATAATATAGGATTGTCAAGAAAAAACAAAACTGCACCGCTATTGCGGTGCAGCTGTGTGATTACCTTAGTTACAAATTGTAAGTTCGGTATCCTTATCAAAAATGTGAATCTTGCTTGGCTCAAGAGCAATCTTGATCTTGTCGCCAGGACGAGCAGTGTTAGTAGGAGCAACACGAGCGTTGATTGGCTGACCTTCACAGTTGGTGTAAAGATATGTTTCAGCACCCATAAGCTCGGTAACTTCAACGTCAACTTCTACAATACCATCTGGGTTAGCAGCGAGCAATTCTTCTTCGTTGTGAACGTGCTCTGGACGAACACCGATGATAACTTCTTTATCAATGTAAGGAACGAGAGCATCATCCTTGTTCTTGCTTGCAGGAAGCTTAATCTTAAACTTAACACCTGCGCGAGTCTTGGTGTCTTCTGAACCAAACTCTGCAAAGAAATCGTCGCCTTCCTTAAGAATCTTAGCCTCGATGAAGTTCATCTGTGGTGAACCGATAAAGCCAGCAACGAAGAGGTTGCATGGGTAGAGGTAAAGATTTTGAGGAGTATCAACCTGTTGGATAATACCGCTCTTCATAACTACGATACGTGTAGCCATTGTCATAGCTTCTGTCTGGTCGTGGGTAACGTAGATAAATGTTGTACCCAAACGTTGGTGAAGCTTAGAAATTTCGGTACGCATCTGTGCACGAAGCTTAGCGTCCAAGTTAGAAAGAGGTTCGTCAAGTAAGAATACCTTTGGTTCACGAACGATAGCACGACCCAAAGCAACACGTTGACGCTGACCACCAGACAAAGCCTTTGGCTTACGTTCAAGAAGATGAGCTATATCAAGAATACGAGCAGCTTCTTCAACACGACGCTTAATTTCATCCTTTGGAGTCTTGCGAAGCTTAAGACCAAATGCCATGTTGTCGAAAACTGTCATGTGTGGATAAAGAGCGTAGTTCTGGAACACCATCGCGATATCACGATCTTTAGGTGCTACGTCATTTACAAGGCGATCGCCGATGTAAACTTCACCGTCAGAAATTTCTTCAAGACCTGCAACCATTCTAAGAGTTGTAGATTTACCACAACCTGAAGGACCTACGAATACGATAAATTCTTTGTCCTTGATTTCAAGGTTGAAGTCAGTTACCGCGGTAACGCCACCGGGGTATCTTTTGTAAACATTGCGTAGAGATAAACTTGCCATAAAAAATGGACCTCCTGATAAATTTCCTATTTTACCTAGTTATTATAACAAACTATTTTATAAAATTCAACAACTATTTCATACAATTTTTTCTAAGTATTTTGTTAAAAATATCTAACCTTTTGCTATTATTTGTTAAAAATGCTACTTTCAAGCGCTTCTTTTGTCATTTCTATACATTCGCCGCTTTTTAGGTTTTCTGGTAAAATCAAACCGCCTATCGACTCACGATAAAGCTCGTTGACACCCAAACCTACCGTACCAAACATACGCTTCACTTGGTGATATTTACCCTCGGTGATGATTATACGAGCTTTGTTTTGTGACAACTTTTCAAGCGTTGCCGGTTTACAAACCGTACCGTCAACAAGCACGACACCATCTTTAAACTTTTGTATCATATCATCGTTTACTTCACCATCAAGTGTTACTATATACGATTTTGATACGTCTTTTTTTGGCGATATTACGTCATGCGCAAAAACACCATCATCGGTAATAAGTAACAAACCTGTTGTATCTTTGTCTAATCTACCAACCGGAGCAATATCGGGGCGTCTTAAATGCTCGGGCACTAAATCGACCACAGTTTCTCGAGATTTATCGCTTGCGGCAGACAAGGCACCTTTTGGTTTGTTCATCAAAATATATACGTATTCTTTATAACCAATTTTTTTGCCCTCATACGATATTACGTCATTTTCACTATCAATTTGAAACGCTATATCACGAACAACCACGTCGTTTACCATAGCTTGTCCTTTAAAAATTCCTTTACGCACAACACTGCGCGGAATTATCAATTGATTAGATATAAATTTGTCTAGTCTTTGCTTTTTCACGTTGTCACTCACTTTGTTTTTTAAGTGGTATCATAAATCCGCCAAATATGGTCGAAGATATATCGCCACCTATTATTCGATCGTTATATACAATTAAATTTACAACACACTCGCCATCATAATTAAGCAGCGCATCTATATTATATGTATATATTGTTACCTCACAGCCCTTATATAATGCCAAATCATATCCTGCAGACTTTTGTAAGTTATTATACTTTTCATAATCACTGTAAAAAGTTGCAGGAATATTTACCGTTTTAGCGGTCGGTTCATTAGAAATCACATTATATCCCAAATTTCTAATAAACTGTAGTCTATCAGCGTTGGTTATAACATTAGTATTTACACTAGTTACCGCTGCTATTTCGCAGCAAACAAACCCCACGCAAACAATAATCGCAAACATTATAAATAGACCTTTTTTAGTAAAGGTAACATACGTTTTCAATTAAATCACCCCATAAATTTTTATGAGATAATTTAAAAATTTATTCTATTATACAAACTGCGTGCGCAGATATACCGCTACCTTCCCCTGTAAAACCTAGTCCCTCTTCTGTGGTAGCTTTTACGTTAATACAAGAAATATCAACGTTACAATCGTGCGCTATATTTTGGCGCATTGTTTCTATATAATCTTTAAGTTTAGGTCTTTGAGCAATAACCGTACAATCGATATTACCCACCTTATAACCCTTCTCGTTTATAAGAGAAATTACGTGGCGTAATAATTTTCTTGAGTCGGCATCTTTAAACGCCATATCAGTATCTGGAAAATGCTTGCCTATATCACCAAGAGCCGCCGCGCCCAATAACGCATCGCTTACGGCATGAAGTAAAACGTCGGCATCGGAATGTCCTAACAAACCCTTTTCGTAAGGAATATCAACGCCGCCTAAAATAAGTCGACGATTCTCAACTAGTTTATGAACGTCATAACCATGTCCTATTCTCACTCTTCGCACTCCCCTTTTACTAAACTCTCGGCAATCGCAATATCATCGGGAGTAGTGATTTTTATGTTTTTACTACTACCAACCACGGCTTTTACCTTATAACCCGCCGCTTCCATAATAGACGCGTCATCGGTAAATAAATCAACGTCTGCTATGTTTTCACAAGCGTCTTTATACTTCTTTACGTCAACACCCTGCGGTGTTTGTGCGGCATACAACATACTACGATCAACCGTAGACAGAACAATACCGTCGGCAGAAACCATTTTTACAGTATCATTTATTTTATTAACGCAAAGCACTGCATCATAGCAATTTAAAGCCGATACAACCTCGCTAATTGTTTTGTTTTCAACAAAAGGTCTAGCACCGTCATGAATAAGCACTTTTGTATCGTTAATATCAAGACGTACAATACCACGCATTACCGATTCGTGACGATTAGAACCGCCCTCTACTATATCGCACAACTTGTTTATCATATATTTTTCGCAAACAAGTTGCATATCGAGCATGCAATCACGCGAAGTAACAACAATAATTTTAGATATGTCGGCGCATGAGTTAAAGGTCATAAGTGTGCGCGCAATAACAGGCACACCTAAAATAGGCATAAACTGTTTGTTTATACCCTGCATTCTGGTCGATGCCCCGGCCGCTACAACTATAACTGGAATCGCCGTCTCATTACTTTCTAAAACATTATATTGCAATTTGATTTCGGTCTTGTTCATTTTAAAAAATCCTTTTAAAAAAACCGCGCCATCGTAACTAACGAAATTGGCGCGGTAAATTTTAATTAAATATTATTCTGCGTCTTCGCACGCATCGCAATCGTCACAATCACAATCGCAATCAAAATCGAACTCTAGGTGTGTACCGCAGTTAGGGCAATCAATGCCTTCGTCTTCGAGCATTTCTTCATCAAGATAGATGATATCGTTGCAAGAAGGACACTCAATTTCATAAAGTCCGTCTTCGTAGCAATCACAATCGTCATCACAACAATCGCAGTCACAGTCGCAATCTTCGTCTTCGTCGTCATCATAAATGATGTCTTCGATAGCAGCAAGATCTTCGTCAACAGCGTCGATTTGCTCGCTCATATCGTCGCAAGCATCTTCAATGTCGCAAATTTCTGCAGTGATGTCGCCCAAAAGATCAACGATAGCAGCAATGATTTTGCCTTCTTTGCTATCGGTGTCAAGTGCTAGACCATCAGCAAGACCTTTAATATATGCAATCTTTTCACAAATATCCATCGTGATTTCCTCCGTAAAATTGATTGTTAATTATGCGCGTTCCATGTACTCGCCTGTACGAGTATCAACACGGATAACTTCGCCTTCGTTAATGAAGAGAGGTACGCGGATTTCGCAACCTGTTTCAAGTGTTGCAGGCTTTGTAGCGTTGGTAGCAGTGTTGCCTGCAAAACCTGGCTCTGTAGCAGTAACGGTAAGCTCAACAAATGTTGGTGGCTCCACGCCAAAAACCTTACCCTTGTAAGAAAGAACCTTACATACCATGTTTTCTTTTACAAACTTGAAGTTGTCAGAAAGTTCTGAAGCGTTGATTGGCTCAAGCTCATAAGTTTCTTGATCCATAAAGTAGTAAAGATCACCATCTTGATATGAATATTCCATATCTTTACGCTCGATATAAGCGGTTGGGAACTTTGCAGTTGGGTTGTATGATTTTTCGATAACTGCGCCTGTAATAACGTTCTTTGTCTTTGTTCTTACAAAAGCAGCGCCCTTACCTGGTTTAACGTGCTGGAATTCTACAACCTGTAGAACCTGTCCATCCTCTTCGAAAGTAACGCCATTTCTAAAATCGCCGGCACTAATCATTTTTAAATTCCTCCATAAAAAACTTTTTTGTTAATACACTTAACATACATAACATATTTTATATCTTTTGTATTGTTTTGTCAAGAAAAATATGGTTATTTTCCTTATTTCTTTACCCAAGTTCGTGGTGATAACATAATAATCATTGGGAATATTTCAAGTCTGCCAAAAAGCATAGCAAAAGAGAAGATTATCTTTGAAAAACTACTATACTCTGCAAATGAAGACATTCCGCCAAAAAACGGCCCAATATTATTCACACACGATACGGTAGCGGTAAAATTAGTTTCAAAACCAAACGAGTCAAAACTTACCAATAAGAACACCGCTAATATACAAATAATATATATGGCAAGGTAAGTATTCACACCGCTAAAGGTCGCTTCGTCAACCGATTTACCCTCAAAATGCACCGCGTTTACCGAGCGCTTATGAATAAGTTTTTTGACCTCTCGTCTAATATTTTTAAATAGCATAACAACTCGCGCTACTTTAATACCGCCGGCAGTCGAGCCCGCGCAACCGCCTATAAACATTAGTATAAGCAATATCGCCTTTGAGAAATCCGGCCAAGCATTAAAGTCGGTCGTAGCATATCCCGTTGTTGTAATGAACGAAGATACCTGAAAAGCAGAATCGCGAACTGCATCCGAAAAATTGTTTGCCAGCGATAAAATATTTGCCGTTATAAAACCTGTGCTAGCTACAACAATTATGATATACGTCCACAACTCGCCACTCTTGATAGCGGTAGTGAATTTTTTCATAAGAATTAGATAGAAAAGGTTGAAATTTATACCAAAAATAAGCATAAAAATCGTAATAACCCACTGACAATAAGGGCTATATGACGCGATACTATCGTTTCTAATACCAAAGCCGCCTGTACCCGCCGTACCAAACGTATGCACCAAACTGTCAAATATCGACATTCCACCGCACAACAACAATACTGCCTCTACAACCGTAAGAACAATATATATAAGATATAGTATTTTTGCCGTGTCCTTAACGCGTGGAACTAGTTTACCAACTATTGGTCCGGGCATTTCGGCGCGCATAATGTGAATTGAGCGATCGGTAAAATTAGGTATGATCGCCATTATAAACACAAGCACACCCATACCGCCGATCCAGTGGGTAAAACTACGCCAAAATAGCGCCGAGTGGCTTAACGCTTCAACGTTTTCTAAAATAGAAGCACCGGTAGTGGTAAAACCGCTTACCGTTTCAAAAAATGCGTCTATATACGATGGTATATCGCCCGACAAAACAAACGGAATCGCTCCTACAAGCGCCATACCAATCCACGCAAGCGCAGTTATCGCAAATCCGTCTCGCGCGTAAATTACCTTGTTTTTTGTTTTTGTAAAACAAGAAATTATAACGCCCATCAACAACGATCCTAGCGCCGTTACGCCAAAAGCAAAAGCCTGTTTGATTTCGCCATAAATCAACGCGACAATTACAGGTACAATCAACAATACCGCTGTAATTTGCAGCAATCTGCCGATTGTTCTAAAAACCATTTTTTTGTTCATAAAACTACCTCAAAATATCGGCAAGGTCGTTCATCTTTTCTTCGCCGGATTTTGCAATTACAATAATCTTGTCACCAGCCATTATCTCATCAAGACCATTAGGAACAAATGCTTTTCTTTTTCTTATAATGCCCGCGATAAGAACGTCTTTTTTAAGTTTCATATCTTTAAGCGGAATATTTTGATTCTTAAAATCGGGCTGAACGTTAAATTCTAGCGCCTCTACCCTACCGTCCATCAGCTTATACATTGTTTCAACGTTACTACCAACCGAATTTTCAATAGCTCTAGCATAACTGGTAATAACGTTTGACGCTGCTTTTTTAGGCGATACGATAGAATCAAGTCCTAATTTTTCTGCCATAGATGCAAGCTCGCTACGGTTTACTTTTGCAACTACTCGAGGCACGTTTTGTGATTGAGCAAAGATTGAAATAAGAATATTCTCTTCGTCAATACCGGTAAGCGCCGTAAAAGCATCAACGGTTGTTATTCCCTCTTCCATCAATACCTCTTGCTCTGCGCCGTCACCGTTAATAATAACCGCGCCGGGCAATTCCTCGGCAAAACGATTACATCTATCTTTATCTTTATCTATAATCGTAACTTCGGTACCGGAACGAAGCAGCATTTTTGCAAGATAGTAACTTGTGGTGGTTGCACCCAAAATCATAACGGATTTTGACTGCCTTTTAGAAAGACCTAATTCTTTAAGAAGCTTTTGAATTTCTGTAAAATTAGCAGTAAGACAAATGTGGTCACCACATTTAAGCACAAAGTTACCATCAGGAATATATATTTCTTCATCGCGCTTAACAACCGAAATCAAGAAATTAAGATTATACTTTTTACGAAGCTCAATAAGACTCATTCCATCTAAATGAGAACCCTCTTTAAGCAATAGCTCTATCATAGAGAAATTTCGTCTTGAAAAAGTTTCTATATTTATTGCAGCGGGTAGTTTTAAAACGTTAAAGATTTCTTGCGCTGCCAAAAGTTCGGGATTGATAGATAGCGAAATGTCAAGAAATTGCTTTACCTCTGCCATACGTTTATCATTAAACTCTGGATTTCTAACGCGCGCAACGGTATAAGACGCGCCCATTTTTTTTGCAATAAAGCAAATGAGCATGTTTATCTCGTCGGATTCAGTAACGGCAATCAACAACTCTGCCTTTGAAACCTGCGCTTCATTTAACGTGTCGTTATCAACCGCATTACCACAAACACACATAACGTCGTAAATGTTACTGATTTCATCAATAACCTTTTGCTCACTGTCAATAAGCGTTATATCGTGACCTTCGGCCTCAAGATTTTCAATTAAAGTAGCGCCTATTTTTCCGCCGCCTACAATAATTATTTTCATTTAACTACCACCCGAAAATTTATTTAACTTTAATTATACTACACATATTAAATTTTTTCCACTACTTTTTTACATTGACATAAATAATTGTAAACATTATAATATTTTTGGTGATCAAATGAAAAAGTGGAAAAAAATAACGATTATTGTTGTTTCTGTCATACTTTCAATAATACTAGCTTTAGTCGGAGCGTTTTTGGTTATTACGTATATTGGTGAAACGCAATTTCACCAAGATGATACGCATATTTCTGCCGATGAAGTAACGATTGAAGATGAAGACACAATAAGTTATAACGGCAAAAAATATACGCTTAATAAAAATATAGTAAGCTTTCTTGTGATGGGTATTGACCGCGACAACGTTAACGAAAACTTCAGTAGCGGTGCAAATGGTCAGGCGGACGTTATATTTGTAGCTACTATTGATACCGAAACCAAAAAAGCGTGTATAATACCGATTTCTCGCGAAACGATGGTAGACGTTAATCTCTTTACCAAAGATGGTAAATATGCCGGAACAAAACGCGAGCAGTTATGCCTTGCCTACGCTTATGGTAACTCAACCGAGCAAAGCTCTGAAAACGTTTTGACTTCTGTTAGAAGATTGCTATATAACATAAACATTAGCTCCTATGTCACTATCGAAATGGAGGGTGTTGAAAAACTAACCGATTTGGTTGGCGGCGTTGATATAACAAGCCTTGAAGATCTTAATTCTACTAAACTAACCCTTAAAAAAGGTCAAAAAACAACCTTAAACGGCAACCAAGCCCACACGTATATCGCATATCGAGATGATGACGTAGAAGCAAACGCTCGCCGTATGGAACGACAAAAGCAATTTTTATCGGCACTGCTTAACAAAACTAGCAACCAAGTATTAAACGATTATTCAAAACTCGTAGCGCTTTATTCTACAATGACGCCATATTTTAACAGCGACATTTCTTTTGCACAAATTGCGTATCTTGCACAAAATTGTTTAAGCATTAACTTTGGTGACGCAATAGAATACAAATCTATTGACGGCACACTAACCGAAGGCGAACAGTGGATAGAATTTGAAGCCGATAAAGAATCAATCCTGCAAACTGTTATAGACGTGTTCTATATACCACAATAAAACAGCAAAAACCCTGCCACACGCAATACGTGTAGCAGGGTTATTTTATTTATATCTTACTCTCTCACCGAAATCAATCCAAATAGCCGAGCAGACACTACACCCTTTGTAAAAATATTCCAGCATATTTATAGTGTCATTTTTGTCCTTTAAAACGCATATAAATTTACTAAATAATTTTACCGCTTAATAAAAGTATTTGTAAATATAACGTGTATAAATGAATTTTTTTACAAAAGTCACAAAATTTACCTTTAATAAAAAAGTTTATACTTCACAAGATAATACTGCAAACGCAAATCAAATTTGTGTATGTAAGGAGTGAAACATGATGGCTAAAAAGAATAGCGAAGCACTTAATCGTTTTAAGATGGAGGCAGCCAACGAAGTAGGCGTAAGTCTTAAACAGGGTTATAACGGCGATCTTACCTCTAAACAGGCAGGTTCAATCGGCGGTCAGATGGTTAATAACATCTGTCCTGTACGACATATGAATTTTACTCGTAACTACCGCACTGTAAACGACCACGAAAAGCAGTTTATATATAGCTTTAGGTTGATGGTATAATCACATCTGATTCAGTAAACCTTGCTAATTTGCATATGTATATTAAAACCGCCAAACAAATTCTATTTTTAGAATGTTTGGCGGTTTTAATTAAAGCTTATATTTGCAAGAAAAATTTATACATTCACTTTTAAATTACTCAAATATAATATTTGAGTATAGTTTATTCCTGTGATTCACCAAAAAAATATTGTAAAAACTCAGAACACTTGTATTTAATGTCAAAAAAGAAATGGTATACCATTTAAGCTATACTAATTTTTTTACCTTTTTTAGTAAATCTTTTAATATCTTATATTCCCCATCACTCAATATAATAAGTTTTATTTGTAGAGATTGAAGAATAGATTCTCTTTTTTTAGTTTGTAATAATGCATACATCATTCTCATCTTGTTTGCTGCATCCACTATGTTTTTATATTCATCACTTATCTCAGAATTCATACCCAATTGGTTTTCTATACACTTGATACGTTCTAACATAACCTTCTTGTGCTCCCAAATCATACGAAAAACTCGCCAATCCATTTTTTCATATGGAATTGAACCGTCACACAACTTGTCTAAATACTTAACAATATATTTATGAACCACAATTCCTCTTACGTTGCCATCTCCTTTTTCTGGGTATTTTTTAATATTTGAATCAAGATAATCTTTTATCAATATTAAAGCTTTAGATGCCGAAAATTCTATTTTCTCTCCTTTAGGCTTCATTCCCCAAATTGATCCGTTTACGCCATGTTCAAACGCATACTTCCTACCGGCATCAAAAGATTTTTGCGGAACCCAAAACTTTCTATACACCCAGTCTTTATCATAGGCATATATACAAAAAGTTTTATCCTCTTGATTATAACCACAAATAGTTCCGTCGTGACTGAAGTGTCTTTCTTCATACCAACTTTTACCATCCATGAAATAATCATCCACACCGGAATAATGGACATAAAAACCATCATCAATTAAATTTCTAATTACAGCATTTAACTGACTCTTCAATGGAAGCATAGAAATCCATTGTTTTGTTAAAAAGAATGCATCGTCTATTTCTGTTCCTTCAACATTAATCTCGGGCGATGTATAGCCAGTTAAAAATTTTTTATTGCAAACTAAAATACCTACTTCATTTAGGTAAGCGTTTCGCAACGTTATATTGTCCGCAAGGCAGGCAGTAACAATTCCGTTGTGATACGTAGCGTACATCGGCTCGATTAATGGTAATTCTACTGTTTTTTTCATTTTATTTCCTCCAAAGCAACTTAGTTTTTTGCATTGCTGCAATTAATATTTTAAAATGATAATAGGAAATGTAATGTCCCAAATAAAAAAACGGTTGGATGTTATTCCAACCGTCCTCTTTTGCAAAATTGTTTATTTGATAGAATATTTTTAAGTTTTATAAACACAAGAGAACCGTCCCTTTGTGTTCCGAATTAATTTTTCCAGCAAATCCATAATGTTCTCACCTTCCGACCTAATGCAAAAAGAAGTCAATCCATCTGATAATACAATGGAGATATTGGCATATTTATCAGTAGTGATAAAAGTTGTTTGAGAAAGTTCCCCATATGTTCAAAAAGTAACCGATCACATTTTTAATATATTTTCTTCATCTTTAATCATTGTAAAACATATCAAAAACATAGTTAGAAGAATTCCAACATATGTAGAAATGGTGTCGATCGATCCACTGCCAAAAATTTTAAAAATTATAATCCTAGGTATTGTAATTGCTACACCAATCATAAAGCATTTTAATATACACTTTATAAAATTTTTCTTTGGTATGGGATTTTTAAAGTAAAACGCAAACCATAATATAGGAATAACAAGAATATTAACAAATGGAATATAAGATATAAATTTTTTAGAACGAATCGACATGTTTTTACCTCCAATATTAATTACCAACTGATACTAAGTGATAATCCCAATCCATACGCAGCTTTTGCTGAAAAACCATCTGTTCCCACATTTAATTTACCACCAATAGCTCCAACTTCTGCACCAATTTCGATTTTAACACCAAAAATTTTAAACGAAACCGAAGGGCTATAAGCACTTGCGAAAGCACCAACATAGAGATTGCCGTTTTTAAATTCTGCACCAGCTTCTGCATGACCAAAATCTAGCAACGAGAGATCAACATATTCCCATTCCCAACCTCCATTAAATCCATCTATACCTACGCTGCCAAGGCCAATGTTGCCCTCGAGCAAATCAAACGATGGACCCGATAGTGATATGGAAAGCATCTGTTCATGAAAAACACTATTTGGATTATGCCTCCTATTATCATATAACGAATAAGTACCGTCCGCATTTTTAAATAAATCCCAATAACTTGGTGAATCACTAGTTCTTTCTGCACTCATCCCCAACGGATCAATAAGTGACACTGGATTACCATTAACATATGAATATCTATTGAGTGAAGTAGAATCAGCAATCTCACCGTGAAGAATATCAGCATTAATAAATCTACGAAGTTTTGGACAGTAGTAACGAGCACGCATATAAAGCAAACCGTTATCGTCAGTGATTACACCGTCACGACCGTTATAACAAAAAATGAGATTGTGTAAAATTAAATCAGCAGTGTTGAGTATATTACCATATGCGTCGTAATTAATTCTAACTATTTCAGAACCACATAGACTTGTAATTGCTACCGTACTTCCGCGATAATCAAAGTGATATACCCTAAAGCTATCGGTTATTGCATCGCCTATCAAACCTCTACCATACACGTACTTAGTAATTACACCATTTTCTTCGGTATAAAGCAACTGGCTTAATCTGCAGTTGGTGTTGTAGGTATATGTTATTTCCGAATCGCCACAAAGATTCTTGATGCGAATATTTTCAGCATTATAAGTATATTCGTTATTGTCGGTTTTAATAAGTCTATTTGCAGAATCGTATTTAAAATTAGATGTTGTTACACCATCTATACAAACAGAAATCAGGTTGCCGTCAGCATCGGTAATTGCAATACTGTTATTAAAACTAGACAATACATTGTTTTGTTGATCGTATTCATAGCTTCCATCCGGAGCGCTTATAATATTGCCCGCTGCATCATAAGAATAGTTTTCTTGTGCTTGAATAGCGCCACTTAAATCTTTTACAATACGACTTGTCATACGACCAAGTTCATCGTAATTATACCATACGATAGTATTGTTTTCAAGATTTTTCTCTGATTCTATTCTGCCGAGTGCATCATATGAATATTCAAATCCCGTAATAATAGCACCAAGCGATGACTTATCAATAGTAGAAATTACTCGTTGCAAATAATCATAAACGGTTTTTGTAGTACTACCATCAGGACGTAGAACATCTGTCACCTTATTGTTTTCATCGTAAATGTATGTGGTTACGTTATTTGCCCAGTCCCTTACAGAAATAAGGTTATTATTTGCGTCATAGTCATATTCTACCACCGTATTATCAGGATAAATAAGACGTTTAAGATTACCCACAACATCATACTCATAGCCAATGGTTCTGCCAAATGTATCAGTATATTTTGTAACACGATTAAGCGCATCATACTCTCTAACAACAGTTCCATTTTTATCAATAACCATTGTTACATTACCGTTCGCATCATAGGTATAGCTAACGGTATCTTCTTCACAAATATAACCGGTTGTTCTACCTAAAGCATCATAGTAACACTTTCGTATTTGACCCTTAGCATTTTTAATATAATCTTTAATATTAAGTTCATTATATCCATATGTTACCATGCCGCCTGTAGGTGTGGTTTCACTTACCAGTTTACCCATATCATCATATTCATAATAAGTTGCGCCACCAAGTGGGCCTGTAAGAAATACAATATTTCCTAAAGCATCATAAGTCGCTGCGCTTTGGCCGCTTCTAGCATCAATAACCGATGAATTAAATCCGCGAGAATTATACGAAAATGTTTTTGTGTTACCACATTGATCACTAATAAGTCGTATCTTACCGAGTTCATTGTATAAATTGGTCGTTATGTTGCCGGTAGAATCTTTTATAACATATGGCAAATTAAGACTATTATACGTTTTTTCTATAATTGTATTTCCCTTGGCATCAATAACCTTTAGAATATTACCATTGGCATCATAAACAGTTTCAAAAACATTATTTTTAGCATCGGTAATGTGAGTGCATCTACCTTGACAGTCGTAAGCATATTTTTTAACATTTCCCTTTGCGTCCTTTGTCTCAACCAATCTATTATTACCATCATATCTGTTGGTGATAATATTACCAAGCGCATCACAAACGGTAAGCACGTTATTGTTGTTATCATATGTATATGCGGTAATGTTGCCTTTAGCATCTTTAACGGTAAGCTTGTTGCCATAGGTATCATATGAATATGTTTTTTTATTACCCAAAGCATCAATCTCGGATAACAAATCACCAGCCGGTGAGTATTCATAAACCGTTGAGCCTGAAACGGCATTAGTCTTACGAACAACGCGTGACACAGCGTCATAATCGTAACGAGTAAGATTTCCATCGTTATCTATTACAGTAAGAACATTACCTTTAGCATCATAGGTTTTGGTTGTAACAGCACCCTTTGAGTTTGTTTCGGTTAAAACATTACCGACCTTATCATATGTATATTCTGTGGTACTACCATCCGCAAGCGTTTTAGATAAAACGTTGCCAACTTTATCATATTCGGTAATAGTATTATTTCCAGCTTGATCTATAAGCTTAATTAGTCGGTCTTCACCATCATATTCATAACTAATGGTGCTTCCATCAGGCAATTTAACAAGCGTGTTTTTCATGTTACCATTGTATGAATATTCTGTTTTGTTGCCATTTGCATCAATAACATATTCTTTTTGATTATTACCATCATATTGAGTTTCTATACAATTACCATCAGAATCGGTTGTTTTAATAATATTTCCAAGATTATCATATTCATAAGAAAATACATTTCCTACAGCATCTACCATTGAGGTTTGTTGTCCAATAGCATTATAGCAATATGTTTCCACGTTGCCGTTAGCATCAGTTTTGTTTACCAAAAGACCATTTTCAAAAACAGTTTCAACCACCCTACTACCAGATATCTTACGTGTTAGCAATCCGGAGTCATCATAAAAATATTGCGTTGTAGTTCCTCTCAAATCCGTATATACGGACAACTGATTTCTTGAATTGTAGGTAAATGTTTCTATCGGTGTAACGCCGTTAATTTTTGGATATTCGATACGAATAATGTCTCCAAAGTTATTATATACCAATCTAGTCACATTACCGTTTTTGTCGGTAATTGATGTGGGTTTGTTGAATTTATTATATGTTTTAATTATAGAATTACCATTATTATCTGTTTCTTTAATGATATTGTAATACTCGTCGTACTCATAAGTTTTAGTATTACCATTCTCGTCAGTGTATCTAATGAGTAAGCCATCACTATTAAATACACGAACACTTTCATCACCATTACGATTAATGGTTATTCTTTCGCCATTTTCGCCATAATTAAAACTCGTTTCGTTGGACTGTGCAACACCATCTTTTTGCGTGCTAACACGTCCGTACTCGTCATAAGTATTAGTAAAATAGCAAATACCTTCAGCATCAGTACCAGTTAGAACCTGTCCATCATGGGTGTACGTATATGAAATATTGTTACCATTAACATCACAAATGTTTGTAAGCATATTGTTTTCATAAGTAAGTATACATTGTCTAGAGGAATCGTCATATACCCTTACAATTTTACCGCTTTCATCTTTTTCTAAATAAATGGTTTTATTTGTTAGTGAATCGGTAATCGTGATAATACTCTCTTCATATGAAATAAAGGTTTCAAAGCCTTGATGGTCAACTATTTTTGCTAGTAAACCATCCGCATTATAATATTCTTTTCGTTCCTCATTGCAATCTATTACATATGGATTTTCTTGAGTAACATCTACGGTTAAACAATAACCGCGTTTATTCTTACTTTCACAGTAATATTTTGTTTCATCATCATTAGGTATATATTTAGAATAAACAGATGGATTATTATAAACTCGTATTTCACATTCACAAAATTCTAAATTTTTCTCAAAACTGTGATTCCAACCTATACCCATGGAACCGACAACAAGTTTTGTTGAGTCATAATTTGCAACAAGTTTTAGTTGCTGCCCGCCAAAAAGATTCATAAGCGTATGAGTAAGTAAATGAGCGCCCGTGTAGGCATCCACAGGATCTGCAACTGTACTTTCGGGTGCGTTAGAATTAGCCGATTCAATTGTAGGTTGTGGTTTCTTTGCTGTTACGGTTACTGTACATGTATCTGTATATCCGCCATCGTCAGTTGTAACCGTAATTATAGCAGTACCTGGCGAAACGCCCTCAATCATTCCATTAAAAAAGTCTTTTGCAACTTTAGTATTATTGCTTGTAAAACTTACTCCCTTGTTAGTTGCGTTATATGGATATACAGTTGCAATAAGACTATCAAAAAAAGTTCCTTCTTGTATTTCAATTTTTTTATCCGACAGCGAAACTCCTGTTACTTTAATAGCACTATATACAACAATATGACATTTTGCACTTAGATTTCTTCCATCTGTACTTTTTGCTATGATAGTGGCATATCCCGGACTCCACGCCTCGAGATATCCTGTTTCAGGGTCAACAGACACTATGTTAGAATCACTACTACTCCATTCCACACACTGATTAGACGTTTCGTAAGGATATACCGTGGCATGAAGGCACGCAGCTGTGCCAACACGCATACTCAACGAAGTGTCGCTTAATTCAATATAATCAGCAGATTTGTCAACCACATCTACCGTACACACCGCAGCGACACCGCTACCATCTGTTGAAGCTACTATTATCGCTGCACTACCAGGACCTACCGCGTGTATCTCATATGTGTCACATACAACTACATCTGGATTATTACTTTGCCAAATTAAATCCTGATATGTAGCATTTGTGGGTAATACAGTTGCCCTTAAAGTCTTTATTGTTCCTACTTTATCAAAATAAAGTTTTGTTTTTTCCAGTACTATTGATGATACTGGTATACAATTTTCCATTTTTATTTTCCTTTCGTTTTTAAGATTTTAAAATAAATATTTATTAACAAGGTCAAAATTATTAGTTAGATTAACATTAAAGAAAGTTTCTTCGTCAAAATTATCATTTATTGGATGACATTTTCTACCATATTGCCAAACATCAATGTCATTACGTGTAATTCCTGACGGAGCAAAAGGAAGCCAATTTTCAGGATGAATAAGATGAGTTGTCGTAATTCCGTCATATTCATCTATCACAGGAGTCGTAGCCCAAACAAGGCATTTTTTGAAAACATTATTTTCGTATTTTATTCCGCGACTAAATTCTTTATCAAAAGGATAGTGTGCATCTGTGTTTGCTTTAAAACCCGGTACAAATCCACTTGATAATAACTTTTGTGCATAGCCGTACATATATTCCGTTGAAACAATATCATCGTCGTCAAACGCTATAAAAATTGCAGAGCCTTGCGGAATTCTTAATTTATTTATTGTATTCAATAAACCCGATACAAAAATATCGCCTTGTATTATTTTTTCCTTTGGACCATCATCGCGACAAACAGCTCCTATTTTTGTACCACACATACGTATAAAATCAATCTCTTCTATTGTCAAACTGTTTTTTCCATTAATATTTCTAAACCAAAAATTCGGATGCGATTTATTTCGTTTAACCCATTCAAATTGTGTTAAATTATTCTGCAAAGTGTTGTTAGCCCTAACATTTGAATCGACACCAAAAAACAGTCTATCCTTACTCAACTCATCGACGCCATATAAATCGCGCTCGTTCATTAAATCAACTCCTAAAATTTTGAATATAGAAACAAGGTAGCAGCCAGTACCCTGTTTCTTTTTTAACATATAAAAATTTTTATTGCATCTATAGATTGTCCTAAGATTCCAGCGTACCCGTTATTATAATCGTCTGCATTATAACCGGTAACAAACGGCAACCATCTGTTACTACTTCGTAAATGAACAGCATAGTGTATAGTTTTACCAATATCTGTACGCATCATCAAACCATCTATAACTTTACCAAGCAATCCGGCATAATCTTCACGATTTTTAACCTCTGGTAACCATCCACCGCCCTTATAATGAACCTTGTAAACAATATTACCTTTTGATAAGTTTGCAAACAAAGCACATATATCATGACTAAAAATACCTGCATAATCTTCAAGGTCTTTAACATTTGGTAGCCATTTCTTTCGAACGTTATCCCACACCTGATATGTAACCGATACTTTTTCATCATTCTTTAAATTCTCAGACTCATTATCCAAAACTACGGGTTCTCTTTTTTCTAACTTCAAGAATTCAATCAAACCTTCAGCTACAGCGAGTGCATAAGCGTTTTGTCCTTCTTCAGATGTGATAACCTTGTAATCCTCGGTGCCATCCATAAATCCACCTTCACAAAGCACGGCTGGTATTTTGTTTTGATTAATGACAGTAAAGTCTGCCTTTTTAATACCTCTACCCCTTAAGCCTGTATATTCAACCATTTTGTCATAAATCAAGTTTGCTAACTTAATATCATCTTCAGTTGGATTATTATCGGTGAACACTTCGACACCTGTGGCTTTGTTCCACCTGCCTGTAAAAGCGTTATGGTGTAAAGAAACAAATGCTTCCGCACCTGCAGCTATATATCTGTTAAGCCTATTAATAAGACTTTCATCGGTGTAACCCTCATCGTTATCCGTATGTAGAAATGCGCAGTTGTAAGGGGCTAATATCTCGACAACCTTGTCCCTTACTTTGTCGCCAATAAGCCACTCTTTTATTCCGTCTGGCGTTTGTTTGCCGGGTGTGTATAAACCGTGACCTACGTCTATTGCAATTAATACTTCCTTCATATTAAATCACTCATCTTTTTTGGCTTGAAGATACAATTGATTAGCATAAACACTAGCACCTGCGACAAGAACGCCTTGTGTAAATGATGTAAATACAGCTAAAGCAATCTCTTTTGCACAAGAAACGTCACTAGTCGCAAATACCCAAACGGCAGATAAAACCACGCCTATCAGTCCTATTGACAAGGGTATCCATTTATCAGGCAACCTGCTTGCCTTAAGGCCGACACCTAAGAAATATAATACTGGAATTAAAATAAGTAATTCTGTTTTAATATAATCTTGAAAATTCATATAGTATTGACCTTATGTAATGGCAAGACCTACAATTGTGGAAATAATTGCACCCGCTATAGCTGCTATTATTGCAGTAGCTATTTGTTGCAACCTCATTTTAGGAACCGCTTCAATTTCATCAATTTTTTGTTCATGGCGAGCCAAATGTTGATTTGTGTGTTTCAACTCATTTGCTAGAGTTATTAGGGTCTCATTCATCATTCGTATTTCACCCTGTACAGCTTTAAGACCAGAAACATCGTGTTCTATTCCAGTTAATCTTTGCTCCATCCTAGATAGAGCAATACGTACATCTTCCTCCATAAGATATCTCCTTTCTTCGTTTTTTTACGGCTGCGAACACAGTATAAAAACTTTTTGGGACAGTTAATGTCCTTTGAAAGAAATTATTTTTTTACCGGCTTGGTGTATGAAGTTATTATGTAATCTAACCGTGAATTTTCTTTTTCTGTCAACTCTTTTGAAACAATATCTTTTATTTTCAATAAAAGTTCAATTTGTTCGCAGGTCATATATGCCTTGTCCATCGTATAATCATACAGCACATATATACCGCCCGTATTTCTACCTTGTTTTATTTCTATTGGAATCATGCGGGAAATACTATACATATCTCTTTGTATTGTTTTAACCGAAACATTGTATTTTTTTGCAAAATAAGACATTGTGGCAAAACGCATTTGACATAAATCCTTTATTATACTCATCCATCGTTCAGCGTTTACCACATTTGCCATTAACGTCTTCCCTCCTTTCATCACAATTAACAAATTTTCAAAAATAATATTTAAATCAAAAAATGGAAATTTTTGCTGTCATATTATATAGAATAACCTTTGATTTTTATATTTTTTGTCGCAAAATGTAGAACACTAAATAATTTTCATCGCAAAAAATTACAATATTTGACAAACACTAATATTTCGCGACACAATATATGTTTTTTGTAACTTTATTTATTTTATCCAATGTAACAAAAACAAAATCCTGTTAAATTGATAGGACAATTAAGAGCTGTGAATGAAGGAGATGCCAACGTAACAGTTTATCTGAAGACAGACTCAAGAATTCGTGCCACTTGCAAAGTTCATGTAAGAAGACGCATACCAGTTGAATCTATATCTTTCCCTGTTCCCGAACTCACCATGAACGTCAATAACACTATGAAGTTGGGTGTAATTGTAAGCCCAAGTAATGCTACTAATCGCAAAGTTTATTGGAACAGTTGTTGTCCGGATATTGCAACTGTTGATTCAGAAGGTGTGGTAAGACCTCAATCACCCGGCGTTGTAGATATCTATGCCACTACTGAAGATCGTAATCTTACTGCTAAATGTACAATTACAATTGAACAATATGTACCGGTTAAGTCAATAAGGTTTGGAGAATCGGAATTAACATTAAAAAAATCCCAAACAAAGAAACTCACCGCTATCGTAGAACCATCAAACGCAACATATCCACAAGTAATTTGGCACAGTTGCTGCCCAGATGTTGCCACTGTTGATTCAAGCGGTAAGATAACGCCTCATTCTACAGGATATGCAGATATTTATGCCACCACCGTGGATGGTAATTTTACTGCTTACTGCACTGTTCGCGTAGTAATTGAAAATGTTACTATTAAGCAACAAGGTATATTTCTTAATGTTGAATTTGAAGATTCGAATAAAACTTGGCAATCTATCGGACGCGACATTGTATATAATCCAGAATCGGCAACTGGATTTTTAATAGATCGATGCACAGAAAATCTTTTTGAAAAGTCAACCGGTACTCCTAAAGAGTATACCGATGATGAACTAAGACTTCTATATGCAATTGATCCACACGGTGTAGCTTCATACATTTCTAGATATGCCCACGAAGTTGTACGGGAAAATCCAGAATTCGAAGGTGATGAAGCTCTTAAAAAGATGGTGGAATATAAAGATAATAAATATGAAGCTATTTTTAGAAAAAAGCCAAAATATTATAAGCGAATTGCAAGAGATACATATAAATGGGTTGAAAGCGATAATAACGACAATATTGCCGCTGTTTTATCGCAATCAGAATCACTTTTTGGAATAAGAAAGGTGTGGGACGAAATATCAGAATTCAGACGTGACAACTTCGCAGCAGAAATGATTAATTCATATTTTTCTTGTGAAACCACCATGGATATCATTGTAGGAAATATTAATGAAGCTGTTAAAATTTATAATATTATATCTATGATTGGCGAAGATGGGCTCGCGGAAGAGGTGGTTAAATATGCTGCCGAAAAAGTTGTAGATGAAATTTATGAGTCGGTACCGTTTTTGCAGTTTGTAGTTGATGTTTACAACGGAATTAAATCAATAGATGAAGTTGCTGTAGTAAATAAAGATTTTTGTCCGATAGTTACATATTATTATGCGTACGATTCGGCATATGATATTTCAATTAAAAAAACTAATGATGACAATGTTACTCTTAATCAGATTTACAACGATCTTATAAAATAAAATAAGTGCCTGGTTCTTAGAACTAGGCACTTATTTTATTTTTGTAATTCAAAAAGTTTTTTGTTATAAACTAGAGCTATTTTGTTGTCAATTACAGCCAAATAAAACTCATCACCAATCAAGGAATAATTACATACACCCTTGTCGTCCATACAGTACGCCTCGGACCATCTATAATTTTTGCCTTTGGGAATACGGTATTCACCATAGCAATTAAAGTTTAAGCGATGTGGTTTAGTTAGTGCCCAAATCATCCACCAATTGTTAAAAATCATAATATCTGACATTGTCATTTCTTCGCTATTGCATAATTTATCACTAGCTATTTGAAAACCTTTTTTGTTAAGGTCTAAAAACGCTTTTACAGGTCTATACAAAAATAATAGCGTTGCAATTGCGATTATCACCGCAAATATAGTAATTGCAGTCGCAATGTGTGACGGAATATCAAAAGGTGTAAAAACTTTATATAAAATTATTGGTGGCATAACCGTAACCACAAGTAAGGTTAAAGAAGTTTTTAAAATCGCCTTTATGTCATCAATATAAACATTTTTTATATCAATCATTATTCTTTCCCTTGTTAATATATCTTTTCTACTTTCTTCTTTCATATATACACCTCAAAATAATTATAGTAGCGTTTTTTAATAATGTCAATTTTTTCACATCAAAACAGAACCATTAGAAACATGTCTGCTTTAATACTATAAACAGAAATTTTCTTAAGTTCTTCTTTTATTATTTCATTCGTTAATATTTCTTTTTCTTGATTATCTTTCATAAAATCACCGCTATTTTTATTGTACAAATATTTTTAAAAAAATCAAGTCTTTTTCCTATTTTTATAGAAGTGCGAGTGTTAGTTTTAATCAATGATTTATTCACTCATCGTTCAACCATACTACACTTTCTTTAAAAATAGTTAATATAAAAACAAAAATTTTTATATTCCGGACAGGAGGTGTCCGCTTTTGCTGTTATAATAGTATTAGCAACAAAATTAGGTGCTCTTGTTTTAGATATCGCAGTTGGAATAGCGGTATCACGGATATCCGATCCAACAATTAATTTAAGTGTCGCCATATTATTTGAATCTATAGAATCATTAATTAAAACAGGAATACTGATTTATACTGGCGTTAATACATTTGATTTAATAGGTTCGGTCGATGATGTTCTTGGTGAATACACATTCAAAGGCACAGATTTAGAATGGATATTTAAGTTCACCTCTGCTTATAGCGATCTCCTAACGACTATAAACACCTTTAATTTTAATACTACTCCGTCATATACAAAACACATTGTCAATTAGTATGTGAAAGAAAGCAATTATAATGTTAAAGTTGAATTCGCGAATGGTTCTGCTTATACAATGAGTGAAATTTATAATTGTTATTTAATATCAAAAAATTTTTTATTATAAATTTGAAGTATTTTTTTATTTAAAACAATTAAATAAAATTCATCACCTATATTTGTAGATCTATATATTCCATCGGAATTCATAC
>JAFYLD010000028.1 GCA_017537245.1 Clostridia bacterium | reverse complement strand
CCCCCCGAATAAAGTTAAAAGACCTAATTTTCCCGATTTTTTACCCGTTTATTACAATTCAGTAACAATCTTTCCACACTTTCAACAGTTAAAGTGTTGATATACAAATAGTATAAAAACAAAACGAACAGGAGCGCGCAAACAACGCAATATAGCCAAAAACACCCTAAAAACACGGTTTAATACAAAGAGTTGAAAATGCGCTATAACAGGGGTATAAACACTCGGTAGTATAATTATAGCACCCACACCTACAACGCCAAAAAGGGCAATTCTGACGCTCTGAGGGCTATTGTGATTTTGCACAAAACAGGGCTTGAAAATTTGTGAAGTATTACTATTGGAAACAGCTTGACAAATGCCAAAAAGTACGGTATACTAATAATAGAAAGTGAGGTGAACACCATGAAAGATTACATAGTACAAAAACTTGTATCAATCGTCCTTAAAGGCGATTGGACTAAGCCGGACAGCATTAAATTTGTACGCAACGAAAACGGCTTTACAGAAAAAGCCGAAATTTGCAAACTGTACATTCCGGAAAATGACACTACATTTATATCTATGTGTGAAAAACAGTAAATAACAACGCCGTCCGGCGGCGGCAAAACCGCCGGAGAAATGAGGAATATAAAATGAAAATTACAAAAGCTGAATTAATTGAAGAAATAAACGACCAACTTAAAGCTATTGAAATAATAGCGTCAGAAATGGATAGTTTCGACCTAAATCAATCTATCGCTTTATTCGATTTGCAATTTCGGTTAAAATGCAAGTTGTATGAATTAACAAACCGCGGCGAATAATTTCGCCGCCTTTCCCTTTTATAAGCACATTTTACACAAAGTACAAAACACAAAAAGTCAACAAATAGTTATACAGGAGCGTGATATTTTGAAAGAACAAGTAAAAAAACCGGAAACGTGGACGAAATACAAAAACCCCTATCACAATTTACTTTATGCCGTAATACTACAAGCGGCAATTGATACAAACGGTTATACTAATGAGGGCGCATATCACGACGGCGCGGACGCGCGCGACTTTTGCCACAATACTGGAAAAATCATATTTGGATTTTTACAGCGTCAAGAGTTGGCGGACATAAGCACAAAAGCAAGATATTATAGAAATAGGAAAGGAAAATAATAATATGAAAAATGTACGTGAAATATATGATATTATAGATTATTATGATTATAGACTATGGCTTGCTAAATCAACACAAATACAGCACTTTAAGTTGTTTGATGAATATATAGATTTACAGCGCGATTTGTGTCGTGTGGCTATTGATATGATTTTAAGAGGTGAATATTGAATGATGTATGTTTATGGTTATTTGCAAGGTGTTTTGTCTATCGTAATAATTGCCTGTATAATGGGCGGAAAGGATGATAAGAAATGACAACAAGGGAAAAAATTGAAGAAATAACAACATTTTTGAAAGAAAATGTATTTAAGAATACTAAAATCATGTTTAATGATTTTTTTGATGATGATAATATGTTGATTAAACTTTCGGTGCCATATACTGATAAATACCTCGGTGTTATTGAGTATGTCGATTTGATTGATATTATTGCGTCATTGCATAATTTACTATATGAGGCAGTCACCGGCGAACGTTATGATTATATGTTTCATTGGTGTAATAAAATTGGTTGTGATTGTTTAGATGATATTTTTGACGGACAGGAAAATGACACAACATTTATACCAATTTGAAAGGATGATAAAAAATGAAGAAAACACCAACACAACGCGCGATTGATAGTATTAACCGGAATATTGTCAACGTTCTTAAAACGTTCGGGCGCGCGTCCACTGAATATGAGTCAATCACCGCTGATTTATCAAAGTTTGATATTGACTACACATTCAAGAAAATTCCGGGGATAACGTTCGGCGTGCCACAAGTTGCAAATACAGCGAAAAACCGCCGCCGTTCGTCCAGTGTTCGCGCAAAACAACGCCGCAACATTGACATAAGACGTCGAAAAGCGTTATACGAAAAAAGAATAAAAGCATATGAAAAACGCGGCGCGGACAGATTTGAAAACATACAAGCGTTTATTGATTTAATGTCAAGCTATGAGGAATTTAAGCAACGCCGATATAATCCGGCTGATAAAGCACGCGAATTGGAAGAAAAATACGGTATTAATATTGAATACGACATGGGGCGTGCCTTTAACGATGAGGATTATTTGTCGGAACGTGAGGAGTTTATAAGAAATGCCGAAATATTAGCACAACAGGGCATTAATATCAATGATGTTTCGGTTGAATTTAAGGACGGCGCAAACTGGGCGATTGACGATGAAACAGGAGAAGTACGTTATACATGGACGTGATTTATTATGTTTAATATATCAAATCTAATAACTCAAACCGACGGACATTGTGAACAATATTATTACAGCGGCGGCGCATATGATACGGAATCAACTACAATCACACACGTTGAAACATACAAAGTTAAAGGCAAGGAAAAACAACGGACGGTAATAGATAGCTGTTTTGTATATCACATACAATTTGCAATTGATGAAAACTATTATAGTTTTCGCTGTTTCGCGGATTTTATACCATTTCTGCGAAATTTACTGGAATATCTGAAAAATCAAGAAAACGACGGTAAATTTGTTATATGGGTTGCCAATATGTCGCACGAATGGGCGTTCATGAAAAACTTTATAGCGCGCGAATTTGAGATAACGCGTATATTTTCAAAAACGCGCCGCGACGTTTTGTTGATTGAAATTGAAAACAAAATACAATTTCGTGAAAGTATCGGGCTTTTCGGACATAGTTTAGCCGACATTTCAAAAAATTGGTGCAAAAAGTATAAGAAATTGTCCGGCGATTTGGATTATAGCAAAATCAGAACATTTAATACACCTATTGAATACAACGAAAGAAAATACATGGAAAATGATGTTCTGATACTCACCGAAATGCACGCGGCAATTTTCGCCGCTTATATGCGCGCCAACGGCGTTATATACTTACCGTTTACCGTTTCTGGATTTGTCCGATTGAAAATAAAAGATAGTATAATTCACGATGAATATTTAACACACATACGCGAAAAATGGGCGGAAAAGTCGGCAAAGTGGAAAGACCGCACAAATGTTTCAGTGTTAAAAAAATTCAATCGAAAGATATTTACAACCGCCGACGATTGGAATTTAATGCGCGAATACGCGTTTTGTGGCGGTTTATCCGGTTCAAATATTCTTCACGTTGGAAAGACATTGAAAAATGTCAAATGCGCTGATATTACAAGCGATTACCCTTTTCAAATGCTCGACAAAAAATTTCCGTCCGGCGCGCTTAAAACAGGCGGCGCGGCGGAATGGGAAACGGCGATAAACAGCGGCGCGCCCAGTTTCGCGCTTTTGCACATTGACGAAATGCGCGCGACAACAATTCACGCGGTATTCAGTAAGCACAAACTTGTTAATCTGAATGATGAAATGTATAACAGGGAATATGGCGAACCGAAAAACATGATAATAAATAATGGTAAAATCGTACACGCAGAGAACGTTGTTATCATAATTAATGACGTTGATTTCGACGTTTACCGCCGCGCGTATGATTTAACCGGCATAACAATAATAAAATCATGGTTTTTCGAGTGGGGTTATAAATATTTACCGTCATGGTTGCAAATGCCTATTATTTCGGATTATCTTACAAAAGCGCGTTTGAAAAAGCAGTATGGTCACGACGCGCAAAACATGATTGAATACCGCGACTGTAAAAGCCGCGTAAACACATATTATGGTACACTTTCCACACGTCCGCACGATATTTTCAACAGTCTTGACGAAATCAATTTATTTATACCGGAAAAGGAATTTGAATTTTCCGACTTGCAAAACAACGCTTGGTTAAATCCTTACTGGGCGTTTTATGTAACATCATACGCGCGGAAAATGCTTATTGATATGATTCTAAAATATCCGGATTGTATCATACAATATGACACAGACAGCCTATACTATATCAATAACGACGACGGCGCGCACCTTGAAAGTGAATTGAAGTCATTTAATGAGCGGACAATGAACCGCAACCGCCGCCGGTTTAAGGACGTTGAAAACGTTGAAAATATTGTTGATTTGGGAACGTGGGATTTCGACGACGAATACACGCGGTTTATGTGTTTAGGCGCGAAAAAGTATATAAAAGAGGTCAACGGCGATATTATAACAACTGTCGCCGGACTGCCTAAAAGAGCAGTACCGGCGGAAATTCTGAAAAAGCGCATTAAAAACCCCTTTACCTATTACAACGCGCTTTTGTTGACGGACGGAATTATAATTGACTATGAGTTCACGCAAAAATTAGCAAGCGCATACAACGACACAACAGCTATTAACTATGTACCGATAACAGATTATCGCGGCGAAACTGTTTTACAGGAAGTATCAAGCTATCACGCGCTAATACCAATTGACTTTAAGCTGTCGCTATCGCGTGAATATATTGATTTGATTGAACAAGAACAAAAAATAAAGCGGCTGAAATAATCAGCCGCTTTATTTTTTACTGTTTGCTATCGTCGGTCTTGATGTTTGCGCCATTGTTAAAGAAAGCACCGATGATAACTAATATAATGTTTTTTGTCGTTTCAGTGTATGCGCCTGTTTCGTCGTTAAGTGCCAAAATCGTATATACGACGGCGAAAATCACGGTAACAAGGGACATGAGCGAAAGATAAACCGTTTTGTCTTTGAGTTTGAATGACATTATAAATACACACCTTTCGATAACAGATTTGAAATAGCTTTCTTTTCTTCTGCCGTTGCATTAAAACCGGACAAATCAACATTGTTCGCCACAACTAAACCGGTATAATTGCCCAGTCTGTCATGTTTTAATGTCGCAAAACCGGTTGTATGTGCATAGTTCGCGGCGTTGTAGCTGTTTAACATTTTCGGGCGTTTGATTATCAAACGGCAGAATTGTTCATCACGGTATGCAGTCGCCGCGGACGCTTTACCAATTGTGCGGTATGGCGTTTGAATGTGTTCAAGGTCAAATTTAGCACGTTCAACGCTATTACCCTCCAACGCGTCCGAAAGTTTCAAACCGCCTGTTATACCGGCGGCAATTCCGCCCAGAATTGCAGTCGTACCGCCTGTTGCTATCGCCGCCGCACCGCCGGCAATTGTAAGAGCCGCGGACGCTGTTTTCTGAATTTGTGTGTTACGCGCCTGTTTATATCCGACGTGTGCGCGCTGTTCGGCGGTTAGTTTGTCGTTTTGGTCAATTCCGTGTATCGCGATTTGTTCACCAATGTTTCCGCTCACGTTATCCGCACGAAAACCGTCACGGAAAATAAGCGCGTCAACTGCTCCTGTGCATAAATCGACAATATATTTCACGGTTATTTCATGTCCTAAATATAATTGACTGTCTATTGTAACATTACCCAGATAAGGTAAGTACAATTCACAGGCGGTGTACGGTTCAAAGTCTCTGAAATCGCCGTTTTCGGGGTAAAAACTACAACCGCCCATGTCAAGTTCAATTATAGTATTTTCCCACTCTTTCGCCGATATTCCGGTATCAAGCGCACCGAACATTATATTTGCACTTGACGGCGTTGTAACAAAGTATTTTGCCGGATTGAAAGGGAAAAACATTAAACTAATTATAGCGTCCATTGGTTCATTTCCGGATAAAAGTTTTGTAAAAAGTCCTTGCACGAAATCCGGCACGGTTGTTAATCCGTTTACAAGTTCAAAACATTTTGCGGCGAGTGTATTTACTTGTGCGTCTGTAAGTAAATATCCCTTATTAAACTTAAAATTGCGCTTTGTATAATCGGGGTTCAACTCGGACGTGTTCGTGTCATCGTAAATATTGCTATCACCCGGCGGTTGTGGTGTTCCGGTATAGTCGGTTTTCGTCCACACGTCCGCGCCCCATGTCGCGTTAGGTTCATCCGCCGCCGCCGTACCGCTTACATAGTCGCCTGTTGTATAGCCGTTTTCGTCAAATACCGGCAATAACTCATTTTCGCCTGTGCCGTCCCAACCGGATTTTTTGTTTATCGTGTCGTCGTTTGCGCGGGTAATTATTGGAAAACCTATAAACGCAGCAACCCTTTTTGTGTACTCAATTAATTCGTCAGTCGTACCATTCCAAACCCAGAACGGCGCGCACTGTTGCACTTGTATAGACCGCTGTTTTGCCGCGTAACCGTAATACGTCCATTTATCACCGTTCACGCCTAAAAACAGTTTGGGTTGCGGGTTGTATTGTCCGTTGCTGTTTCTATACGCTGAATTTATCCAGTCATTTTTTGAGTACAATTGTTCGTTTGATGAACCCATGCCGAAAAACTGAAAACCGCCGATTGTGATTTTACTTGATTGTGATGAGGATAAACCGCCGCCGAGTAAATTAAAAGGATGTTTATAATAATCACCAAAAGAGCCGGAATCTGTCAGCGGCGGAAAGGGTTCATTTTCGACGAGTCCAAAACCGAAATTGCTGTTGTAATTCGGATTTGAAATAGTTGAATCGACAACGTAAAAATCAAACGATATTCCAACGACATAGTGCGTGTCTATTGTTGTTCGTGAATTTCCGTCCGCTTGCCATATCGTGCGCGAATCGAGCGTTATTTCCGTATCACTGTATGGAAACGAATAAAATTTATTGCCTATTTCGCCACTGAAAAGCGCGTCAATCTGTGCTTTTGTCTTATCACTGCTGCTCACTTGTGATATATACATAATGCGCGGACAACAGGCGATATTATTATAATTAAAATTTGTCGCCGGCTTGAAAGTATATGCACCCTGTCCGCGTCCAAATCCGGCGTTGTCTATCCACGTGTCAACGTCGGTCACATTGTCAGTTATTTCGCGGTATTTCTGCACAAAAGGGCGCATGAACTGCCAATCGTCGTTAATTCCGAAAATCGCCGGAAATGCGGGGCGGTCAACAATATCTGACATTGAAAATTCAACAGTTTCCGGATTCATATGCGACGGCGTTAAACTCGCTGTACCGTCGTTGTTTGGTATCCACCACATACCGCCAAGAAATGGCGCGTCTTTACCATAAGCCCACGGACAGATTGTGTCATCAAAACTATCTGTACTTATATTGCCGTTTGCGTATCCGCTCCAAATAGTATTTGCACCGAACGGATAATCGCCGACATGACCGGAATCAGCCGGAAAAGGTGGACAATATACATTATTGTCATATGCATTATCCCAGTTTTCCGCGCTGTCCCATACAGAAGTATTAATTGTAATTGCCATTGTTTACACCTCCTATTCCGATACTTCAACGCCACGTATCTGTAAAAGATAGGGCGTATCGGTTGTAAAATCCAAGTCAAACGGATTCGCAATATTACCACGGAAAGAATTTCCGGTCTTATACCGGAAAGGAATTGTCTTTAATTCCACATTATTTGGATTGACAGGCAATTGTGAGTCGGGTATTTCCGACGGCGCACCGACGCTTTCCGAACGCGTTATCATGCCCACACAATTACATATATCATTGTAATAAGTTTTTAGCACGTCACAAGTGCAGTTTACGCGCATTTTATGTCCTGTTTCCAAAGTCGGCGGTGATACAAAATAATACTTTCCAAACTCCGATACATAGCAGTAATTATAACTATTCAGCGTCGAATCGTAGTCCATTAAAAACGCCGGTTCATCAATGTTGCAAGGGTTAAAAGGCTTGACGTGTTCGACGGATTTTTTATCCGTTAATGTTTTATCCGCGACGTTTGGCGCGTCGGTTGTTTTATAGAAATCAACTGTCATAAAATTCACCTCTATTCATATAGGCGTATTCTGATATGAAATCATCAAGGTACATTTGTATTAATACCTTTTCACGTAAAGAAAGTTCTTTTTCTATTAAATCCGGTATAGGTAAATTTTGGTAATTTTCTGTTTCTGTCTTTCCGTGTACGCTGTCCGCGGTATATGTTACGCCGTTGATTTCAAGCGATTTTGTGGCGCGCGAAATTTCGGTTGTTGTCTTTCCGCTTTCCGCGTCGGCAATACTGCCGGATTGTGTTGTTTTCGTTTCCGGTCTATATGTTGTGCTGTCGTATGTTGTAGTCTGTAATTCGCTTGTATAGTCCGTCGGCGTTGTTGTTACTGTTTTACCGTGTGTTATTTCGTTTGTGATTTTTCCGTCCGCGTTTAATTCTACTGTTGTCTTTTCCTTTCCGCCGGTTATATACAAATCATGTGTGAACCAGAAAGCGTCAAGCGCGGCAATTAAATTATCCAGATGATACGCTTGATAAATCGTGAATAGTTCCTCAATCGGATTTATAGTTTTATAAAATTCGTATTTAGTTTTTAGATATTTAATCACGTTGTCCGCTGACATTATTGTTGTATTACCGTTTACAATCGCCATTAACAGGACAGATTGACCGGTCAAATGGTCAAGCTGTTCAACAATTGATTTAGGGAATCCGTCATTCCTACTCATAAAATCTCACTATCCTTTCACCGCCGGTTAGATGTTTACATATATCACGGAAATTTTCGCCAATTTCCGACGTTTCAACTACCATAAAACCGGACAAAATCAGATTTATTATATTTTGCGGCAAATAGTTTATTGCCGTTTTAGACAGTCCGGACGAAATGCGTATATTATAACGATTATCCGGACGCGCGATTATAACGCGCGGTTGTATGCCATATGTACTGATTGTCAGCTTTACCGCCAAATCTTTGTGGGTTATCAGCGCGGAAAAACCGTCAAGCGATAAATCGTTTGCGTTTGCAATTTGATAAGTACCAAGCGTCCAATCACCGTGGCTTATCATGTTGATATGCTCATTTTCAAATCTATCATAATAAGTGGCGGCGGCGTTTTCACCTTTCACGCTTTCCGGTACATAGTATACAACGATTCGTGTTTCATCTTTTGAGTTGTTAATGATATTAATACCGCGTTTCAGCTTTCGTAACTCAATTCCGAAACATTCCGCCGTTTTGCTTTCGCGTGAAACAGTGTTTCCAAGTAAAAACATAGGTATAAATTTATCGGTTCTTTTGCCTGTTGCATTTGCGTGCAGTATCATTAGTTTATTAAATTCATCTTGTAACTCATTTCCGCGCGTTAAAAATTCATCGTAAATAATACAACTTGCGTCCCCTTTATCGTCGGCGGTTTCGGTCTCAATATTGTTAAGCGAACGACAAAACAAAAAGTGTTTGCGGTTGTATCGCAACAGTTTACCGCTTTCACTTTCTTGCAAGCGTACCAAGTCGAAATACTTTCCGCGTAATTCGCCGCTGTTGTGTTTCGCACTGGACAAATTTATAATGTCCTGTCGGTGTACTGATACAAGATTACCGCATATGTTTTCGGTGAATGTTTTGTCATATCGGCGCGCATAAAACGCCGGTGCGCCGGTTTCGTAATAACCGCGTAAAGCATAATTTACGCAACTGTATGTTTTACCAATTCGCTTTTCACCAATCAGACCAATGAACGGACAGTCTAATGATTTAGCGATTTCAATAATAGGCTGTAAAATTAAATGTCCGTTTTCGTCTAAACAGTTAGGTTGTTTCAGTTCCGCCGCTTTCGTCGTCGGTGTTTTCATCGTCTTTCACTTCACTTTCATTTGGTGTTGTTTCGTTCATTTTAGCCTCGTTGATTTCCTCTTGTATGTTACTATCTATTATTTTGTTTTCGTCTTTCAAAATGTCCGAAATATCAACGCTGATATTATATCCAAACATTTCATTAATTTTTTTCGCCGCGTCCTGTCGGCATTTTAGCCGGTTCTGATTTATGATTTTTGAAAATATGTCGGTGTTGTGTAATTCGCTTTCAAGGCTTTGCGCCGATTTCGCATTACTTCTAAACGGCATATTATAAAGCGTGCAATATCTTTTGATTAGTTCATAGTGAAATTCGCTTAAAAAGTGCATTTTTTCAACGGCGTTTTCGTCGGTCAAGCGCAATACAGCGTCATCACGTGAGGTGGGGCTTTGTGCGATAACCTTTGAATTATCGTCTATGACGTTGAAAAGTCCACCGTTTTCAATAATGTCTTTTAATACTTCTTTCAATTTTTCGCTTTCAATACCGGTCGTTGCTTTTGCAATCGGGTGCATTTTTGACCATATTATCAGCGCCTTTTCGCTGTCGTCCGTCCTTGCTAACATTTCGGCGAACCAAACCAAATTAGGGTACTCAGAATAATAATAGTCGTTATTCTTTATTATTACCGCTTTATCCTTTGTGAGGTCAATGTCAAGCGCATAATCCGGACCGTCGGTCATAACGTGTGTTGTTTCGCCTATCTGATTTGGTACACCGATAAACGCCGCCGGCGTTATCGTAAAACCTTTACACGCTCTTGATATACCGTCGGGGATAATATAAGCAACCGCCAAACCGCTATTAATAGCACGCTCTGTATAATGACTGTTCATTGTATCCGGTAAGTTTTGCCATGTGAATTGCTCCGCGCCAATCAACTGGATAATATCACCGTATAATCCGGCGCGGTCAAAACTGCCATAACGGCTGTCGAATATATCACGGTATTCTTTCAATACTTTTTCATATCTTTTCATTGTTTTCAGTCCTTTCAAAAATAGGCGGCTCAATGCCGCCTATTCTGTAAATTTTATTATGTATCGTTTGCCTCTGTGATTGTGTATGCTTTATTACTGCCGCTCTTATCCTTTGCGACGAAAACAACTGCATTTGAGCCTTTATCGCACATTTCGCGAACGCTGAAATTATGCACATAATTAGTCCATTTATCATAGTTGTTTTCCATGTAGCCGGTTTCGATTTTTGTCGCGGTGAGGAATGTACCTCTTCTGTCCCATATCATACCAAGGATATTTTCACACGCAACATTTGTAACGTGCTTTCCGGTTGTAATAACAGGGGGATTAACCGGCATACAAGAAATTTTTTGCGGTTCATTGATATTCTGAATAAAGGGGATAAACTTTGTACCGACAAGAGCGTCCTTGAAATATTCGCCGTTCTGATATACGGAAATAGTTCTGAGTGATGTTGCGAAAGGCTCTGTCAAGAATGAGCGGATGTCCTCACCGTCGGTGTTAATCAAATTGCTTTCGCAGTTGTAATTACCGGAAATTTCACCCATTAACATTTTGACTTTCGCAAAATATCCATAAAACCAACGCTTGAAACTGTCACTTGTATTCATTGTAGCTGTTGTGAGTGAGTCGCCGGTTTCGTCGTAATATGCTTTCAGAACGTCGATAACTAGTGCGCCGGATTTGTACATACAACAATTAGCAATCTGATTGATGATTATGCGCTTTTCAGCTTCACGGATAGCGGTGTAATATGTCACTTCCACAATACCATAGATTTCACCGAGAAGTCGTGTAAGTTCTGCCGGATTATTAACCGCACTTCTTAGCTGTATCATACTGATTGTATAGGGCTTTGTGCGATAATCGCCCACTGTATTCCATACTTTAACAGTAAAAGTAAGTGGGTGATTGTTGAACATATCAGCGAATGACGAACCGCCGGATGTTGCGTGTATATATGACTGCTCAAATTCGGGCGCGGAAATACGCACTTTCTCAATTACAGTCATATATTCGTTTTCATCAATGAAAAGGTCAAAACGTGACGGACTGGACAGCTTTGCGTTTTCGTAAAGAATTTTTCCGACGCCCTCCAACATTCCTGTAACGACGTTTCGGAAATTTTCCACGGTGATTAGGTTAGACAGTTCTGTACCGCAATCAATCAGATTGTTCAAATCCTCAGCGGCAATCAGTCCATCGCTTGTTGCGCCGTCAGTGGCGGCGGTTGTTGTGCCTCTTGCATTTCTAAGCATGAGATTGACAAGGGACGCAACGTTTGATGATGTTAAAATTTTCATAATTCATACTTCCTTTCATTCTTCTGTTATTAAACCGCTGTATTTGTGTTCGTCAATTACAACGGAAATTGGTATTGTTTTTTTCCGCGGTGTAAAAACTGTTCCGCGGTCGAATGTCTTTATAAAGTCATCGCCGGTTCTTTCATCGCCAAACCAATGGCTATTAAAGTAATTTGACAAATTGCGGACGTCAACGTGTACCGCCGTATCGTCAATTATACCGATACCGGAAAAACCTACACGTTCCGCCGCCTCCGCTACTGTCGCGCTATCGTATTTTTCGGACGGTGTTTTATATACTATTATGTCCGCCGCAATTCCTTTTGTGTGCGCGTCCGTGGTATATCCGCCGACTGTTGGCGAATATTTCGGACAACGAAAACCGCTTGTAATAATTATCTGATACGCGCTTAATAGATTGTGAAGATTTTCCAGTTTTGCTATTAAGGATTTATCAATCTTATCATCGCCACCGCAACCACACGCGCAACGAAATTCGTGACGCGAAAAATGTTCGCTTAAATTTCCCATATTGCACCTACTTTCAAAATAAATGTGGCGGCGGTTTTGCCACCGCCAATTGAGGAGAAAATGAGGATATGTGTAATTGTCTTATACAAGCTCAAATATATGAGCAGTTCCGCGCTTTGTGGGCTGTTCGCGGAAAACTATTCTTATAGGGTTTTCCCCTGTTGGAATAAGTCCACACGCTAAAAGGTTTTTCGTTGTTCTGACAACGCCGTTTGAAAGTGTTGAATAGTGTTCACCGTCGGTTGTGAAGAAATGAACAACCGGACGATTTTCAAGCGGTGATGTGTCGTCCTCTCTGTCCTCGTGTACGTCCGCGCTTGTTACGACGATATGAACAACGTCAATAGGTTTTCCGATAATGTCCTTTACAGGCTTTGAACCGCCGCTTGTAGCGTTGAAAAGCACACGTGTGTCGTCGGTTGTTGTTTCGCGGATTGTGGGCGCGCCGTTTGCGGCTGTTACTGCGAACGCGTCGTTGTTGATTTCGGTCATTTCGAATTTGTTTTCTTTCATTGTGATTACTCCCTTTATAATAGTATTGTCCGTTTTACGTCGGGCTTGACGGCGGACGGCGTAACGCTCCATTAATTGTTTTTCGTCCTGTCCACGCTTTTATTATAGCTGATTTGGTGTTACTGCTCAAAGAGTAATTATGCACAAACTTTCACGCCTTTCATTGTGCAAAATCACAATGGCGCTGAGAGCGTCAGAATTGCCCTTTTTTGGCGTTCTGTGCGGGGGTGCTATAATTATATT
>JAFYLD010000027.1 GCA_017537245.1 Clostridia bacterium | reverse complement strand
TTAACGGCAGCGGTTGGCGCGTTAAAGAACTTTGCGGGTTCCGTTCTTGAAACGGGTATGTCGTTCGATTCCGCAATGTCTAACGTTGCGGCATTATCAGGCGCGACGGGCGAAGAATTAGAATTATTAACCAACACCGCCCGCGAATTCGGCGCAACAACTCAATTTAGCGCAAGCGAAGCGGCGGACGCATTGGGTTATATGGCGTTGGCGGGTTGGGACGCAAAGCAAAGCACGGAAGCATTGGGCGGCGTGCTTGATTTGGCGGCGGCGTCGGGTATGGGTTTGGCGCAAGCGTCGGACATGGTTACGGACTATTTAAGTGCTTTTGGCATGGAGGCGTCACAATCGGCAGAATTTGCCGACATGTTGGCGTATGCGCAGGCAAATAGCAATACAAGCGCGGAACAATTAGGCGAAGCATATAAAAATAGTGCGGCAAATCTTAACGCCGCGGGTCAAGACGTTCAAACGGTCACGGCGTTGTTGTCATCAATGGCAAATCAAGGTTTGAAGGGCGCAGCAGCGGGCACCGCGTTAAGTGCGATCATGCGCGATATTACAAAGAAAATGGAAAACGGCAAAATTGCAATTGGCAATACTAACGTCGAAGTAATGGACGCGCAGGGCAATTACCGCGATTTGACGGAAATATTGGCGGACGTAGAAAAGGCAACGGAAGGCATGGGCGACGCGGAACGTTCCGCCGCTTTACTTGGCACGTTCACGTCGGATTCATTAAAGGGTTTAAACCTTGTATTGAATGAAGGTGTTGAAAGCGCGGCAAACTTTGAAGAAGGTTTGAGAAATTCAAGCGGCAGCGCGTCGGAAATGGCGAAAACATTAAACGACAATTTGCAAGGCGATTTAAAGGCGTTATCAAGTGCGTTCGACGAATTCAAATTAACGATTTTCGAAAGTGCAAACGCACCGTTGCGCGATTTGGTGCAAACGGTCACGGGCGGCGTTTTGCCCGCGTTAACCGACATGATCAAGGGCGCGGAAGGTGCCGACGTTGCATTTGGTAAAGCGGTTGGAGATTTAGCAAGCAAAGCAATATCAAATCTTGTAAATCTATTGCCGCAGGCGTTGAAAATTGCAAAAACATTGATTCCGACGGTAATCGACGGCATTTTGTCACAATTGCCGTCGTTAGTTTCGTTTGTTTTTTCCGATTTGGTGCCGTCGGCGTTGTCTTTAATTCAAGAAGTTGCGCCAAAAATTATTAATTCGGTTGTTTCATTAATTCCGCAACTTTGCACGGAATTGATCAATGCCGCGCCGTTAATTTTGCAATCGGCGTTAACTTTATTGATGTCTATTGTTGAAGCAATCCCCGTAATTGCGCAAAAAATAATTGGTGAAGATTTGCCAAATTTGATAAGTCAAATTTGCGATTTTATAATTTCGGCATTGCCTTTATTATTGGACGCAGGAACAAAATTATTCATGTCAATAATTGAAGCATTGCCCGTTATTGTTGAAGCACTCGAAACGGCATTGCCACAAATAATTGATAAAATTTTGACTTTAATTTTGGACGGTTTGCCGATCATTTTACAAGGCGCGATCGAATTATTTATGTCTTTAATCCGTGCAATTCCTACGATTTTAGGTTTATTAACGGCGGAATTGCCGAAAATAATTTCGACAATAATTTCAACATTGCTTTTAAAAACGCCCGAATTATTGGCGGCAGCGATTCAACTATTTTGGGAAATAATTAAGGCAATCCCTCAAATATGCGTTGAATTAGCGCGTCAAATGCCGTCTATAATTTCATCAATAATCGAAGGACTAACGGCGGGATTCAAAGCGATTGAAAATGTGGGTTCCGCACTTATCCGCGGTTTATGGTCGGGCATTTCAAACATGGGTAAATGGATAGGTCAAAAAATCAAAGGATTCGGGCAAGGCGTACTCAATAACCTAAAATCATTTTTTGGCATAAAATCCCCGTCGCGTGTCATGCGCGACGTTATCGGGCGCAATTTGGCGTTAGGTATTGGCGAAGGGTTCGACGTTGAAATGGCAAACGTTGCGCATGGTATGCAAAACGCATTGAATGACGCAATACCAACCGCAAACGCAAACGTTGGCGTCGGAGGTTCAAGCGACGGAACCGCGACAAGAACGGGCGGAGGCGTTATAATTAATCAAACAAATAATTATTCGCAGCAGCATAGCAGATTCGAAATATATCAATCAAAGCAGGCGACGGCGGCAGCAGTTCGCGCGGCATTGTCGGAGGTTTAACACATGACGGATTCAAAAATCGAATATATAGCCGCGAACGGTTTAACACTTGATTTGTTTAACGACGCTTATTTTGACACGGTAAACATTGACGGATTGACAACGGCAAACGCAACATTGGCGACAACTACGACGCCGACGGTTGACGGCGACACGATCAATAATATACAAGGAAACCCGCGAACGATTATATTTGATTTTAAGGTTAAATCAGGCGTTGACGTTGAAACATGCAAACGCCACATTTTGAACGTGATCAAGTGGAAGCAAAAGGGCACATTGCAATTGACGCAGGGCACGGGAGAAGAACAACGCATTATTAAAATCGACGGCGTAATTCAAACCGTAGACATGCCGCGTTTTAATAACAACGTTACAATGCAAGTTGTGTTATATTGTTCGAATTCCTTGTTTGAGGATTTAAACGCAATTGTAATTGAAATTTCCCGTATTATCGACGCGCACCATTTCCCCGTTGTATTTCCGAACAATGCGCCCATTGCGTTAGGCGTCATTGATCAAGAAATGACGAAATCATACGTTAACGACGGCGACGCAGCAACGGGCGTTATAATTACCATTACGGCATTGGGAAACGTCACAAACCCCGTTATAAGCAAAGCGGGGCAATTTATCGGCGTTAATGATTCGTTGGTAAATGGCGACGTTGTCGTTATTGATACAAACAAGGGACACAAAACGATCACAAAAAACGGCGTTTCAATCCTCAATAAGATTAAAGCGGGTTCAACGTTTATTCAAATGGAAACGGGGGACAACGTTTTCGTTATTAATGCGGATTCGGGCGCGGGCAACATGTATTTTAACATCACATTCAAAAGAAGGTTCGTTTAATGATCGAATACGTAGAAATTCGCGCGGCAGCAACCCGCGAAATAATAGGCATATTAGACACGGCAAAAAGTATTATTTGGCGTGTTGCTTATTATGACACGGGAGATTTCGAAATATACGCGCCGTGTAATCCGTTGACGGTTCAAATGCTTGTTGCGGGTAATTACATTACACGCCCCGACGACAATCATATTGGAATAATTGAACATATTGATTACACGTTCAATTTTAACGACGGGCGCATGATCATAGCAACGGGGCGCATGTGCAAATCAATATTAGATAGGCGCATAATTTACCGTTTAACGGGTTATTCAGTATCACCAACAATATTAACGGGCAACGTGGAAACCGCCGCCCGTTCGCTTATAACCGACAATGCGATCAATTGCGGATTCGATACAAACCGCAACATTGCCGCGCTTGTATTGGGCGCGCATAGCGGAAGCACTAAAATAATTGTTGATGATCAAGGCAACGCCGCGTCGAAACAAGTCACGTATAACAATCTCATGTCATACACAAACGATTTTTTGCGCGAATATCAAATCGGCGCACGCGTCGGATTGAATAGCAATTTGAAGTTAGAATATGCATGTTATGAAGGCGTTGACCGTTCAATTGATAATGTCGGAGGTAACGACCCCGTTATATTTTCGCAGCAGTTCGACAATCTAAATTCAAGCGAATACACGTATTCGGAAGAAAAATATAAAAACATGGCGTTAATTGGCGGCGAAGGCGAAGGAACGGCGCGGTTTTGTTCCGTGCTTATTCCGACATTAACGGGTATAAACCGCCGCGAAAAGTTTATTGACGCGTCAAGCAGTTCAAAAACATATAAAGACGACGGCGGAACCGAACACACGTTAACGGATTCGGAATATAACAAGCATTTGCAGGCAATAGGCGCGCAGGATTTGGCAGGCGTTCCGATTCAACAAACATTTGACGGCGAAATTAACATAAACAATAGCGTTTTTAAATACAAAACAAATTTCAATTTGGGCGACATTGTAACGATTCAAGACAACGACATTAATTTGTATATTAACACCCGTTTAATTGAGATTATCGAAACGCAGGACGAAAACGGTTATAATATAAACGCAAAATATGGAACATAACAAATAATAATCGGAGGTTTTCAACATGGCTTTAAAATCGGGATTTTATAACGCATTTGAAGTTGACGGCGTATATGATCGCACTTATTCCGCGGACGAATACACGGATTTTTATGCTGCATTTTTAACCGACGGCGTGCGTCGTTCAAATAATGATGATTTGAAATGTACGGCGTCGGGTTTGGTTATTTCAATTGCGGCAGGCTATGCAATTTGTGGTTCGAAGTGGGTACACAATGAAAGCGCGTATGAATTGCCCGCCGTTGTTCCGCCCGTCGGTTCGTATTCACGAATTGATCGCGTGTTCTTACATGTTGACACAACCGAAGGCACCCGCGCGGCGTCGTTCGTATATCGCGAAGGCACACCCGCGGCAACACCAACACCGCCCGACAAAAGCAGCGCAACGGGCGTTTTTGAGTTGTGTTTGGCAAATGTTACCGTTGCGCCGAACGCGTCAAGTGTTACGATTCAAGACACCCGCGCGGTTCCGTCGTTATGCGGTTGGGTAAAAACGCCCATTGATCAAGCAATGGAATATAATTATTTTTGCAACGGTTCAACGGATAACGAAGATTTGGCGGCATTTCTTGAAAGCAAGCGCGCAGCAATCCCCGCGAACGGTTCAATAAAAGTAAATGTGTTTGGAACGTTTGGAATAACAAACCCCGTTTATCCGCTATATGTTTTTTCGTTTACCGCATGGGGCAATAGAAAAATTATACTTGATTTTGCTAACTGTTCACCAATTACACTTGTTAACACGGGCAATTTTAATAATTTCATTTATGCGACAAACCCGATAGAAATTTATAATTTAAACGCTTCATTGTCAAATGTCGGGAACTTCTTTTCACAAGCAGTTAAGAAAATATATATGAAAAATTGCCGTGTTAACATGACAATGAATAACGTCGAAGATTACGCAGTGTTTGCATATAATGGAACGTTTGAAAATTGTGTGATCAATATAACAAACGGCGTTTGTTTCTTAACTGTTAACGATACAAAAATGATTCGCGTTATAGGTTGCGAATGTTACGCATACGGAACCGAAGCAATATATTATTCGGGTTATGTTCTTTTTGCGTCCCAAAACGTGCCCGTTGTAACAAATCAATTGATTTGTCCGACGGTTGCGGTTGAAGGATTCACGCAGAAAAAGGCAATTCACGATCACGAAGCAGGCACGCACGCGTCATATACCGACACGATCACCGCGTTAACCATTGACGCCGAACATCAAAACGTGGCGGGCACGGTTCCGTTGTCGCTTTCCTATTCGTAACGGCATTATATCCATATTTTTTCCAACCCTAACAAGGCGGCGGGCAGCAAATGCCCGTCGTTTTGTTTTGTAATCATTTTGTAACATTTAAACCCTTGCAATTATCAGTAATACTGATATAATAAAAGCATAAACAAGAACACGAAAGGCAGGAACAAAAAAATGACAAGTTTTGAAATCGAATACATTACAACGGGAAGTCATAGAAAAGATAGAATAACATTGACACTTGGAGAAACAATAGAATTTGAAACGGGAACCGAAAAAATAACAAATATTACCGACGCAATCGAAGTTTTTGAAATGATCGCCGCGAAGTGGTGGGGAACATACGAAACGAAGAATTCAATCACAAACATTAAAGTTAAAGAAATCAAATAATCGGAGGCAAAGAATATGAAAACACGTAAATATTATGGTGCTAATTACTACGATCATTTTAATCCTATGTATGCAGTAGTAACGGGACAAATGGACGACGGAACATTAGTATATACAAAGATTGCAACAAATCCCGACGGTTCATTAGAAATAGACGAATACGGCGAATACGTTTTAGAATTAGACGAACAATATTCAAGAACAATAAAGCACGGTTGCAATGTATTTTTTCACTTTTAATTAAAGCCGCGGCAGGGGCGGACACCCGCCCCGCCGATCATCAAAGACAATCGGAGGTTTACAACATGGCAACAAAAAAAGAACGCGAATTGTCGGAAAAGGGTTATTTGTACATAAAAACCTTTTCGACGTCGGTAGCAGCGAAAAAAGAAGCGGAACACTTTAGGAAAAACGGATTTTATGCAACTGTTCACATGATCACACGCAACGGCGTTCCGTATTACTCACTTTACGCAAAAGATACAAAATCAAAATTTGCCGTATGGGGCGGAACCGTTACGGCGAAGAATCCAATCATTGTAAAGGCTAAATCATGCGACGACGCTTTGATTATTGCAAGGAATTTAAATGCAAGCGGTTTAAACACCGTTAAAAGATTATAAATAAAAATCAATTGGAGGTTTTAACCGTGAAGAATGACGAAAAATAATTTTTTTAAAAACTTTCGAAAAAGTGTTGACATTATCAGTATTACTGATATAATAAGAGTATCAACAAAGCGAAAGGAACCAAGAAAAAATGATTAGTTTTGAAGTTGGCAAAAAGTACACACACGGTTGGATTGGAGATAGTGAATTATTCACAACATGGGAAGTCATAGCAAGAACGGCAAAAACAATCACGATCAAGCACGGCGACGAAATCCGCAAAAGAAGAATAAACAAGTGGTACGCCGAACATTACAACGTCGAAGCGGTTTTGCCTTATGGTGAATATTCAATGTGCCCCGTGTTAACGGCAGCAAAAGAAGATTAAAGGAACGGCAGCGCGGGCGGCAGCAACCGCCCGCAGGAATCCAAAATAAGACATTCAAAGGTTAAGACAATGACGGATTTAGAACTTAAAATAAAGGACGTAGAACACCGCATTAATGAAACAATCGAATTTGCGGCAAACGATTATAAAACAAATGGCGCGTCGGTTTGGAACGATCAACAAAGATATAAAATTTACGGCATGATTGAATTATTGAAGATTTTAACGGGTAAAGATTATTATTTTGACGAAAACGGTTTACACGAACGCAAATCATAAAGGGGGGCGCATGATGATATTAGAACATTGGAAATATGAAATCATGCAGGAAAAGCACGGAACCGAACGCGGGCGTTGGTTTGTCAAAGAATTGTTTATCAACAAAGGAACATTTGGCGGTAATGTTGTAGCGCGATCAATCTATTCGGCAAAAACTAAACAAGATTGTTTGAAGTTTTGCGAAGAACACAAAATTAAAATCTAATCGGAGGTTTACAAAATGGGAATCGAATTATTTTTAATAGGCGTGTTTTTCGGTTTGGCGTTGGGCGTGGTTTTGGGGCGTTTACATAGAACAAACGAAGAAATTGAACTTTTAGACGAAACGGAACGCATGCGAAAAATTATGAAACATCAAAATTTAATTATAACCGAACAACGCATTAAATTGAAGCGTTACAAGGACGGAAAAGTTTTATTAACGTATGATGATCAAAGGGGGCGTAAAGCATGAAGGACACAAAGCAGCAGGAAAACAACGACGGATTCGTTGACGAACTCGACCGTCATTTGTACCACAAACGGACGGCGGACATTGACCCCGATTTGTTTATTGATCACGAAGAAAAGGACGCGGAAACATGAAAAAGATTTATTACAATTTAAAAGAAAACCGCTATTGTGACGCGTCGGAATACGACCCGAAGAACTCAACGAATTTTGTAACGGTTGTTAATATTGCGCCGTTGGGTTCCACGTTCGAATTGTGGCGTTGTGGCGATCGTCGTTTTGCTTTTGGTTATAACAACATTGAGTTGAAAAACGGCGTCGTTAGCGCAAAGCGCAAGCAATACGCGAAGATTTCGGGCGCGTTTCCGCTTGAATCCGCGACGTTATACGAACAACACATTGACAAAAATATTTTTGACGGACTTTTGGCGGCGTATCATTTAACGCCGATCGAAATATAAAAGGGGGCATAATATGTTTGATAACATTATAATATTTATTGCGGCAGCAGGCGGGGCGGCTTCAATCTTAACAATATTGATAAGATTTTACCTTGATCATATTTATACACCGTCACCGTCGGAAGTGTTGAAACAAGAATTAACCATTGACAACGACGACGTTAATTTGATCATCAAGACGGAAGGCAACATAAACCCGTCGGAGGTTTTAGACATGATCAAAGACGTTGACAAAGGTATTATGACGGTTAACGACGCACGAACAAACGCAGGATTAAAACCCGTCGAATACGAACCGTTTATTAATTTTCAAAAAGCGGCGCACAATTTCGGAGATACGACAAAGGCGGTTAACGTCGGAGGTTCAACAATACGCAGGGCGTCAAATTGCCCGAATTGCGGGGCAAATCTTACACAAAACGGCGTTTGTGCTTATTGCGGCACAACATACAATTAAAAGGGGGCACAACATGGCATATAAGAATTCACGATCAAAGGCAGCAACAAAATACAACGCAGTTTCAACGGTTGGTTTTACCGTTAGATTGAACGCAAAGACGGACGCCGACATTATAAGCGCGTTAGAATCCGTGGGGAACAAGAACGCGTTAATTAAAAAGTTGTTACGCGAAGCGATCGCAAAAAGCGAAACGGGGGCGTAATTATGGCAGAATCCGACAAATGGCGAAGAATTGAAGAAATCGCGCGGCGTGATCATAAAACCAACGACAAGGATTTTAACAAAGGCAGAAATGACATATTAACGGGCAATCGAACATCAAAAGAAGCAAAATATTATTTGCAATGTTCGGGGCTTGATTAAGGCGGCGGGATTTCCCGCCGTTTTTGTTTTGTAATCATTTTGTAACATTTAAACCCTTGCAATTATCAGTAATACTGATATAATAAAAGCATAAACAAGAAATCAAAACACGGAGGCAATAAAAATGAATCCTAACGAATTAATCGAAATGATCGCAGCAGCAGACGACAACACACAAAAAGAAATCTATAAAAGACTTGCAAACAACGGTTTAACAAACGAAGAAATTGACACAATCCGCAACATGGTATTTTTTCACAAATTATACAATGACAAAGAATTTTATAATTCAGTTGTTGCAACACTTGGAAATTCACTTTATAACACATTGACGGCATGATCAACACGGCAGGGGCGGACACCCGCCCCGCCGATCATCAAAAACAATCGGAGGTTGGAAACATGGCAGCAAAGATTATTGAAAAATATATCTGTGAAGGCGAACGCGGAAGTTATACGGTTTATTATAAAACCGACAAAAATCAATTTTATTATTATTCGTCATATATTGACCGCCGCGGAATCCGTCAATTTGGGGCAAAGACAAAAATCAATTCTAACACATACGAATTGTTTAAATCATGTGGAAAAATTGCAGAATAAAAAACTTTCAAAAACATGTTGACATTATCAGTAATACTGATATAATAAGAGTATCAACAAGGCGAAAGGAAAACCCAAAAATGAAAAAGGCAATTGAAAATTACGAAGCAGCAACAAAGGAAATGGACGCAATCGACGCAGAATTCGAAAACGATTTATTTAACGAAGAACTTGAAACAAAATGGAACGAAGCGTATAAAAAGCAGTTCGCGGCATTTATTGAACTTGCAAACATGATCGTTAAGGTAACAAACAATCAAATCGACATGCAGACGGCGCGCGAAATGATCAATACAAGATTCGAAGATATTAAAAAATTAGTTGCAGCATTTGCATAATAAAAAAAATCCGCCGCCCGTCGGACAAAACGGGCAAAAGAACATCAAACCCAAAAACAATAAATCAATCGGAGGTTTACAACATGAGAACGGAAATTAAAACATTTGGTGATTTTACACTTTACAAAGAAGAATTCACAAATACAAATGAAATCAAGTGCGAAGATTTGATCGTTAAAAGCGCAGGAAAAGCAGAAAAACACGTTATCGAAATACGTTTGAACGGTTCCCTTTATCTTGACCCAAACGACAAGACACGCGGAAAATATAAGTATTCAAGCGTTTATGTTTCCCACGGCATGCGTTGCGTTATTGATTCGTTATCGGAAACAAAAGAATACATAGACACATTAACCGAAGCGTTAAACGTTGCATTTGAAGTTGAAAAATACTGTATTCTTAATGGATTGTGGACTAAATAAAAAAGCGGGGCACAAACCCCGCTTTAAAAAATCGAACACGGCTATAAATTTAATTTTGTTTTGTCCGATCGTGGCGGCGGTTGTCGGATTCGAACCGACGAATTGTAGCGTCAAAGGCTATCGTGTTAACCGCTTCACTAAACCGCTAATTAAAATTATATCACGGTTTATTTAATTCGAAACATGAATTAACATTTTAATTTAATTCGATTTAACTTGATATTTGAATTAACGCCCATATTTGCGTTTTAAGCGCGTCAAAGACAAAAACGAATAATTTACCGTTTGAATCCACGGAACGCAACACGGGGCACGCAGGGCGCGAAATACGGCACAATATAACCCGCTGCAATGATCACACCAAAACAACGGCGGCAAATGTCCGTCAAAAATACAAAAATGTTTCAAATTGAAATAAAAAGTATTTACAAAAGACAAAGCAACAAATAAAATTAATTTGTCGGCATTGCCGAAATCCAACAAGAAGGGAGGCAAAGAACATGAAAAAACCAAAATATCGTCGTAATATGCGCATGAAGGGCGTTAGAATTGCGAACGGTAATTTGTCGCAGTTAAAGGCGGCGGCGTTAATGGGATTTTCTACACAGTATTTTTCACGCGTTGAACGTGGCATGATCGACGGCAGCGTTGATTTTTGGCGAACATTCGCGGCAACGTTCCATTTGTCCGACGCGGTCGCGTGGCAGATTATGAACAATATCACGGGTTCAAACATCAACGGCGAAGAATCCACAAACAACAATTCGGAGGCATGAAAAAAATGAAAATGAATAATGGCGAAGCATACGCAATTATTAAAAGCATTAAGAAGAAAACACAATTTGATTATTCTTATAAAATGGCTGCAATCCGTCACGTTGCAGATATGCCGACATTGAACGGCGTTACAAAGGAAGATTTGCGAAACGCAATTAAATTTTTATTAGGCGACAACATGGAGGAATGACAATGTTATTTAATGAAATCACAAAAACGCCCGTTTGTATTGCGGCGATTATTTGCGGAACGATTATATTAATTTGCTTGATTGCTTGCATTTCCGACATGGTCAAAACCGCGATCAAGGAAAAAACCGCCCGTGTTCTTGACGAACAAAAATATTTTTATAGTCGTTTAACGGCAAATGACATTCGGGCAATGGCGGGAATTCCTACATTTGAAACGATCACAAAAGACGAATTCGATAAAATGTTTCCGACGCAGGAACCGCAGCAGAAACAAACAATTGATTTTCCTAACAAGACAATCGAAACCCGCCCCGCGAATCCGACATTTGACGCCGAAACCGTTAACCGACCGTTAAATGAAAAATATCATTAAAGGGGGCGCACATGCTTGAAGCATTATTTAAGATTATTGATTTGAAGGACACCGAAGGCATTGAAACAACAATAACCAACATGCAATTGTTCAATGACAAATGCGTGATTTTACACTTTAAAAAGAACGATTATCATGTACGCCGTGTATTCTTTTTAAGCGAATTAAAAGAAGCAGGAACGCGCGAAACGTTGGCGTTAATCGAAGAAATGATCGAAAAAGTAAAAACGGAGGCGTAACAATGTTAAATCAAATCATCATACACGGCAGATTAACAAACGACCCGTCAATGCAGATTAAGAACGGCGGAAACGGTTCCGCAATTTTACCGTTTGCAATCGCAAATGATAATTATTACAACAACACCAAAACGACAATGTTTTTTAATTGTGTTGCTTTTAATGCAAACGCGCAATTCATTGTAAAACATTTTAAGAAGGGCAGCGAAATAATTATTATCGGAAGATTGCAGGCGCGATCATACGAAACGCAGGACGGCGAAAAACGCAATGTATGCGAAATTGTGGTTAATTCGGTTGAATTCGTCGGAGGTTATAAAGGAACGCAGGAAACAACACCGCAGGAATCCACAACGGAACCGCACCACGAAGAACCCAAAAAGTCATTCGCGGACACATTAAGGGCGGCAGCGATCAAGCCGACACCAAAAGTTAAAAGCGTTGCGCAGTTTTTCGACGCAACACCGCCGCCGCAGGAACCGCCCGCAAAACCCGAAGAACAACCCGACGAACCCCGCGGCGAATTGCCGTTTGAGATATAAAGCAGAAACGCGGGCAGCAATCACCGCCCGCGAATCCGTCAACGTTGGGTTTTCAAAATAGGGAAACCACAAAACCATTATATTAATTAATAAGAAAATCAACAAGGGGGCACAACATGACGAACGAAGAATTAATCGGTTATTGGGCGTTGATACCTTGCGACGATCACCCGTTGCATTATATTAACCACGAAGGCGAACGCATTTATTCATCATTTACATACGAAGATTTGCAATTTTTCTTTTCATGCAGCCGCAGGACATGCCGCGCGATTTTGGCGGAATTATCCGCGTTTGATAGTGGCGACGATTACATTTTAATTCGATCATCACACGACGGCGGCGGATTCTACAAAACGCGTGATCATGCAAAAATTGAAGCATACCGAAAAGAAGTTTACAACCGCGCAATGAATACTTTGAAACCATTGAAGAAAATCAAGCGCGTTTTAAACCGCAACGAACAAATAACAATTGATGATTTGTTAATGTTTGGCGTTAACGATTAAAGGGGGCGGCGATCATGTCAAGAAATAAAATAATAAAAATGGTTCACGACTACACGGGCGAATCATACGCCAAATGTCGGAGGTTTTGCAAAAAATACAATTGGGATTATGTAAGAATCTATAAAATGATTTGTTTGTTTGACGCCGACGCGGTTAACGATTTGACGGCGGCATTTGATGATTTAAAAGCGTCAATATGCGAAGCAGGGAAAACAATCGCAGGAATTGCGGCAGAAATTACCGAAGTTATGCAACGGGAACTATTAAAACCGTTATCAATCGAAGAAATACGCGAACAATTCGGTTTAAATCCGTTTCCCGACGTAAACGACCCGCATACGCCCGTATTTGCCCCGTATTACGCAAGCACGGCAGGAAACGGGAAATTATACCAAAATAACGGCGGACGCAATACAGACGAAACGGGGGCGTAATTATGGCGGAAGGTAAATTTTATTGGTTAAAACTAAAAAAAGATTTTTTCAAGCGTCACGACATTAAAATTGTTAAATCAATGCCGAACGGTAAAGATTACATTTTATTCTATATGCAATTGCTTTTAGAATCCATTGATCACGAAGGCGCGTTGAGATTTTCCGAAACGATACCTTACGACGAAAACATGTTGTCAACAATTACCGATACAAATATCGACATTGTACGGTCGGCAATGAAGATTTTTACACAATTGGGAATGATTGAAGTTTTGGACGATCAAACAATTTATATGTGCGAAGTTTCAAAAATGATAGGCAGCGAAACCGCAGCGGCAGGACGCAAGCGCGCGCAGCGGGAACGCGACGCGGCACGTTTAGCGGCAGGAAATGACGCAGAAACGTTGCGGTTAACGTCTAATTGTGACAATGTCACAACACAGTCACAAAATAGTCACATAGAGATAGAAAAAGAGATAGAAAAAGAGATAGACATAGAAAAGAAAAGTATAAAAGAAAATCCGCCCGTCACGCTTGACGAAAGACGAAGAATATTTGAAGAAGCAAGAAGGGAAGCAGCAGAAAAAAATAAAAATAATGGAGGTTTTAACAATGGCAGTTATTAAGGTTGAAGAATTCCGCGGTGATCACAACAAATTATATTTAACAACTGAATGGAAGAAACCGACGCCGCCCCGCGAATTTGTAAAGGTTGCAAAAAAGCGTTTTAAAGTAAAAAATCAAAAAATGCGTTATGCGAACGGTTGGGTTATTGACAACGATTTGTTTTTAGAATATCCGTTTGGATATGATAATAAAATCAAAAAGCGCGTTTGGGTTGTTTACGTTGATCATATAAATTATGTTCCCGTGATATGTTAATCGGAGGTTTGCAACATGTATTTGCTTTTAAAAATGGACGACGAACCGTTATATAAAAGAATCATCAAGGCACCGCGTGCAGTTACACCAAACGAAGCATTTAACGATCGTGTTTTACTAATCCGAACATTTAAAAATGGAATACCCGTTAACGGTTCCGATTTTATAAGCCGTAAAGCAATCAACGAAGAAATGCGAAAAGAAATTAACGCAAGGTTTAAGAAATGGGACAAAAAAATCACGGTTGCAGAAATCGCAACATTGATTTTTGATGTTATTGAAAACGTTAAATCAATTGAAGAATCCAAACAAGGGGGCACAACATGAAAGCGTATGCAATTTTAATTAATCAAAACAACGATCACACACTTTTGTTTTCGCAAACTCTTATTGAAATAATAAAAAAGAACGGCGGCGGTGTTGTGTTGGAAGGTTATAATCAAATTGAGTATATAGCATGTATTGTATTTAAGACAAAAGCAAGGCGGGACATTTGCGCAGGGGAATTATTAAATTTAAAAGTTAATTTCACAACCCGAAACGACGCGATTATTCCCGACGGGTATTTATAAACAATCGGAGGTTTGACGCATGGATTTTTTAATTGGTTTTATTGTCGGGTTAGTTGTTGGCGGAAATCTTGGGTTGATGATCGCGGCGTTAGTAAACATTTCGCGGGACGATTTCAAGAACGGGGGCGGCGACAATGACAAAGATTTTTAGAAAACAAAAAGTTTGGTTTGTTGCATGGATTCAAAAAATTTTGCGTGTTCAATCTCCCACATGTCTTTTGTTTTATGACAGAAAATACATGTTTGATTATTTAAAAGACGAACGACGCGGAATTATTCAAGAAGAACAACAGAAATTTTACGAAGAAATGATCAAAGCCGTCGGAGGTTCAACACATGACTAAAATATATAAATCCGCATTTGAAGAATTTTATAATAGTGTTGTTACGTCGTTTATAATTGCCGAAATAACTATTATATCATTTTCAATTTGCATTTTAATAGGGGTTTAACATGGAAAAATTAACATTTAATCATTCGGGCGAAATCTTGGGAAAAGTTGACGAAAACGGAAACGTCAAATTAACCGACGCAGGCATTGAGATTCATTCTAAAATCGTAATACCGTTGGAACCGCGAACAAAAAAGAATTCGCAGCAGATAAGAAGGAACCGCGCAACGGGTAAACAATTCGTTGCACCGTCAAACACTTTTTTGGTTTATCAAAATCAATGTTTCCCGTATTTGTATCATTTGCGATCAAACGCAGAATCTTTACAATATCCGTTAAACGTCAAATGTCTTTTCTACATGCCGACAAGAAGGCGCGTTGATTTGGTTAACTTGCTTGAAGCGATCGACGACGTTTTAGTTCACTACAAATTGATTGTTGATGATTCCGCGGCATATATTGGAGGACATGACGGAAGCCGCGTATTATACGACAAGGAAAACCCGCGAACGGAAATATATTTTACAACGCTTGACGGAAAACCGATTATAGTTTAATATCAAAATTGCCTTATTGATTTTCTTGTTTTTGGGATTCAACACAAAGGTTTTTCAAGGTTCGCAAAGGCGGCGGGATAATTCCCGCCGTTTTTGTTTGTATTGAAATAATTGACAAAATGCGCTTATAATGTTAATGAGTATCAAAAGGGGGTTTGATCATGGCGAAGCGTGGACGCAAACCGAAATATGAAACGCATATAAAACCACGTTTAGACGACGTGAAGAAATGGGCGGAAGCAGGCGCAAGCGAAAAAGAAATTGCTACCGCGTTGGGCGTTTCGTTGTCCGCTTTTAGTGATTATAAGACTAAATATTCGGAATTAGTGGAAACAATCCGCGCGGGGCGTCAAGTTGTCGTGTTAAATGTAAAGGCGGCATTAGTCAAACGCGCCGTCGGATTCAATTACGAAGAAAAGGTTGGACGCAGCAAAAACGGCGAATTAACAACCGAAATTTATCAAAGGTATTCACCGCCCGACGCTACGGCGTGCGCTATGGTATTGCGCAATTATTCCGACGAATGGCGCGACAAAGACAAGGAAACAAGCGAATTTAGGCGGCAGGAATTAGAAATCAAAAAAGCACTTGCAGAATCCAACAATTTTATTTCACTAACATAAACACAAAGTTAATAAATACTAAACACGGGGGGCGCGATCATGGCGGATTTTTTATTTGATGAAGGTAAAAACAAAATTGAAGGTTTGAACAAACAACAAACAAACGCAGCATTGCAAGAATTAAACAACGCGGTTAGTTCTAAAGCAAGCCAAAACGATTTAAACACTTTAGAAAACATAACAACGGAAAAAGTTTCTCACGAATGGGATAATGTGCCGTTGGAATGTCGCGTTGGATATTATTATTCCGTAACGGGCGTTTGGGTTGATGAGGACGGCAGAAAATCCGCAAAATTAAACGTTAACGAAGGCGAAAAATATAAATTAACTACGTTTATTCGTCCGCCCGCAATTTCGGGTATTATGTTTTTTAATGAAAATGATGAAGTCATTGATCAAGATTTAATAGGAACGGGTACAAGTATAACATATACTGATTATGTTTTTACAATTCCCGAAGGTTGCGCAAGCATTGCGGTTCAATCTGCAAGTTCAAACGAACCCGTTTTATATAAAGAAGGCGCAGCAATTACAACTTTTAAAGCATATACAAAAGACGAAACAAACGAAATTGTTGGCGGTTTGCAAATTGAAATTGGAGGAAAAGCAAGTCAAAGCGACGTTGAAGAATTAGAAAATATAACTACTGAAAAAATCCCCGACGGTTGGGAAAATGTCGCATTAACTATTCAAACGGGTTATTATTATTATGCAACGGGGGAATTTAGAGAAGAAAGCGGAAGAAAAAGCGCAAAACTTAATGTTGAAGCAGGCGCGAAATTTAGATTATCAACGACAACACGTTCGACGCTTATTTCGGGAATTATATATTTTAATATTAACGACGAAGTAATCGGACACGATCTTGACGGAACGGGAACCGAAGTAGATATAACAAATTATGTTTTTACAACACCTGAAAACACAAAAAGCATGGTTGTTCAATCCGCAACAAGCACCGAACCGATTTTGCAAAAAGAAAAAGAAACAATAACATTAAAAGCCTATACAAAAAACGAATCCGACGCAAAGTTTGAACCCAAACAAAAATATTACGGTGTAAAATGGGATTTATCAAACCCCGAAGATTTGGGCGAAAGGTGTTTTGATTCCGTCGGACTAAATGCAACAATCGGAATAGGCGCAACAAATGGTGAAAGCGATTTCGATAATATATATCCGTGGAATAAAATCAAGCGTTGCAATATTTCAAAAAATGCAAACGGTGCCGAAATTATAACATTTGAAGGCGAAAGCGGTTTTGCGCTTGACGGTTCAAATGGCGACGTTTTCGTTTATATTCCTAAATTTTATTACAACCGTTATATAAAAAACGGTTTTGAATATCGTGTGATTAGCGAAATAGGCGAATCGGTACACCCTGCATTTATTGAAAACGGCGTTGTTCTTGATGAAATATTTATTTCAGCATTTGAAGGATATATTGACGACGGAAAAATGCGATCAATTGGGGGCGTTATTCCGTCAAGCAATGAAACACCGCAAACGTTTTTGAATTATGCAAAGGCAAATGGTGATAATTATTCGTTATATGATAACCGTTGCGTTGATTTGATTTTTACGTTGTTTGCAGTTGAATTTGGTTGTAGAAATACAAATAATATTTTTGGTTATGGCATTGCAGATTTTGAACAACCCGCAACATATTTAACCCGCGACGTGATCATTCTAACCGCAACAAATACAAATACGGTTAGAACTTCAAAATGGACGACGTCGCAAAAACAAATGTTGCCCGTCGGTTCGAATATTACGGTTTGTGATACAACGCAAGACAATATATTAACGCAAGCAAAAATTACCTCATGTGTTGACGGCGATAATTATACCGATTGGACGTTTGACGGCGACGCAATAGACGTTGACGAAAATTGTTTTATCGGTTCCGCTGCATTTAATACAAATTGGTGTGAAGGTTCACCAAGTGGCGCGTTAACATGGCACACGGGGCGCAATAATTGGATTGTTGGCAGCAATACAAAAAATGCTATGCGTTATCGTTGGATTGAAAATATAATTGGTAATTTGTGGCATTATTTGCCCGATATTACATTCAACAATTTGCAAATGTATATTTGCAAAAATATGGTTGATTATGAATTCCATAAAATCACGGGTTCGTATAAACCCGCAGGAACATTATTTATTGAAAATAATGATAACGGCGACAAAGCGGATTCGATAGGAAACAATTATTGGATTACTACGCTTGACAATAACATATTTGCAAAAGGAATTTTGTTTGGTAGAACATACGACAAATCATTGACAAGCAAAAAAGCATTTGGCGGATATTATTATTTACAAACGGGATTAAAGACCATTGCGAACGGCGGCGGGTTTGATCATTTATACCGCTGCAATATAACGACACAACGCGCATGGATTGGAACAACGCAAAAGTGGTATTTGTACGGTGCGCGTTTAATGTATAAGGCTATATAAGCAACAATAAATTAAATGGAGGTTTTCAAAATGAACGATTGGAAAAGAAAATTAACATCACGCAAATTTTGGTTGGCGTTGGCAACATTTGTTTCAATGCTTCTTATCTTCTTAAATGTTGATAAGGGAACCGCCGAACAAATCGCGGCGTTAATCATGGCGGGCGCGGTCGTAATTGGTTACGTTATCGGTGAAGGTTTAGCCGACGGCGGAAACAAAGAATAATAAAATTGTTCCACGTGGAACAATTCAACAACCCCGTTTTGACGTGATCAAAGCGGGGTTAACAATAAAGGGGGTTCAATATGAATTCAAACGCTTATTTATGCGAATATGTAAAAAACGCAGTTTCTAATAAATGCCCATATTGGTACGCTTGTTTTGGTCAAATTAGTTCGGCGCAATTATTGGCAGAAAAACGCAAGCAAAACCCAAAATTTTACACCGCAACCGATTTTTCGTCACAATTTGGGCGACATGTTTACGATTGCGCGGGATTGATCAAGGGCGCAGCGTGGACAACTAACGTTAACGGTATTCCGAAATATAAGGCGTCGGAAGATTGGGGCGCAACAACGCTTTATAATAAAGCAAGTAAAAAAGGAAAAATTGACACGTTCGACAAAGTGAACGGGCGTTGTGTGTTTAGGGGAAATGACAAAACCAAAACACACGTTGGCGTTTATTGTGACGGGCGCGTTTATCATGCAAAGGGACACGCATACGGTTGTGTAAGTGAAGCATACGACCCGTCAAAATGGCAGTATTGGGCGCAATGTTCTTTGTTTGATGATTCTAACGCCGACGGCGGCGGCAATGACGATAATAACGAGCAACCCGAATTAATCACCGTTGAATTGCCCGTTTTAAAGTACGGCAGCACGGGCGGAGAAGTTAAAAGCATACAAGCGTTATTAAATGGGTTTGGGTTCCGTGATCAAAATGGCGCGTGGTTAGCCGTTGACGGTATATTTGGCGTAAAAACACAATATGCGGTCACAAACTATCAAAGGGCGCGCAATTTGACGGTTTGCGGCGTTGTTAATGAAGAAACTTGGAACAAAATATTAAAATGACATGAAACGTTTTACGAGCCTTGCACAATTTTATAATTCGGAAGAATGGCGCAATTTGCGCATGCAATTAATGGTCGAACGTGCGATCAATGGCGTATTATACGACGAATACAACGGTCAACCGTTGTTAAAATCTTACGACGTGATCGCACACCACAAAAACCCCGTTACATTGTCGAACGTTAACGATTTTACTATTTCGTTAAATCCCGACAATATAATGTTAGTGTCGCACCGTTCACATAACGAAATACACGCGCGTTATGGTTATTCCATGAACAAAAAGATTTATTATGTTTATGGGGCACCGTGCAGCGGCAAAACGTCGTTTGTTCAATCCGTGAAGGGTAATAGTGATTTGATCATTGACATTGATTTAATATGGCAGGCGGTCACGGGCGGCGCATTATATGAGAAACCCGACGCGTTAAAGGGCGTTGTGTTTGCCGTCCGTGATTGCATGCTTGAAAAGGCGCGAACGCGTGCGGGTAATTGGGTACGGTGTTATATCATTGAAGGCGGCGCGATCAAATCGGAACGCGAACGACGCATTAATGCGTTGGGCGCGGAACCGATATTTATTTTTTCATCAAAAGAAGATTGCATAAATAATTTAATGTGCGACAATAAAAGAAACGGCGTTCGTGATTTATGGGAAACTTATATTAACGAATGGTTTGACAAATATACAGAATAACGGGGGCGGTCATTATGACATGGGAGATTGTAACGGGTTTAATCGTGCTTGTCGGTTGTGCTATTTCGGTTGGAACGATCGTATATAAATTAGCGAACATTCTAACGAAATTAGAATCCGCAATTGAAAGTTTGCGTGAAACCATTTCATTAATTAAGAGCAGCAACGCCGAAGAACACACGCAGATTTTTGAAACGCTAAAACAACTTGATCAACGCATTACTAATATTGATATGCAAGTTAGATTATTTATGACGGGCAGCGCAGGCACCCGCCCCATTGAGGATAATAAATAACCACGCTTTATAC
>JAFYLD010000026.1 GCA_017537245.1 Clostridia bacterium | reverse complement strand
TTATGATTATGATTATTCTACAGTGGTCCCAGGTACGGCGTCAACACAAAGTCAAAATAGTTACTATTGTTATAAGAGTGGTTGTTACAATAATGTTAATGTTTGGGGAGCATATTGTAATCAGCACCAGTGCGCAGCAAGTGGATGTAGCAGCGGAACGTATTCTTCGTCTAATTATTGCTATGATCATAAGTGTTATAACTATAGTTGCAATAGTGCGGCGGCGAGTGGTAGCGATTATTGCACTAACCATAAATGTCTTGTAAGTGGCTGCACTTCTTCAAGATATTCTTCGTCATCGTATTGCTCAACTCATAAATGCGACAATTACAATTGTGATAATAGAGCGGTAGACGGTAAATATTACTGTAGTGATCACAAGTGCGCAGCGAGCGGATGTAATTCTTCAAAATCATCGTCGTCTAATTACTGCTATTCTCACACTTGTTGGTCGAGCGGTTGTTATAATGGCGTTGCAAATGGTAGTAATTATTGTTCTGACCACACATGCGGCGCAAGTGGTTGTACAAGCAGCAAAACCTACAACTCTGAGTATTGTTATTCGCATACGTGCTACAATTCGTTTTGCTATGAGTTAACCTATGGTGCTAGTGATTATTGTCACGAACACACTTGTATTGAAAGCGGATGTACAAGAGGAAAAGAGAGTAATGCAGATTATTGTTATGCACATAAATGCTCGAGATACGGATGCAGTAATAAGCGAAACGATTATGGCTATTATTGTGACGAACACGATTATTAAAATAAAAGAGCCGAGGCAACTCGGCTCTTTTTGTTTTTATATTTTAACTTTAACTACGATTTTCTTAACTGTATTTTGAATACCGTTTAGGCACATACCTGGTTTGTGAACGTCGTTAGGGAAGAAAATGCCGTATTCATCGGCGTTTAATATACCCTTTGTAGCGCTTGCATCGTCCTCATAAAACATAACGTCTTTTACGTCGTTGTATTCGCTTTTGGGGGTTGCTCTCGCTATATCAAAGCCTTCGATAACTTCTGCGCCTGACACGATATACTGAATATCAATATAGTTTTTGTGTGCCTCGGCTTTTGCATCTGACGGTAGCTTGCTGGTGTATTCTTGTACCGATGCCCAAAGCTCTTTGCCGTCAATTTCATATTTGCCTGCTTCTAGATTTTCGGCAATGGCTTTTTTAATAAAGTCAAAACCTTCGCGAAAACGTGGGTGTAGACTGTAATAAAGTTCGCAATTTTTAAGATTATCAAATACCATAATAAAAACTCCTTTTTGTTTTATATAATTATATACCATTTTAATTTATTGCACAAGATTGAATTTATAATATTTTTATGATATAATTTTATTTAAAGGGGCGATAAATATGACTAATAAAAAGACCGAAATTTGGCGCGCGACAAAATTTTTGTTTTTTTCGATAAGCGCAGGCGTAATCGAAACGGTAACGTTTACGTTACTAAACGAGTTTGCACAATTAGATTCTTGGATTTCTTATTTGATATCTTTGACCTTATCAGTGTTATGGAATTTCACCCTAAATCGCAAATTTACCTTTAAATCAGCAAATAACGTGCCCATTGCAATGCTAAAAGTGGCGGCGTTTTATTTGGTGTTTGCGCCGCTATCTACTTGGTGGACCGACGTGTTTACGACACAGTTACATATAAACGAGTATATCGTTTTGGCGTTTACTATGGCGGTCAATTTTGTTAGCGAGTATTTATATCAACGTTTTGTGGTATTTGGCAAAAGTCTTGATACCGCTACAAAAGAATAATGATTATATGAAAGACCGCGTTTACAAGAGTGCATGCGGTCTTTTTTGCGTAATAAAATATTGACTTTTTTTGCTTGTTGCAGTAAAATTGTCAAGGTTTTTTAGAGTGAATAAAATATAAGGGGAGGTAAGAGAATGACTACACAAAAAAGCAACTTTTGTTCTAGTGTGCTTGTGTTTTTAAAAAGCAACGTGGTTATGTGCGTGGCGCTTGTGGCGGCTGTTATTACAAGCATAATTATACCTGTTGACCGCGAGTATTTGGGTTATATCGACCTTAAAACAATCTCTTGCCTTTATAGTGTTTTGGCGGTTGTTTGCGCGCTAAAAAACATCAGATTTTTCTATACCTTGGCGCAAAAAATCGTTGAGTTGTTTAAAAATATTCGTCTTTGCGTTTTGGCGTTAGTTTATATAACCTTTATCGGCTCTATGCTTATCGCAAACGATATGGCGCTGCTTACCTTTTTGCCGCTAGGCTTTTTTGTGCTTAGCAGTACAGACAAACAAAAGTATATGGCTTTTACCTTTATTATGCAAAATATTGCAGCAAACTTAGGCGGTATGTTGACTCCGTTTGGTAATCCGCAAAACCTTTACCTATATACTAAATTCAACATTCCAAACGGCGAGTTTGTGTCGATTATGGCGCCACCCTTTGTTGTGTCAATTGCAATTATTACACTTTGTTGTATAGTGTTTGTGCGACCGGAACCACTCAAAGTAAGCGGTGAAAAGGCGAACTTACCACTAGGCAAAACAGTGCTTTATTTGGCGCTTTTTGTGCTAAGTATCGCGATAGTATTTAGAACTATACCGTATTATGTGGGAGTTGTAGTGATAACAGCGGTCTTGTTGTTTGTTGATCGCTCTGCGCTTAAAAAAGTGGACTACCCTCTACTGTTAACCTTTGTATTTTTCTTTATCTTTGCGGGCAACATGGCGCGAATAGACGTGGTGCAAAACGCGTTTTCTTATCTTTTAGAGAAAAACACAATGCTCTTTAGCGTAGCGTCTTGCCAGGTTATAAGTAACGTGCCGTCGGCAATTTTGTTATCGCAGTTTACAGGCAATTATGCCGATTTGTTAGTTGGTGTAAATATTGGTGGCGCAGGTACGCTTATAGCGTCGCTTGCAAGCCTTATTACTTTCCGCGAATATACCAAGCATAACCCTAACGGTACGTTCAGTTATATAAAGCAGTTTAGCGCTTTTAACTTTGGTATTCTTGCTATTCTTATAGCGTTTATGTTATTTGTTTGATTAATGCATATAAACGCTAAAATTGATAAAAATATACACCGATAAACTAAAATGGGGTGTGTGCAATGGTATTTAAAAAGATATATGACGTAGTGTGTCAAATACCAAAAGGTTGCGTTGCGACCTATGGTCAAGTGGCAATGCTTGCGGGCAATCCACGTTGGGCGCGAGTTGTAGGTTATGCGCTACACAATAATCCTGCCCCTGGAATTATTCCTTGTCATCGCGTGGTAAATCGTGAAGGCAGGGTGGCGGATGCATTTGTGTTTGGCGGTGGCGAAACACAACGCAAAATGCTAGAGGACGAAGGCGTAGTTTTTGAAGCCGACGGATGCGTCGATTTAAATAAATACGGATGGAAAAACGAGGCACGATAACGTGCCTCGTTAATTTTATGCGTGATATAATTTTTTGGTTTGGTATTTTGGCTCGCAGGTTAGATTTACGCCAAGCTTTTTAAAGGTTTGTTCGTCAACACGTGATAAAATAACGCTTGAGTGAACCTCGAGTCCCTTTAGTTTGTCTATTTGGTCGAGCGCAATTTTTGCTTTTTCGTCGGTTGCGGCGCAAATAGATAGCGCTATCAAAATTTCGTCAATGTGCATTCTTGGGTTATGGTTGCCAAGAACTGACGTTTTCATATTTTGAATAGGCTCGATAACGCTAGGAGAAAGTAGCAATACGTCGTCTGAAATGCCACCTAGTTCTTTTAAAACGTTTAGTAGCATTGCCGAACTTGCACCCAAAAGGGAAGAAGTTTTGCCGGTAATAATCTTGCCGTCGGGTAGCTCGATTGCGGCAGCGGGATTTCCTGTAAGCTCTGCTTTGTCGAGAGCTGCCGCTACAACCGGTCTATCTTTAATAGAAATACCAAGTTGGCTCATAAGTAGCTCAATCTTTGTAACTTCGCTCTTTTCACCAAGTCCTTGACGCACGTTGCAAGCGGCGCCATAATAACGACGAATAATCTCTTGCTTTGCGGCGTCGCAAACGTTGCGGTCGTCACTAATAGCGCAACCCGCCATATTAACACCCATATCGGTAGGGCTCTTATATGGTGACTCGCCCAAGATTCTTTGCATAATGGCATTAAGAACCGGGAAAATTTCAACGTCGCGGTTATAGTTTACGGTAGTTTGACCATAAGCTTCTAGGTGGAACGGGTCGATCATATTAACGTCGCTAAGGTCGGCTGTTGCCGCTTCGTAAGCCACGTTTACAGGGTGTTTGAGCGGAATGTTCCAGATAGGGAACGTCTCAAACTTCGCGTAGCCTGCTTTAATATCGCGCTTGTGGTCTTGATAAAGTTGTGAAAGGCAAACTGCCATTTTGCCGCTACCGGGACCCGGAGCAGTAATTACAACCAAGTGGCGAGAGGTTTCGATATAATCGTTTTTACCAAAACCGTCATCGCTAACGATAAGCGGAATATCGGCAGGATAATCTTTGATAGGGTAGTGGCGATAGGTCTTAATACCAAGCGCTTTTAGTCGGTTTTCAAAAGCGATAGCAAGAGGTTGACCTGTAAAGCATGTGATAACAACGCTGCCAACAAATAGCCCAATATCGCGGAACGCGTCTATAAGGCGGAGTGTATCAAGGTCGTAGGTTATACCAAGGTCGCCGCGGCGCTTGTTCTTTTCGATGGCGTCGGCGTTAATTACGATAACGATTTCTGCCTCATCTTTAAGTTCGAGGAGCATTTTTACCTTTGAGTCGGGGCGAAAACCCGGCAATACGCGTGACGCGTGAAAATCATCAAAGAGTTTGCCGCCAAACTCCATATAAAGTTTGCCGCCAAACATATCAATGCGGTCGCGTATGTTTTGGGACTGAAGCGCGATATATCTATCGTTATCAAAGCCGATTTTTGCCACAAAAAAACCTCCTCAAAAGGAAAAATCAAATACACAATTAGTATATCAAAATATATTGTTTCTTGCAAGTGAAATTTTAATAATTTGTTCAAAAAATAAAAGCCATTACCATCTGGTAAAGGCTTTTAATAAATTTAAGTTTTTTCTTTTTCACGCTTTGCTTCGAGTGACTTGAGGCGATAAATTTCTTCGGTAGCAAAGCTTAATTTTGTTACCACGTTTTGCTTTGTTGGGTAGCAATAAAACGAGTCTTTGTCGGTAGATATATCAATACAGTCAAACGGTTTTAAGTAGCAGTAATCATACTCTACGTGTAATCCTATTTGACCGAGCGGCTTGCGTTCAATTTTATAATCCTTGCCGCGATAGTGACCGGTAAGTGTAAAACCGTCGTTAATATCGTGAGTAAGCTTTGCATCGCCTAGGTGGAAATATCGCCAACAACGAGGTAGCGAGAAAACGTCAACGGTATCTTCAAAATGATAAGTGCCGTTTTCGACCTGTTTGCGTACTTCGGTACGCTCCCACGCGAACCAGTCTGGAATATGACTAAATTCCGTTTCGCCCTCATTGGCCTTAAGATTTCCGTCTTCTAAAAGTGTCCAACGTTTGCCGCATTCTTCGCAAAAGATTTCTGCACCCTTAGACGCCATTTTGTGCTCGGTTTTACAAGCAGGACATTGGTAAAGTATTTTGTGTAGTCCTTCTGCGCGGAAAGGTTCGGTAATCTTGATGCCGTTTTCTTTTTGGTAGCGGTATTCGTCGTAATCGAGCGCTTCGCGAACAATTTTGTTAATTTCATCAATCGAAAGCTCGGCTACTTGCTCGGCAGTAAGAATTTGTGTAAAGGTGGTGTGTAGCGGCACCTTGCGTGGTTTTCTAAAATTCCAAAACGGTGTGCGCAGGTGGTTGCCGCGGTGTAGCATACACGCTACGGGCACCTTGTTCATTTTGATAAGTTTACCAATAGATTCCGGTAGTATAGCGGTAGTGCCGTCGGGACTATAACGAGCCTCGGGGTACATACAAAAAACGTCGCCCTTTTGTAGCACGCGGCGAATCGATTTTACAAGGTGTAAATCGTTTGTGAACTTGCGTTTACAAATAGCGCCGATAAGCACCATAAGCCACGGTCTGCGATAATAACCGTCTATTGAAACAACGTTGTTTATTCTGTGTGGGTAAGTAGCGAGCGCCGCTAGCTCAAAATCCACAAAGTATAGATGATTGCTAAGCAAAATATATGGTGGCTTTAGATTCTCGGTATTAATTTTTTCTATTTTGTAATTTTTGCCAGTAAGCATAATCTTGCTTAAAAGCCAAATAAGCCATGTAAAAAATCTAGGTTGTCTGATAGGATATTTTGCAGTGTTGTAGCTTTTTTTGTTTTTGTAATTAACTTCCATAAAAGTCCCCTTTATACGATATCTTAAGTATTATACCACAAAACGAGACAAAAGTCACGAAAAAAGTTACAGTTGAAAGATAATGCGTGTAAGGGTATAATAAATCCAAGAGGTGTTATTATGAAGAAAATTCTAATTGTAGTCGATATTCAAAACGATTTTGTTGACGGAAGTTTAGGTAGCGCAGAGGCGCTCGCGATAGTTGACAATGCCGCAAACAAAATCAAGAATTTTGACGGTGATATATTTGTGACTTATGACACGCATTATGATAATTATATGGACACTCTCGAGGGTAAAAAACTGCCTGTACCTCACTGTATAAAGGGTACGGTTGGTTGGGAACTTAGTCCTAAAATTGCCGATGCATTAAGTCAAAAAGAATATACTGCGGTAGAAAAACTTACCTTTGGTTCGACTGCTTTGCCAGAGCTTGTGAAGGAACGTATAGGTAGCGAAAAAGCAAAAATAACGCTTATTGGTTTATGTACCGATATTTGCGTTGTGTCTAACGCGTTGCTCTTAAAAGCCAATTTGTTGGATGCGGAAATTTTTGTTGATTCGTCTTGTTGTGCGGGCGTATCTATACAAACGCATAATGCAGCGCTTGATACAATGCGTTGTTGTCAAATAAACGTGATATAACCTTAAATCGGCGTTAGATTTAACGCCGATTTTTACCTCTTCAAATATTGACAAAATACCACTAGAGGTATATAATTATCGTGTATGTTTATCTTAATTTTAAGGAAGTAATAATTATGAAATGGATGTCACTTAACGAACTTAGAGAAAGATACTTATCTTTCTTTGAATCAAAGGGTCACTTGCGTCTTGGCAGCTTCTCTTTGGTGCCAAATAACGATAAGTCTTTGTTGCTAATTAACTCGGGTATGGCGCCTATGAAAAAGTATTTTACAGGCGAGGTAACACCACCACGCAGCCGTGTCACAACCTGTCAAAAATGTATTCGTACACCTGACCTTGAGCGCGTTGGTATTACCGCTCGTCACGGTACTTATTTTGAAATGCTTGGTAACTTCTCTTTTGGCGACTACTTCAAGCACGAAGCTATTCCGTGGGCTTGGGAGTTTTTAATAAAAGATCTTGAAATTCCTGCTGATTTGCTTTGGCCGTCTGTTTACGAAGAGGATGACGAGGCTTACGCTATTTGGCGTGACGTTATCGGTGTGCCTGAAGAGCACATTGTAAAGCTAGGCAAGGCTGATAACTTCTGGGAGCACGGTACAGGTCCTTGTGGCCCTTGTAGCGAAATCTACTTTGACCGTGGTGAAAAGTACGGTTGCGGTAGCCCTGACTGTAAGCCAGGTTGCGAATGCGACAGATATATGGAAATTTGGAACAACGTTTTCACCCAGTTTAACAACATGGGTGACGGCACCTATACCGAGCTTGAACACAAAAACATTGATACAGGTATGGGTCTTGAGCGATTGGCATGCGTAATGCAGAGCGTTGACAATATGTTCGAGGTTGATACAATTCGTAATATTCTTGATAAGGTTTGCGAGATTTCCGGCAAGACCTATGGCGCAGACAAAAAGGTAGATATCTCTATCCGTGCTATAACCGACCACGCTCGTGCATCAACCTTTATGATAAGCGATGGCATTATCCCTTCTAACGAAGGTCGTGGTTACGTTCTTCGCCGTCTTATTCGTCGCGCTGCTCGTCACGGACGTCTTATCGGCATCGATCGTGCTTTCCTAGTAGAGATGGTAGAGGCTGTTATTAAAGAAAACGCATCAGGTTATCCTGAACTTATCGATAAGCAAGAACTTATTAAAAAAGTTATTGCAAACGAAGAAGCAAGTTTCTCAAAGACTATTGACCAAGGTCTTAATATTTTAAACGACTTGACTGCAAACGGCGGCACACTTTCTGGTGAAGACGCATTCCGCCTTTATGATACCTATGGTTTCCCACTAGACCTTACACGCGACATTTTGGCAGAAAAGGGTATGACCGTTGATGAAGACGGCTTTAACGCTCTTATGCAACAACAACGCGAAAAGGCTCGTAACGCTAGAAAGGCAAGCGACGGCGAAAGCTGGAGCAGTGACGGCATCAACTTTGATGATGTTGCCGCTACCAAATTTTTGGGTTACACCGCTAACGAGTGCGAAGCTACAATAGTTGATATCGTTGTGGAAGGTGAACACGTATCTAGCGTAAATGCTGCTCAAAAGGCAATAATCGTTCTTGACAAAACTGTTTTCTACGCAGAAAGCGGCGGTCAGGTTGGTGATACGGGTGTTATTGGTGACTTTGTTGTAGTTGACACCAAAAAGACAGTTGACGGTATCTTTACACATATTGGTACTGCAAACGCTACTATTTCTGTTGGCGATAAAGTAAATGCAAAAATTGACGTTGCTCGTCGCGAGGCAATTCGCCGTAATCATACTGCGGCGCACCTTTTACAAGCAGCGCTCCGTCAGGTGCTTGGCACCCACGTTGAACAGGCTGGTCAGCTTGTAAACGAAAATGCAGTTCGTTTTGACTTTACTCACTTCTCAGCCCTAACTGCTGAAGAAATCGAAAAGGTAGAAAATCTTGTAAACACTGCTATTCTTGACGGTACGGTTGTAGATAACCGCGAAATGCCAATCGACGAGGCTCGCGCACTTGGCGCTATGGCTTTGTTTGGCGAAAAATACGGCGATATCGTTCGCGTAGTAAAAGCAGGCGATTTCTCTACCGAACTTTGCGGTGGTACCCACGTTGATAACACAGGCAAGATTGGTCTATTTAGAATAATCAGTGAAAGCGGTATTGCTGCAGGTACTCGTCGAATTGAAGCATACACAGGCTTTAACGTTGTTAAACTTATCAATCATTACAAATCATTGCTTACCGATACAGCGGCAACCCTCAAGGTTGGCAACATTGAAGACGTTGCAACAAAGGCTGCGGCTACCGTTAAGCAAATGAAAGAAGATTCAAAGAAGATTGAATCACTCGAATCAAAACTCGCTTCAGGCAAGCTTACCGACCTTATTGCAGGCGCTACCGACGTTAAGGGCGTGAAGGTAGCTGTTGCTAAGTTTGATGGCACTGCTCCTGACGAGCTTCGTAAGATGATTGACACCATCAAAGCAGAAAACGACAACGCTGTTGCAGTTCTTGCTGCAGTAAACGGCGAAAAACTTACCTTCTGCGCAGGCGTTGGTAAAGCGGCTCTTGCGGCTGGCGCACACGCAGGTAACATTGTTCGTGCAGTAGCTGGGCTTGCCGGCGGTAACGGTGGCGGTAAGCCGGATAGCGCTATGGCAGGCGGTAAAGAAATTGCAAAAGCAGACGAGGCTCTCGCTGCAGTAAATTCTATAGTTGAAGGAATGGTAAAATAAGATGGCTGATTGTTTATTTTGTAAAATAGCTGCAGGAGAAATCCCAAGCAGCAAGATTTATGAGGACGAAAGCGTTTACGCTTTTTCTGATATCAACCCACAAGCTCCTTTTCATGCGATAGTTATTCCAAAAGAGCATATCGCATCTGCTGATGATATCAATGCGCAAAATAGCCACCTTATCGCGAAAGTTTTTGAGGCTATTGCAAAAATCGCAGTGCAAGAAAATCTCGAAGACGGCTACCGCGTTGTTACAAACTGTGGTAAAGACGCAGGTCAAACAGTAGGTCATATTCATTTCCACGTTTTGGCTCGTCGTTATTTACAGTGGCCTCCAGGCTGATATTAAATATAAAACGTAAAAACGGGCGGCCTTTGGTCGCCCATACATACTTAATGAGTAAATTTTTTCTAGGAGAATAGTTATGTCTGAATTTTATACTATGAAAATCGCAGGACTCGAGCGCAAACTCGAACTTTTCCCTGTAAGCGATAAGCTTGATATAGCGGCATTTATAATCTTTGGTGACGTTGAACTTACCGTTGCAGGTTGCGCAGAGCTTCTTAAAAAAGTTCCCGAGTTTGACGTTGTTCTTACCCCAGAGGCAAAGAGCATACCGATGGCTTACGAAATGTCACGTCAAAGCGGCAAACCTTACGTAATTGCTCGTAAGGGTGTAAAGGTTTATATGCGAAATCCTTTAGAGGTTTCGGTAAAATCTATTACCACCAAAAACGAGCAGCGCCTATATCTTGGCGAGAGCGAAGTTGAAGCTATTAAGGGCAAGCGTGTTCTTATAATCGACGACGTTATCTCTACCGGCGAATCACTTGCCGCAGTTCGCGAACTTGTAAAACAAGCAGGTGGTATTGAGGCTGCATCTTGCGCATTTTTGGCCGAGGGCGATGCTGCCGATCGTGATGATATTATTTTCTTGGAGAAACTCCCATTATTTTTTAAATAAGGTATAACTTATGAACGCATTTGAAATTACAATTCTTGATTTTATACAAGAACATCTACGTTTTGGATTTTTGGACAAAATGATGGTTTTGCTTACCCGTCTTGCCGATGATGGCATAGTTTGGATAGTGCTTGCAATTGCGCTAATTTGTTTTAAGCAAACTCGCAAAATGGGTATAACGTTAGGTCTTGCGTTGCTTTTAGGCTTGCTTGTTGGCAATTTGGGACTCAAAAACTTGTTTGCGCGTCCTCGTCCATATACCGTAAACGATAGCATTGTACCAAATATGCTAGTAGAAAGACTAAAGGATTTTTCATTCCCGTCGGGACATACACGTTGTTGCTTTGAAGCCGGTATGGCAATGTTCCTTTGCGACAAGCGTTTTGGTAAAGTTGCGTTTGTGTTGGGCGGACTTATCGGTTTTTCGAGAATGTACCTTTATATGCACTATCCGACCGACGTTTTGGCAGGCGCGGCGCTAGGTCTTATTAACGGCTTTGTTGCATTTATAATTATTGATAAAATCTATAAGGCAATCGATAATAAAAAATCCAAGCTTGCTTGAGGTGGTAAAATGCTTAAAGAAATTTTAAAAGAACGTGATTTATTACCTGTTGTTAAAATGAATGACGGCAGCGACGCAACGCCGGAAAATTGGCAAGAGCGCCGTCAAGAGATGCTTAATTTGTTGCAAGAGTATTCTTACGGCTACACTCCCGAATGTTGTGGCGATGGTAGAGGCGAAGTGATTTTTGAAGATAAACTAGCCTATGCCGGTAAGGTAACAGAGCAGCATATAAATCTTACTTTTAACACGCCAAGCGGCGATTTTACAGTCTATACCGAGTTGTATATTCCAAACGGTGTAGAAAAGCCACCTGTGTTTTTGAACCACGCTTTTCGCCGCGTGCCTGACAAATATATTCCCGTTGAGGAAATTACCGACCAGGGTTTTGCGCTTTTTGTAATGTGCTATAAAGACGTTGTAAACGATAATTTGCGCGGCGATTATTCTGACGGACTTGGTAAAATGTTTGGGGTTCAAAATCCGCGCGAGGACAAAAGTGAGTGGGGCAAAATTGGTATGTGGGCTTATGCCGGTTCGCGTGCACTCGATTATTTGCTTACTCGCGATGATATCGACGCTAGACACACCGCGGTTATCGGTCACTCTAGACTTGGTAAAACAGCTCTTTGGACCGCGGCGCAAGACGAAAGATTTTGGTGCGCTATATCTAATAACTCGGGTTATGGTGGCGCCGCAACCTCAAAGCGCGGCGAAGGCGAGAGGGTAACCGACTTTTTGCGATGTGGTTCTTGGGACTGGTATTGCGAAAACTTTAAGGATTATAAAGACGAAAAAGAGGACTTTAAGCCCTATGACCAAGCACATTTATTAGCACTTATAGCGCCAAGACTAATGTGCGTTGGCTCTGCGGTAGAGGACAAAGGCGCAGACCCAAAGTCAGAGTTTTTGACAAGCCTTCACGCAAGTAGCGCGTGGGAGCTTTTAGGCTGCAAGGGACTTATAACTCCCGACAAACTCCCCGAACCCGGCGACCACTTGATGGAAGGTAATATCGGTTATCACCTTCGCGCAGGTAGGCACTTTATCTCTCGCGAGGACTGGAACCACTACATTAAATTCTTAAAAGCTAAATTATAAAAAAACAAAAGGGTTGGCGTTTTGCCAACCCTTTTAAATTTAATATTAAACGCGCTTTGAAAGTACGTCTTTTTCGTATTCTTGCACCTTAGCAAACCATTCGCCGTCAGCAGGTACGCCACAGCATTCGCAGTAGTAGTTCCAAATATCGCCGAAAGGTAAGGTCTTAACTTCTTCGCTCTTTACCATAAGCTCGGTATAAGCGCCCTTGTCCTGCAAATCTTTGAGAGCTGCGTTTGGTGTAAGCATAGCCATAAGGAGTGCCTTTTGCCAGCTGCGAAGGCCTACGCTCCAAGCGGCAATACGGTTAATGCTTGCATCAAAATAGTCAAGAGCCATATAAACGCGGTCAAATGCATCGCAACGTACGATTTCTTTTGCCATCTCGCGTGTTTCATCGTCAAATAGAACTACGTGGTCAGAGTCCCAACGGATAGGACGTGTGATATGTAGCGCAATTTCAGGGAAGAAAGCGAGAAGAGCAGGAATCTTGTCAGATACAACTTCTGTTGGGTGGTAGTGACCGTTGTCCATAAGTGGCAAACAACCATCGTGAGTAGCAGCAAAGGTAAGTGAGAATTCAGCAGAGCCTACTGTGTAAGATTCTACACCAATACCAAATACCTTTGATTCAACGCAAGGCTTAACAAGATTCTTGTCAAATGGTTCAGATAAAATAGCTTCGATAGATTCTTTGTATCTAACGCGTGGACCCATTCTGTCAGCAGGGATATCTTTAAGACCGTCGCCTGTCCAAATGTTCATAACGCAAGGTACGCCTGTTTCCTTTGCAAAATACTCAGAAATACGTACGCAAGCCTTACCGTGCTCGATCCAGAAATCGCGAACTGATTTGTCTGGGCTTGAAAGTGTAAGACCGCTATTTGCCATTGGGTGTGAGAAGAAGGTTGGGTTAAAGTCAAGACCCATGCCGTGCTTCTTTGCAAAGTCAACCCACTTTTTAAAGTGCTTTGGCTCAAGCTTGTCGCGGTCGGCAAATTCACCGTCTTCAAAAATTGCATAGCAAGCGTGAACGTTAATCTTTTTCATACCTGGGCAAAGTGACATTACCATGTCCATATCTGCCATAAGCTCTTCAGGTGTGCGTGCTTTGCCTGGGTAGTTACCTGTGGTTTGAATACCGCCTGTGAGTGGACCGTCTTGGTCAAAGCCTTTAACGTCGTCACCTTGCCAGCAGTGAAGTGATACAGGTTGTTTTTTTAGTGTTTCAATAACAGCGTCAACGTCGATACCGAGCGCCGCGTATTGTTTTTTTGCTTCTTCTAGTCTAGTCATTTTTATACCTCGAAAAAATTAAAGTTTTGAACAACCGTGACAGTTTACAAGCGCGTCAATCTTTTCGCCTGCTTTACAAAGTGGGCATTCGTGTGGCTTGTAGTTTTGGTAGTCAGGAAGGTCGGTTGGGTTAAATATAGAATTTACAGGAATACCTGCGCGTTCTTTTTTGGTAGCGAATATAGAGCATATACCTGCAACGTTACCGCCATAATACTTAATAGCGTCAACAGCAGCTTCAACGGTACGACCGGTTGAAACAGATACTGCCAAAATAAGCACGTGTTTACCCTGAATCATAGGAACGATATTGTCACGGAACAAAAGTTGGCTAGAACCTGTAATTTCAGGCGTTACAACGTAGATTGTTTGGTGAGCGTTCATATTTACGTAGTTAGATTCGGTAAGACGACTTGCAAGACAAGCGCCTACTACTTCCATACCGTCAAGGCAAAGGATGGTATCAACTATTGTATTGGAGCGATAGTAACTGCAAAGTTCTTCTGCAACAGCTCTTGCTTCAGAAAGACGTGTCTTTTGTGTGGTAACGTCAATATAGTAGTTGCTGTGGCTATTGCTTGTAGCAAAGTGACCTTTGGTAGCGCGCAAATACAAATCCTTACGCTTGGTTGGAATTTTAATTGTGTTAGAATTTGGCATAATTTAAGTCCTCCTAAATTCGTATAGAATTATTTTACAATAAAAGATTAGCAAATACAAGTGAATTATTGATTTTTTTATAAATTTATTATATTATATATAATAGGTAAAAATGGTCGAAATATCAAACTTTTAAGGTTAGGGTATATAAAAATGAAAAAGATAACCAAAAGACAAAGAGCAATAAGGCGCAGAAGAATATTTGTGTCCCTTGTGGCACTGTTACTCGCGGCAATAGTGGCAGTGGTGTATTTTGTTATAAATCCTAGTAGCGATAACGGCGAAAAGGAAAACACAAACACTCAATCGCAAAATCAGTCTGCTAATGAGCCTGATGATAATTCATCACAAACTAATAGCGAAACACAACAAACCAAACCTAACAAAACTACCGCCACCGTTTTAAATACAGGCGATATACTCATTCACGATAACGTGTTATGGGGTGCAAAGCAAAATGACGGCAGTTATAATTTTTCTAAACTATTTAAAGAGGCAAAGTCCTATATCAAGTCGGCCGATTATGCCGTTGCTAACCTAGAGGTAACTTTGGGTGGCGAGGCTGCGGGTAGTTATCGCGGTTATCCCGGTTTTAACTCGCCTGACAGTTTGCTTGATTATATCAAGGCTGACGGATTTGATATGCTTCTTACCGCAAATAACCACTGTCTAGATACAGGGCTTGCGGGTATGAAACGTACCGTGCAACAAATAAAGGCAAAAAATCTTGACTTTTTGGGCACAAAAGAAACCAATAGCGACCCGACCTACGTTGTAAAAAATATTAACGGCATCAAGATTGGTATGGTAGCTTACACCTATGGTACCAATAGCTCGGCTGCGGGCGCTAGTTCGCTTATAAATTACTTTAGCAGTTCAAACACTTCTGCCTTTTATACCGAGGCTCGAGAAGTAATTAAAAATATGGAAAAAGACGGCGCCGAGGCAATTGTCTTTTATATGCATTGGGGTAGCGAATACCATACAAAACCCGGCACTTATCAAAAGGTTATTGCGCAAGAACTTTGCAATATGGGAGTTGACGTAATTGTTGGCGGTCATCCACACGTTTTGCAACCGGTTGAGTTAATACACTCCGAAGATAGCCAAAACACCACAGTTTGCCTTTATTCTATGGGTAACTCAATATCTAACCAACGCATTTCTGAAATGACGGGTCTTTGCGAAACAGGTCACACCGAAGACGGCGTATTATTTAGTTATACTTTCGCGCGTGATAAGGATGGCGAGGTATATCTTGACGCGGTTGACCTTATTCCTACCTGGGTTGACAGATACGGCGCTGCCGGCAACTACCAATACACAATGTATCCGCTAGAAAACGCGGCTATGGCCGAGAGTTATGGTCTGGATGCTGCGACCGTTCAAAAGGCAAAAGCATCTTATGAAAGAACCAAAAAGATTATGTCCGAGGGACTAGGCGAAGTTCAAGAATATTTAGGTTGCAAGTTGCGCTTTAATTAGTAGGTGAAATATGTATAAACTTGATATTATATTATCAGATTTAAAGGTTAATATAGAGCACAAGTACGATTATATGACCGAGTTTTGCAAGGACTACGTAGCGCAGTTTGACACGGCAGATATCGTGGCAAAAGCCAGTGACGATGCCATCGCAAAAGAAAAGGCTATGGTACCCGGTGCTCCGATAGAGTCTTGCGAGAGCCTTTGTATCTATCGCGCTATTGCCGAAAAACTACCCGAGTTTAACCGCTTTGTTTTTCACGGCGCCGCAATAGAGTACGAAAACAAGACCTACCTTTTTACTGCTCCTAGTGGTACGGGTAAAACCACTCATATAAATTTGTGGAGCAAGTACCTAGGCGATAAGGTTAAAATCATAAACGGTGATAAGCCAATAATCGGCATTGATGATAGCATTACTGTTTACGGTACTCCGTGGGCAGGCAAAGAGGGTTATCAGCGCAACGCCAAAGCGCCACTAAAAGCTATTTGTATTTTAAAACAAAGCAAAACTAATAGCATTGTTCGACTAAACACTAGTGAGGCTATAAACCATCTTATGCGTCAGGTGTATATACCGCGTAGCGCCGTTGCGCTTTCCAGCACGCTTGCGCTACTTGGCGCAATGATAGAAAAAACACCTGTATATGAGCTTTCTTGCGATATATCGCAAGAGGCGTTTAACACTTCATTTAACGAAATGACGAGGTAATTTATGAGTATAAAAGCAGTTTTATTTGACCTTGACGGTACTTTGCTACCAATGGATATGGACACGTTTGTAGGCGATTATTTTAAAAGAATATCGACAAAACTAGCTCCCCACGGATACGAGCCAAAACAGTTTATCGAAACCATCTGGAAAGGCACCTACGCTATGATAAAAAACACTAGCGACAAGTGTAATGAAGAGGTGTTTTGGGACTATGCCGCAAGTGTTTATGGCGATAAAATAAGAAACGATAAATACTTGTTCGACGAGTTTTATGAGCAAGAATTTGACAAAGTAAAGGCGGTTTGCGGCTTTAATCCACAGGCTAAAGAAACTGTCGAAAAACTAAAGACAATGGGTTATAAAATTGCTCTTGCTACCAACCCGATTTTCCCCGAGCGCGCTACTCGTTGGCGCATAAATTGGGCAGGACTAGATACTAGTGATTTCGAATTTTATACCACCTACGAAAACATAAATTGTTGCAAGCCAAACCCCGCTTACTTTATTGAGGTGGCAAAGCGAATCGGCGCCAAGCCAGAAGAGTGCCTTATGGTCGGCAACGACGTTTCTGACGATATGGTGGCAAAAAACGTGGGTATGAAGGTATTTCTACTTACCGATTGCCTAATAAATAAAAACGAGGAAGATATTACAAAATACCCAAGCGGCAGTTTCGACGAACTTGTGGAATATATTGACAAGTTGTGTTAAATGTGACATCAATCAGGGAACAGTCCCCTGATTGATACCGGATGAAACTACCATCTTGATTGAAGAAACTGACATCTATGAAGTTAAAACAATAGACGTTCAATTCCACGCAGACGGTAGAACACATATAATATTTAGTGCAATAGAATAAAGGGCGGCACAAAGCCGCCCTTTATTTTTATTAACACAATTGTTATATTAAATATTTGTTAAAATTGATTATTAAACGTATGATATAAAAATTATCAGCCGTGTTTTAAAAGTTTTATCTTGTGTTTAACGGTGTAAGGTACAATAACCACCGGTGAAATTATACCCCATATCCTGGCATCCAGGATACCTTCACTCATGCAAATAACAGTACTTGGAACCGTCACGGGGGTTATGGCATGTTCCATACTGACATTCATGTGAATAACAGTAGTTGGCAAGAATATCTATTATTCTTTCAGTACAACCATTATACAAGCAATGATGTTCGATGCAATATGGATTATCTTCATCTTGGCCGTTAATGCATGAGGGAACATTGCACTTGTGTGTGAAACAATAATTTGAACGGGTAAATATTAGAGAAGTACATCCTAATTTGGCGCAATTGTGTGTACTACAATAACCATTAGGATTAATTGACGGATTATTACATACCAAAATTTTACAAGCGTGCTCGCTGCAATAAGTATTAGGATTATCGGTGACATTGTTACATCCGGCAGAAAGGCACTTGTGTTCTGAACAACAATCCATACCCGGATCTTTCTTGTTGTCACAAAGACGTACAGTGCATTTATGGTCGTAGCAATAACTATAAGTGCTTCCGCCACTGCATCCTGCCTCGTTGCACTGATGTTTTGAGCAATACAGGGATGGAGATTCACTTTTGTTGCTACAATCAATTACTTTGCATTCCTTTCTAAAAACCCCATCAAAGGCTAAATCGCATACAAAGAGAGTTGTAACCAGCAAGCCTACTACAATTAAAACGATTATTAATATCTTTTTCATAATCTACCTTCTTTATTATTGACACGTCAATTTATTCTATATTATCATGCTTTCTCAAATTACAGGTTGCGCAAAGCAGTTGTATGTTTGCTGCTGTTGTGGAGGACCCGCCTTTTGAAAAAGGAATAATGTGGTCATAGTGCAGATTGGTTTTTGATCCGCAATAAACACACTGACCTTTATCGCGTTGCCATAAGTAAGTATTAGGTGAAATGTCCTTCACCATTCACATTATCTCAAAACAAGTGTCCAAAGAACTGGACTTTTAAACTTCCTTTAGTCTTCGATATTTTGCGTATACTATATTTTACAAATTATACCATATAGTTTTTTATTATTCAAGGGAATACGTGGATAACTTTTAAAAAGATATTATTAAAAATTTAGAAAAATAACATAGGGGACGGTTCTCTAATTGATAGTTATTTAACATCAGACAAGTCTCTCAATAGCAAAACTCTTTACGTTATAAAAATAATTTAATTTTATAACTTAATCAAAAAAAAGATAGCGCTCGGCGTGAGTGCCATTTTTTTATTTTGTTATAAACTCCAAAATATCTTTTACCATTTGGTCTTTACAGCTATCGTTATGTATTTCGTGGCGGCAGTTTTCGTATAGTTTCATAGCAACGTTTGTGTTGCCCCATTTTTTATAGTTGTTATAAACCTCGGTAATACCTTTACCATAATTGCCGACAGGGTCCATATCACCCGAGATTATGAGTAGTGGTAAGTTGTTTTTGGTGCTTGTAAAACAATTTTTATTGTTACAAACTTTAATAAGTTTTATCAGGTCGTGCAGCGCCGATACTGTAAAATGAAAGGTGCAATACTTGTCTTTAGCGTATTTGTCAATTATCTCGCGGTCTTTGGTAAGCCACTCGTATTTGGTGTTGCCGTCAAAACGCTTGTTATAAGCGCCAAAGGCAATATTCTCTAAAAAAGGCGATACTGCGCGCTCACCGCGAAAAAGTTTGATAGTATTACAAAGCAGTAGTCCCATACCTGCTACGGGGTTGCTACCCGCGGTGCCGCAACAAATATATTTATCGGCAAGGTCGCTATAGCGTGATACCACAATTCGTGTAATAAACGAGCCCATACTGTGCCCCATCAAGATATATGGCAAATCGGGGTAATCGGTCTTTACGCTATCGGCAAAAACCTTTACGTCACGCACCATATAGTCCCATCCGTTTTTGTGCGCGATAAAGCCAAGGTCATTCTCTTTGGCTGTATTGCCGTGACCAAGGTTGTCAAAGCCGCAACAAATATAACCCGCATTTGCAATATCCGAAAAAAGCGGCTCGTATCGACCGATATATTCGGTCATACCATGAACTAGGTGAAATATACCGCGAATATCACCCTCGGGAATATATACAACCCCCGAAAGTGTGTTTTTTTGGTCGCTTGATAATATCTTTTTTTCTAATACTTTAAAGCTCATATCATCATTCCTTTGAAAAAGAAATTGTGCTTTTTACAGCGCTACGCCAACCGTCTAAACTGCTTTGACGAATATCATCGTTCATAGCGGGTGTAAAGGTTGTAGCATCGGCATTAAGTGAGTCGGTATTTTCAATAACCCCTGCGGTAAGTCCCGCAAGTAGCGCCGCGCCCAGTGCGGTAGCCTCGGCATTTTTTGGGCAGATAACGTCGGCGTTTGAAATATCGGCTTGAAACTGCATTAAAAAGCGATTTTTGCTAGCGCCGCCATCAGCCTTTAGGCTTGTAACACAAACACCCGCATCATTTTGCATGGCGGTAATTAAGTCATTTGTTTGGTATGCTATCGACTCTAGCGCCGCGCGGACAATGTGGTTGCGACCGGCACCCCTAGTTAGTCCGCATATAGTACCGCGAGCATACATATCCCAATAAGGCGCGCCAAGTCCCGCAAAGGCAGGAACAATATACACACCCGCGCTATCGCTAACTGCAATCGCTAACTCCTCGCTTTGCGCCGCGTTTTCGATAAGTTTCATTTCGTCCCTTAACCACTGAATTACCGCGCCACCAATAAATACGCTACCCTCAAGCGCGTATTCGCAAGGTGAGTTTTCGGTTGTGGCGGCAATGGTGGTAAGAAGCCCGTTATTGCTTTTAACCGCGGTAGTACCTGTATTCATAAGCAAGAAACAACCTGTGCCATAGGTGTTTTTAACGTCACCAACGTTCACGCAACGTTGACCAAATAACGCTGATTGTTGGTCGCCCGCAACACCGCAAACCGAGAGATTTGCGCCCATAATATCAATATCACCGTAAACGCTACCGCTTTTTTGAACTGTGGGTAGCATACTCTCGGGGATATCTAAAATTTCTAGTAACTTTTTGTCCCAACAAAGATTATGTATATCATAAAGCATTGTGCGGGAGGCGTTGGTTTGGTCGGTAGAGTGGATTTTGCCATTTGATAGTTTCCACATAAGCCAGGTGTCGATAGTGCCAAATAGCAACTCGCCGCGGTTTGCCGCCTCGCGAGCGCCCTCGACGTTATCAAGAATCCACTTTATTTTTGTGCCGCTAAAATAGGCGTCGATTTTAAGACCGGTGGTGTTTATTATATATTCTTCTAGACCTTGTGATTTTAATTCTTCGCAAAGCTCGGCTGTGCGGCGGCATTGCCACACAATTGCGTTATAAACAGGCTCGCCGGTAAGGCGGTTCCAAACCACAACCGTTTCGCGTTGGTTGGTAATACCCACACAAGAAATGTCGCTAGTTTTTAATCCCGACTTTATGATGCACTCGGTTATTGCCGAATACTGCGCCGAGAGTATTTCTATAGGGTCGTGCTCTACGTAAGAAGGGCGAGGATATATCTGTGTAAACTCGTTTTGCGCTATTGATACAACGTTTCCACACTCGTCAAATATTATCGCACGAGCACTTGTAGTACCCTCGTCTAAAGTAAGAATATATTTTTTCATAATTTCTCCTTAAATCAAAAAGGGCAATAATACCCCTTGGTATTATTGCTCTTTCTTTATTCTTTTAACGCGGCTTGATACGCTGCAAACCATTTCGTAATTTATAGTGCCGATTATATCAGCTAGTGTTTCTACTGCCAAATCTTTGCCCCAAAGTAGTACCTCGTCACCGCGTTTAACGTCCTTTATATCGGTAACGTCAACGCAAAATTGATCCATACATACTCTACCAACAATATTAGCGCGTTTGCCATTTATCATAACAAAACCGCGGTTCGAGAGTAGGCGAGGGTATCCGTCGGCATAGCCGCAACTGACAGTAGCGATAGTCATGTTTTTGTCGGCTTTAAAGGTTCTGCCGTAACTTACTGTGTCGCCAATTGCAATTTCTTTTACCTGTGATATAACCGATTTAAAGTCCATAACCGGAATAAATCTTTGCTCAAGCTCGAGCTCACTAGACGGAGTAAGACCGTAAAGTATAATGCCCGCGCGGCACATATCAAGGTGTTTGTCACTATCAAGGCATATTGCCGCCGAATTTGAGCAATGGCAAATAGCAGGATTAAGTCCTGCGTTTTTGATAGCGGCAAGAGCGTTTACAAATCGATTATACTGCTCGGCGGTAAAACCGTCATCTTGTGATTCGTTTCGGTCAGAAAAAGCAAAGTGGGTGAACACACCCTCAAGCGCAAAGCCGTCAAGTTTTGCCGCAACAATAGCGTCGCTAATACCGTTTAGCCTATCATCGCGACAATCAAAACCAATGCGCGACATACCTGTATCTAGCTTTAGGTGAACTTTTATATTCAAGTTTTGTTTTGCGGCTTCATTTGATAATTCTTTTGCATAGTCAAGCGAATAAACACACTGTGAAATATCATGTTTTTGAAGCTCGCTTGCAAACTCACAAGGCGTATAACCCAAAATTAGAATAGGCTTAACTATACCAAGCTCGCGTAGCTCGATAGCCTCTTCTATGTTAGATACTGCAAAGCAGTCGGCGCCCGCGTCTTGCAAAATGGGGGCTACGATATCGACATCGTGACCATAGGCATTTGCCTTTACCACGGCGCACACGTTAGAGTTCGCGGTGTTTTTTATAATATTAAAGTTATGTATCAAAGCGTCAACGTCAATCTCTGCCCACGCGCGTTTTAAAAACTTTGTCACGGTATCACCTCGCAATCGTTTGTGTTTTTAAAAAAATTATACGTTAAATCTAAATAGAACAATATCGCCGTCGTTCATAACGTATTCTTTACCTTCGCTACGAACAAGACCTTTTTCTTTTGCGGTTACCATATTGCCGCCGCAAGCCATAAAGTCGTCATACGCGATAACCTCGGCGCGAATGAATCCGCGTTCAAAGTCGGTGTGTATTTTACCGGCAGCCTGTGGAGCCTTGGTGCCGCGCTCAATAGTCCAAGCGCGAACTTCAGGCTTGCCTGCGGTAAGATAAGAAATAAGACCTAATAGGCTGTAACATTTTTGAATCATGCGGTCAAGACCCGAACGCTCAAGACCCAAATCCTCAAGGAACATAGCCTTTTCTTCGTCATCAAGACCAGAAAGCTCTGCTTCGAGAGCTGCGCAAATTGGAAGAATTTCGGCATTTTCTTTTGCTGCCGCTTCCTTTACTGCAAGATAGCCGGCATTTGAGTCGATACCGTTTTTAAAATCATCTTCACTCATGTTGCAAGCGTAGATTACAGGCTTTGCAGAAAGAAGAGAGGTGGTAGCCAAAACTTCGGCATCAGTATCAGAAGTAATCTCTACCGAGCGCGCCGGCAAACCTTCTTCTAGGTGAGCGATAAGACGCTTTAAGAAATCAACCTCTGCTTGCATAGACTTGTCGCCCTTGAGCGCTTTTGTCGCTTTGTCAAGACGACGCTGTGTAATTTCAATATCAGAGAAAATAAGTTCAAGATTGATTGTTTCAATATCGCGAATTGGGTCAACTGAACCTTCTACGTGAATGATATCGGTGCTTTCAAAGCATCGTACAACGTGAACTACTGCATCAACCTCACGAATATTGCTAAGGAATTTGTTACCAAGACCTTCGCCCTTTGACGCGCCTTTTACAAGACCCGCAATATCAACAAACTCGATTACCGCAGGGGTGAATTTGTCTGGGGTATAGATTTCGGCCAATTTTTCAAGACGTTCGTCAGGAACGCTAACCATACCAACGTTTGGCTCAATTGTGCAGAAAGGGTAGTTAGCCGACTGCGCGCCCGCATTTGTTATAGCGTTAAAAAGTGTTGACTTACCAACGTTTGGAAGTCCTACCATACCTAGTTTCATATAAATTTATCTCCTTGAAATTTGTTTAAATCCTAATTTTATATTATATCTTATAATAAATAATATTTCAATAGAAAAAACCGATTTACATATTCTCATGCAAATCGGTTTTAAACATTAATGTTTTTTAATTAAGAACCACAGTATAGTCATTACTTGAACAACGCCTGCGACTATAAATATAAGGTATATTTTAGGCTCGTTTACGTGGGCGATAACAGTAAGCAAAATACATAACGCCACCGACCAAATGAGTGTTGAGATACTTGCAAATATATGTATCTTTTTCCACCATATACAAGAAAATACAATGCCAACTATTGCGCTGGTAGGTATAGCGTAAACGTATAGTAACCACCAATCGTAGGAGTTAGGTGCTACCAACTCGAACAAGAAGAATAGCACAGTCGCTACAAGCCACGCAATACCAATAGATAGTAAAGTAATGATTATCTTGTTACGTGTGGTCATAAGTTTGCGGCGGGGTTTGTCGGCAAGCATATCGTCAACCGTAAGACCAAAAATTTCGGCAAGCTGCGCCGTTACGGTAAGGTCGGGTAGACCATCGCCACGCTCCCACTTGGAGATAGATTTGTCAGAATAATTAAGCTTTTCGGCAAGGTCGGTTTGCGTAAGAGACAAAGCCTTGCGATAATGGGTTAAATTTCTTGCAAAGTTTTCGCGCAATTTTTCTTCACATACCGGCATGCCGCCACATCCTTTCAAATCATATTAAGTATATTATATATTATTTCACTTTTATGTTCAATAACAAATTGTAAATTTGAAATTATTGAACAGGTAGAATTATGATTTGACCAACATAAATTGAATTTGGGTTGGTAATTCCACTTAGAGTTAAAATAATATCTTTAACGGCACTGTAATTCAACTGATATTTGTTGCAGATTTTTGACAATGAATCACCAGGTTGTATGGTGTATGCAATAAATTTAATTTCATTTTGATTGTCATTGCTAGCCGCATCATTTACCAACTCTTTTAATAGCGATAAAATTTCGTCTTGGTTGTCAAAAGAAATTTCATTGTTTTCTATTGCGGCAATAAGTGTTTGTGCCGTTGTAGCATCATCGTTTTCAATAACAAGGTTTGCTAATTCTGACTGTAACACACCTATATTTTCTTCTTGGGTGCTAATTATTTGATTTTTTTCTTCTAATTGCGCTGAAATTGCTTCGAGTTCTTTTAAGTGTTGATTGTATTTGTTGTTTAGGTTGATAGTGAACACACCTAGAACAACTGTCGCTACCAACAAAAGTGCTAGCAAGACACCTAATATTTTGCTGGATTTTGAGCTTTTTTCTGATTTTTTCTCAATTTTCTTTTGCTCTATTTTGATTGGTTTGCCTACTTCATCGTATATGTAATAGCCTTTTAACTTCTCGATTTTACCGTTTTTCCATTGGAAAAATCCACGTAAATTTTGAATTGGATCAATAACGTATGCTATTTGTGCAGGTAAGTTGAAGAAGTTTTCTTGTATAAATAGATCATAATTCGAAAGAAAAATGCCATAGTTTGGATGGGTATGTTGCCAACCAATGATTTTTTGATCTGGGTAAAGAGTTTCGTGTTGGTTGTGAACGTACTCCCATGTTTCGTGGGTGAAGGTTAGTGTAGACGCAGAGGCATCTGTATATTTGGCTTCGATATAATTTGAAATGATAACGTGTGTTTTGGAAAGTTCTTCACAGTAATTACCAATCAATATTGTACCAAGCTCTTTACTTGTATCGGATGATGCATATTTTTCTAGAGCCTTATAGACGTCTTGTTTTATGTATACTTTCACGTCATCTGGTTCTATTTCGCCAAACGAAAGAATGTTGAGTGGGAGTTGTACATTTGAACTTTTAGCGGTATTTTCGCTGGTTACTTCAATATCAAATTCTTTTTCCATAAGAAAAGCTCCTTGTGTTATGAAAATATATTTTATCTAATCATGGTTTGAGGGGGAGTGTTTTTCCTTAAAGGGGTACCGCATTTGCTACAAAATGATAATCCTGCCGCATGACGAGCGCCACAACGAGTGCAAAAAACAAATTCAGGTGCATTGTTGTAGGAAATTACGTTTGTTGTAACGGTGTTAGGGGTGTTGGTTGCGGAATTAATGGTTCCCATACAACCAAATGTTGTACAACCTTGATTTTCAATCCAACAATCTTTATGGTGTGGCATTTCGCAACTGCTGCAAATAACGATGTCGTCGTCTTCGGTAAAAGGAGTTCTACAGAACGGGCATGTTTTTCCAACGTAATTTTTCATTTTAATTTTCTCCAATCGTAGTACTTGTCGAAGAAGTTGAATCTTCTGTGTTTGTGTCAGGAACAGTTTCTTCGTTTTCTGGGGTTTCTTGATCCTCTTGGGTTTCTTCAATAATAGGATTATTATTGCTTGGAGTATCAACAATTAATTTGTCTGAATAATTGTTCAATTGATTTTTAAGAGTATTAATTTCGTCATTTAAAAAGGCGATTTGTTGCTGTAAGGCTTGTGTGGTATTTTTTTGTTGGTTTTGCAATTTGCTTATTTCTTTGCTTTGTTGCCTGTTGGTTAGCACCAGGAAAAGCGAACATATCGCAAGTGCAAAAATAACTGCATTTTTAATTGAAAAATAAGAGTTGTTTTTTATGTTATCGGTGTTTTTAGTTGCTGGTGCGCTTTCTAATTTAACTCCGGTTTTATCAAATTTATAAAAACCTTTGCATCTTTCAATCTTTCCGTTTATCCAAAAATAAAATCCTTCGATGTTCTGGATAGGATCGATAACGTATGCAATTTGTTGCTCGTCACCAAAAAAGTTTTCGTGGATGAATTTATCGTATTCGGAAAGGAATATACCAAAATTAGGATGTGTGTGTATCCAACCAACAATTTTTTGTTTTGGGAACTTTTTGTTCATTTCTTTATGAGTGTATTCCCACGTTTCGTGTGTAAACTTTAACGTGGTTGAGGTAGCTTCGCAAAACTTTGCTTCGATAAATCCATTTATAATAATGTTGGTTTTGCCGAAACTTTCGATTGTTTCACCAATAAGCATGCCGCCGCTTTCGTTAACGGTTTTGTTTTTGGTGAATTTGTGAATGGCTCTATATACTGGTTGTGATATATAAATATTTTTATTTTCTTCAACCATTTCGCCAATCATTATAATATTTTGCGGTAGTTGATTTGTAGCTGCTACCGATGATTTGGGCGTTTTTTTAGAGTTTTTCTTTTTAGACATATATCTCACTCCAATATGTCGATTTCAAAATCGGTTCTTTCGCGTGGGTCGTAATTTGCGGGTGGAATTTTTCTTTTACTTAATATTAGTAATATTGTAAGTACGGCATTAAGTAAAACTGAGGCACATAACACAATAAAGAGTATTTTTGTGCCAGTGATTTTTTTGCTCGTAGTAGCTGAACCTGGGGTTTTGTTGTTATTATTGTTGCTGTTGTTATCACTGCTACTGTTATTGCTGTTAGATTCGGTAGGTGTGTTGTAGTTGCCCGACGTTGTTCCAGAAATTTTTTCTGAAACGTTGCCGTTTTTGTCTGTTTTGATATTTAGTGATTTAACAAATTCGCTAACAACGTTCATTGGTATAGCAAGACCAATGCCTTCACTATCTATCATTTTTAAGGTATTCATACCGATTGCGTTTCCGTTTGCATCGATGAGTGGACCACCACTATTACCCTCATTGATTGCTGCGTCGGTTTGTATATACGTTTGAGTTCCTACTTTTCGTTCTTTAGCTGAAACAACGCCTTTGGTTAATGTGTATGCCATGCTTTTGGGAGCACCGATTGCGTAAACGTCGTCTCCGGCATTTTTCACTGTGGCTATTGTACGTGGGACAAAGGTTATGTTATCAACCGCTAAAATGGCGATATCTTTGTTATCATCAAATCCTATCAACGAAGCCGGATACTTGTTTCCGTTATAACCGGTCAAAATAATGCTGTTTTGATTATCTATAACGTGTGCATTTGTTACTACACAATTTTCTCCAATGGCAAATCCGCTACCCAATGCTTGACCTGATGATATAACAAAAACAGAGTTGTATTTTTCTTCGGCATCGAAATCAATTGCTGATACAGGAATAGAGGAGGCGAGCGTTATCGTTATTATTATAATTATTGCAAATAGGATTTTTCTAAATTTCATGATGCACTCGCCTCCGAGATTATTTGTGTTTTTAAATTTGATACTATTATTTAGTGTTGAATACTAAAACGGAATTACCAATTGCTATCGTATCACCGTGACGTAAATTGTGTCTGTTGATTCTCATACCGTTAACAACTGTTCCCATAGGTGTTCCACAGTCAACCAAGACATATCTGTTTCCTTGTAAAACAATGTCGCAATGGTGCGGACCAACGAGTTTGTCCTTGAAAAGAACAATGGTATTTTTACCAGTATTACCGATGCTTGTAGTACCTGAGAATACGAGATATTCTTTGCCTTCAAATTCGCCACGTATAACTTTAAGCCATGCCTGTTTTGCGAACTGCTCAAGGAAACCAACACCAAGACCGATAAGTAGACCCATAATAACAATCGCAACGCCGCGAGCTATCATATCGTCTGGAATTATATCAAATACGTAGTTGAATAGGAAACCGCCTAGGAAACCGCCTGCCAAACCACCGAGAGAGCAGAACAAAATTCTCTTTCCGGCAGGTTTAATAAGACCGATTGCCAAACCGATACCAAGACCCATTATTGCCCAGCCTAGACCTCTGATTATTGCTGCGTACAAATCACTTTCGTTGTCTTCAAGTAGAGTTGCGTACATCCATTGAGCTAAATAACCACTAATAAAGCCTAAGCCTAGTGATATACCGGCGCCAATAGAAGCGTATGTAACAGCCTTAGATGCTGAGCCGTAGAAGATACCTTCGCCCATGCCAAGGAATAAGCCAATGAATAATGCTATAAATCCTGACCATATTGCAGTACCAACTCGCTGAATGTTTTTAGACGTATCTATTAATTCATCTTCGTTTTCGTAGAATTCGTACATGTACGCGTCGTAGAATGCATCATCGGCCATTTCGTCATACTCTTGATATCTATCCAAGAGGTTTTGGGCCGCTTCTGGCGCGTCATATAGATACCATTGTGCAAATGCGGTGCTATCATCGGTGCTCTTGCCATTGGCTGCGCAATAGCTTTCAAAGTAGGCGAACGCATCTGAAAAAGCTTCGTCTGCGATTTCGGAATATTCATAATAACGTGATAGAGAAGAATAACCCATGATATCGGCAACAAAGCTATTCTTTGCGCCACCCGCGCCAAATATTTCGGTTATAGCAAAGCCTAGTATTGATCCAATAAGAGCCCAAATCAAGCCTTTTATAAGAACGGTTTTAAAGTTTATTTTTCCGCCCTTGACCATTCCGTTGTTAGAAATAGTTTGCATTCTTTGCGCGGTTGGAACAAATTCAATGCCGGCAAGTTCTTCTGCAGTTATTTCGAAGTCGTTGCCGTCTAGGTTTTCTTCGTTTTCCATAGCAGAAAATGAGGGTTCGTCGGTAGAATCTACGTCAGCTATAGGCTCTGCGGTTGGTTCTGATTCAACAGCAGGTTGTGCTTGCGAATCGTCGTCGGCGATAACTTCGTCGTTTTCATCGAACAAATCGATTTCTACAGTATCTTTTGCAGAAGCATAGTCTGCTACGTAGAGTTCTGCGTTGCCGACAGGGAATAGGTGCTTATTTTCTATAGCCCATTTAGCCGCATCGGCAGAAAGAGGACTAAAAGAATTCCAGGATTTGTACTGTATCATGTCGCCGATATTTATAATAATATCGCTAAGTGATTCGCCAGCGCCCCAAATGTCACCAATACAAATTTGACCATCTCTGAAATTAGGATGCCAAATAGGAGTAAGAATACGACAAAGTGGTTTATAACGTGGATATTCGGCGTGAAGTGTTATTTCTACTTCGTGTCGCGCCAACATTTCGATTTTTCCATCAGGTAAAAGATAAATACCGTTAACAAAGTATGTAATATGATATTTTTCAGCTGGTTCTGCACCTATTGGGGTGACGATTATGTTTTTGTGATTTGTGAAATCCTTTTTAATTTGTTCAAAGTCAGATGTAAGACGTCTCATTCTAGCCGTCATATTAGTCCCTCCTTAGTTCTTTGAAAACTTCTGGTTCATCGCCAGAAAATTCATAGTAAGTCGTGTTTATGCCGACACGACCGCCTACGATGTGTAGTAGTGGTATGCCGATTTCGAACAAGGTTTTGTCCAGATAATCTTCTGTACCGTTTATTGAGTGAAAACTTTCAAACGACATTTGATTTCCACATTTTGGACAGGTGAGCGTATCGCCTTTTAGTTTGTGAACCGGTGTGTACAAATCCTTGCACTCTCCACAGGTACACTTACCTACAGTAGCAATGTCTCTATCAAAATCTACGATTGCATTTTCGCCCAAGTCGGCGCGGATATTAGCGAGAAGTGAAGAAAGAGTTGTATCTTTAACAGACCAAGGTTTTTCTATTATTTTTTCGTAAGTATCGTGACTCATACAATCTGCTTTTTCTTGATACTCTACTACGTAAGAATCGTGTGTTAGTCCGTTAAATACATAACCCTTACCTGCAAGTGTTGGAAGGTTGCGGTCGCTATGTAACAATTTAAGCATTTCTTGCACTTGAATACCCGCAATAATAGAAGAAGATGTCGGAGTAGTAGGAATTTTTCCTTCGGCCATTTGCGCGTGGGTAAGTAAAGCACAAGACTTTCTTTTGTTTATTAGCATCCAGTCTGTTTCGGTCATGGTGCATTCGTAACATGCGCCATGTCCTGGAATAAAAACGCGAGCAAATCCGTTCAACGCTTCGATTGCGCCGTCTATCCAAGGCTTGTCTACCTTGTAACAAGACTGATTTATTGATAAGCGTGCTTCGCGGTTATCAAGTCCACCAAGGACTACGTCCATTCTGCGAAATACGCCTAAACCAACGTCGTCAATAATATTTGCGATAAATGCTTGGGCTTTGACATCGGGATTTATTTCCATCGCGCGTTCGGCCGCAACTTCTGCTTTGTACCTACCTACGTCTTTTGCGCGATAGAGCACAGAACGAGTAAGGTTTGTGTTTTCAATATCATCCATATCAAAAACAAGTATTTTTCCTATGCCTAGCAAAGCGAGATTTTTAATAAGTTCGTTACCTATAGCGCCTGCGCCTACTACCATTACGGTAGCATTTTTTAGACGTTCTTGATCCCACCAAGGGATCAAGCGCAGACGGCTATATCGATCTTCTTCAAAATCACTACTGTTAAGTTGAATTTCGTTTTCTGCCATGTTTTACTCCCTTATTTGTTTGTAAAACAACAAATTGCACCAGCGGTAATTTCTGGTTGTAGACGAAGAACGTCGCCGTCTTTTATACCTGCTTCAGATAATGTTTGTGCTTCAAGCAATTGACGACCAGTTACTTTGTGTATGAATTTATAGCTAATAGGATTTCCGTCCGGACCAACGGAAGGAAGTTTGATTTTTTCGATAAGTTTTACCATGATAATACCGCACTTGATATCGTCAGGTAATCCTACTTTTTGTTCCTTGTTTCCTGTTGCATCTACAATTACTACGTTTACTTTACCCATGATTAAAACTCCTTTATGTAATGATTTTATGTAATGGTTTTTATCTAACGAGGTCGCCCAAATCGCCGACTACGTCAGCTAATTCAGTATCAACACTCTTAAATTCTGACGTCCAGCTTGTATAATTGCCGCTTGGTGATATTATGCAAGAATACATTTCTTTATACGCATCATATACTTCTTCTACAAGGTTTTTAATTTCTCTTAATGTATAGTCGCTAGAATCAGGTACGTCTCTCAAACTGTCGTATAACGATTCAATTGTGTAGTTGTTTGATTTTACGGTTGATATTTCAGATGACATATATGATTGCGCAGCAGCCACAGCGCTATCAACGCTAGAGTATTTTACCCCGTTATAACGAGAGCTTGTAACGTATGCTGACCAAGAGGTTTTAATTTCGTTACCGATGTCTTCCATAGTTGCGCCTGTTGAAACCACCTCGTAATAGAAGGTATATGCATTTTCTTTGTATTCGGCAATTGCTTCAATTCTGTTTTGCTCTTGAATGTTTGTGTAAACCAAAACACCGCCTACAGCAACTACTAATAATACGATTGCTAGTATGATAGGCAAAACTATAGACTTTTTCTTTTTTGGAACAGCGGCGTTATATTGATTAATAGCGTCGGTTGATGGTGCGCTGATTTGTACGCCCACTTTTGCTCCACATCTGCCGCAGAACTCTTGGGTTTCGGTAAGTTCCATTCCGCATGATTCGCAAACCTTTTTAGGGGCAACAACTCTAGGTGCGCCGCATGCAGCGCAAAAGCTTTGATTAGCTTCGACGGGGTTTCCGCAATTTGAACAAAATTCAGTGTAGTTTTCCATTTTTTTATCTCCTCAGTTTATGATTTAAATTTATTTGTACCAATAGCCGCTATAATACATTTCGTGGGTTGTTCCATCCATAAACGTTACTTCGATTTTATCAAAGTGAATTTGGCTACAAGTCCAGTTGTAGATGGTTGCATCCCAATAAGCGGTATCGCTTCTTCCTGAATTAAGAGGACCGGTATAATTAAGAATCTTGGTGCATTGATTCCAAATAGTGCAATATACGTTATCGCCAACAGCGTTTTTGTATCTAGCTGTAAATGCAACGTATTTTATTTGTTTGCCGGCAAGGTTTTTAAAGCTAATGCCAACGTCTACGCCGCCAACATAGTTTTGATCAAAAGTTACCTTTGTAATTTGTATAGATGGCTGAGTGATGGTAATAACGATGGTAGAGCCGGGATCTTGCTTGCCTGTATGTGATTGAGATATAACTTTAGAATCAGAGTAATATGCGTTACAATTTTCGTAGGAACGTACAACAGTAACTTTGAATCCCACCTTCTTTAAAGCAGAGGTTGCTTCCGATTCGGTTAAATTTACTACTGATGGTACCTCAACACGAAGGTCAGGCCCCATACTTACTATTAGAGTTACTGTTGCGCCTTCGTCAACGTGATAACTAGAGGCATTTATTATATTGTCTTTGGCAACGGTATCGCTATATGCGTAGTCGAGAGAGACGGTTAATCCCAAATTTTCTATAGTTTGTTTTGCGGTTGATACCGGCATATTTGTCAATTCTGGTATTTTTACGCCAGCGCCTTTACTAATTACAACCAAGAAACCTTCGTGTATTGAAATTTTGGTGCCAGCTTCAACAGTTTGAGAGATTACACAACCTTCTTCGATGGTATCACTATATGCGTAACCTTGTACGTCTACAAAGCCGGAGTATTCGTCTAAAACATCCTCGTATTTTTGACCGACTACGTTATCGATGGTTGTCCAGGTTTGATTATAAGCCCAAATGATACCAAATATGGCGATAATTGCAATAAGTGCAATTGCTATGTGTTTTTTTATAATTGGCAAAATTGCTTTTTTATCGTTTGTGGTAACGGGTGCGGATTCTAGTTCTGACTCTAAATCCGATTGTGAATCCGAATCAGTAGTTGAATCGGGTTGTTGCTCGTCCTCTTTCTTTTTGGTTGTGAGAGAAAATGGAAGTAACAACAAAGCAAATAGTACAAAATAAAGGAAAGGGAATTGTACACTGTATGAAATGCTAAAAAAGGCGCGTACAAGCCGATCTATATCAAAGCCGTAAGAAAGTGTTCCTATTATGGTTAAAAAATAACCTAGAATACCTATTGCTGCAAATGGTATTGTTAATGATAACGCAAGCGCTTTGCTTTTTATTACTTTTGTGGAATATAAGAGTGTTATCAAAAGTACTACACATATAATTCCAAGTAGCAATAGTTCTGTAAACGAAATAAAACCATAGAACAAAAAAGAAGTAGCGGCGCAAGATAATATTCCTAAAGTTAATGATATTATCGGAAGAACACGTAATTTTTTACCGTCTTTCCAGAACAAGGTACCCAAAACTGCCGCAAGGAATAACGAAACGGCAGAAAAGGTATTGGTAATAGCTGCAAAAGAAAAGCGCGAACCATAGATATGTTCTGGGGCGGCAAAATTTGACATAGCGTAATCTGTAAACATAACGCCCGCAAAAGCAATAAGAAGCCAGCTGATTATTGCAACAATTGAAAAATCTTTTATTCTAGCAATTTTTTTAACCTTCGGCGGTTTGGCGGGCACTGGGTAATTTTGCATCGGCGGATTATATGGTTGATACGCATTGTATTGAGGGGACACTGGTTGCGGTGGCGTATAAATCGGTTGTGCCGGTCCGCCGGCTAGTTGGCTGTTGTAAGCATTGATGTTTTCCATTGCAATGTTGTTCTTTACCTGTGTTGAAGCAGAACCACATTTGTGACAGAAATTTTCGTTTGCTTCTAGTTCTTCACCGCACACGCTGCAAAAACACTTGGATGGTGTTGCAATTATAGGCTTGCCGCATGAAGAGCAAAACTTTGAGTCGTTTTTTACCTCGCAGCCACACTGATCGCATATAACAACGGTTGTGTCAACTAGAGGATTGTTTTGAACGTCAGACATTTTTTAACCCCCATATCGTACTATAATATAGTATTAATATTATAAAAATATTATATATAATAGTGTGAAAGTTGTCAATATTTGCTAAAAAATAACAAGAAAAAAACGCAAAAAATCAATAAAAACCTTAATTGGTAAATTTTGCTTTGAATATGTCGAAAAAATTAAGAAGCGAAGGTTCAAGTCCCGACTAATATGTTTGATGAAATAAATAAAAAAAGAACCAACCTATCGGTTAGTTCTTTCTTGCGAAAGAGCGACTAAAAGTAGCGTAAGTAGGGGTAAGAACGACCAAAAGTAGTGTGGTTACTTTTTAGTTATCTTAACTTTAGCATCAATTGAAAGGTTGTAATTTTCAAAGATGTTTTGATTATAGGCACATATTATCAAACTATGTTTATCTGAATCATAAAACAATTGCAATTTACCGTCTTCTGCAATCAATTTATCAACAAAAGGCATTTCTGATTTAAAATTCCCAGCAGTTACAACAACAGTATCGCCAATCTCTGCAAATTCAAAGAGTTTTTGTGGCATAATATCAAGTTCTGCCGTTGTATCGCTTGCTTGGCTTACGATACTTCCTTTTATCAAATCCTCATTACAAGCGGTAAGACTAAAAATTAAAACAACAATAAGAAACAAAACATATAATCTTTTCATTTTGCATTCTCTTTCAGCGTTTTGCAACTTGCAATCAACATTCGTCTGATACGCCCACAAAGATTACGATGCGCTTTAAATGCTTCTTCGCTTATTGCCTGGGTATTAAGCAGTAATTGCAACCAGCCTTCGGTTTCACTACATTCTTTGAGGGCAATTTCAAATTTCGAAAGCATATCCGCTTTACTTTGTCCGTAATTAGCTTCACGAATATTGGCATAAACACTACTGGAACTTTTGCGAATTTGGAAAAGAGTGTTGGACGGTGCTTTTATGTTTTGACAAAGCAATTCGACATCAGTTGCAAGCTGTTCTGCATAGATCAACAAGTAATTTTTTGCCATATAAACACTCCTTTCAAACGCATTATACCACATTTCAGGAAACAAATCAACGGCTTGCCGTTGTATATCATCAAAACGAAGTTTTGCATATCATCCGCAACTTGTTGCGGTATATCATCAAGCTGCAGGAGGATGCACCTTCGGTGATGATATACGCCTTGCGGCGATGATATACACGCTAAAGCGTGATGATATGCCAAGCCTGCGGCTTGGATAAAAAAAGAAGTAACTTTTGGTAGACAAAAGTTACTTCTTTTTTGGC
>JAFYLD010000025.1 GCA_017537245.1 Clostridia bacterium | reverse complement strand
GCCAACCGCTGCCGTTAACGCGCCCGTAACAAGATTAGCCAATACGCCCTTAAAAACGGTGAATCCGCCTTTTGCGGATTTCTCCGCGGCGTCGCCTGCGTCCTTCACGCCTTTTTCAAGTTCGTTTGCGCCCTTTGTTGCGTCGTTTTCGCTTGCGTTAAAATCTTCGAGTTCTTTACCCGCTTTGTCGGCTTTGCCTTGTAGCGTTTCTAATTGCTTTTGTTCTTTTGCTAATTGTGAATTAACCTTATCAACCGACGCCGCAATTTCGTCATTGCTTGCGCCTTCCTTTTTCATTTTTTCGATTGTTTCTTCTTTTACTTTAAGAAGTGCCGCAATTTTTTGTTTTTGAATGTCAACTTGATCATTAAGTGATTTTACACGCAACGTTAAACCGTCGGCGGATTTACTCCAATCGTTCATTCCTGCCGCCGCTTCGATAAATTCACTTTCGGATTGACGAATCATTTTGTTTGCTTCCGCCAAACCCGCCTTTAAGTTGGAAATATCCAACGTGAATTTTGCGCCTAAATTTTCGCCCGCTGCCATGTGATCACCGCCCAATATATTTAATACCAACCGCCCGTTGCCGTTTTCATGTCTACGCGCTTATGTAGAACGCCGCGGCGGTCGTAATAGTCCCCATTATGTATAGAACCCGCGGGCGCGTTCTGCGCCCCATTCTGCGCGTTCTGCGTGGTGCCTTTTTCGATTATGTAATTAATAATCGAAATGACCGTGTCGGCGGGTTGTTCCATAACGTCGAAAATAGTTGTTCCGCAAATCCGCGCAACACTAAACGACGAATCAATAATTGAAAAAACCGCCGATTGTTCGGGAATATCGGCGGGCGGATTACCGCCCGCCTTTACCCGTTTTTTGACGTGTTAATGTTTCCCCCCATGTGACTAATCATTTTAAACACGTTGAAAATGTCGCCAATGTCCGCCGCTTCAATGTCGCTTTGCGTCATGTCGGGGAATACCGACAAAATGAAGTCATTAACAACCTTGACCGCTGCCGTTCCCTTCAATTCTTCGTCGTTCATTTTTTCTTCAATTTCAACCGCGCGACAAATCAAACCCCATTTAATATGGTTTGTTGTAAATGTCTTAACGATTTCGTCGTTTGCGCCGTATGTGTTAATTTCTACGTGTGCCATGTTTAAAAACCCTTTCGTTGACTATAAGATTTTTTATGCTGCTTTGATCATGCTTGCGTCACGGTGACGGTGCCGAAAAAACGGTGTCGGGTGACGTAACGGTTGCAAAGAACGGTGACAAATCAAGTGTGCCGTCGTTCGCCATTTTGTAGGATTTAATAGGCTTTTTAACGCCCGTTCCGCCGCCGTTTGCGAATTCGTGCTTTGTATAAATGCCGTGGAATTCGATTGACATATTGTTGCCGTCGGTTCCGTCGTCCTTTGTTGCGCTTGTTTCGTCGGGTGCCATGAAATAACCTTTGTGACGCCAAATATAATATTCGGTTCCGTCGGTGTCCTCCATGATATAACCAAGCGCGTAATACTTGTTTACGATCGGACATTCAATATACATTTTGAGCGTTGAATCGTAAACGCGTCCGTTAACTGCTGCTTGAACTTCAAGTGACGGGATTGATGTTGTTAATGTTACAACGTCCTCACCTTCGCCCGTTACAACAATTGCGGCGTAGTTGTCGTAAAACTTTGAAACGCGTGAAACGCTAACGTTCTTTGATACTTCCGCCAATCCTGCCAATGCCTTCACGGTTCCCGTTGTATATCCGTGACCCGTGCCCGTTTCGTTATCGTCTGTTGTAATTTCGGCAAACACCAAACCTTTACAACCGCGATATTCTACGATTTTACTAACTTCAGGCATAATAAAAACCCCCTTGTATTTTTTTGAATTGTTCCACGTGGAACAATTTTTTATTTGTCTAAAAACAAATAGTCAAGTGACCAACCCGTGAAATTCGGGTCGTCACTATAAACGTTTAACCCTTTGCCCTGCGGAATGAATCCCGCCGCCTTCAATGCAGCGCGTGCGGCTTCGGGTGCGGTGTCAAGCAATGTCGGGTCGTTCGTGTAAAATATAACGGTGAATTGCCACGTCCACGACGTTGTATTGTCGTTATAATGTGCGCGATCGTCCGACGCGTTGACAATGTAAGTAAAGAACGCGGGCGGGTATTGATCACCGCTAAAAGTCCCTTGTAAGAACACGGGATATTTTAACGTTGCCAATGTATTAATCAATGTGTCGATAACGTTCACAATGTTAACCCCTTCAATATTTTGTTCAATACTTTGTTTTGTTCTTCTTTTATCGGCTTGACGGATTTTTTGCGCGCCCTTCCGATAAATCCGCGCCCCGTGATATAACCACGATCGGCGCCCGTGCTTGTTTCCCTTCGCGGCGTTCCGTAATTCAAGAAAATAACTTTGTAAACGTCGGCGGGGTCGTTAGGGTCGTAATTTGGCATTAACCAACCGACAACAACCGCAAAGCGATTACCGCCCGAATCACGCAAACAATTAAAACGGATTTTGTCGATTAAGTGATCGGGAACGCCTGAACGTTTACATTCTTCAACTAAATGTTGATAGTAAATGCGCCCGCCTGCGCGTGCCGCCTCCCACGTTGCCGCCTCAATGTCGCCGCCTGCCTTCTTTATTTGGTTTAATAAAGAATAGGAATTGACCGTAACGGCTATACCCGTTTTTGTTGCATAACTTGCGGTGCGTGCCATGTTATGCGCCCCCCTTGTACCGCCTAACCTTGAACGTCGTTTCTTGATTACGTTGTTCAATGTTTTCGGGTTCGCCCATTATTTCATAAATCGCGCCGCTTTGATCATCACACAATGAAATCGCGCCGCCCGATTTAATCGACGGGTCAAACCATGTTGTTACGTTTGCCGTATCATCAACAACATAAATGCCGTTGTTTTCGTATTCGCTGCCGCCGTATGTTGAGAAATTACAAAATCGCACAATGGGTTCGTTGTTTGAATCCTTTTCGACCGTGTAAACCTTTTTATTAACGCCCTTGATGTTTTGATAACTTCCGACGTAATAATAAAATGGTGTTGTCTTTTGTGAACCTTTAGCCAACCTTTGCATTTTTCAATTCCTCAATGCTAACGATTTTGTTAACAAATACGACGATTTCGGTATTCGCAATTTTGGGAATTGTGAACGTGATCGTCGAACCGTCAATTGTATAATCGACATTTTCAACGCTCAACATACCATTAACGAACACGTTAACCGTTTCATTCGCTGCGGGGTTGTATTGCGGTATATCAAACGTGACGGTTTCGGTTTCTGCTTCGGTTGTCGTCGTAACCCATGAATAAGCAACAATATATTTGTTTTCTTCGTCAACGTCGCCGTCGTTGTCAACTAACTTCGTTAATGTAACGATTATTTCGGTGTTTTCAATTTTCGGAATTGCAAACGTGATTGTTGAACCTTCGATTGTATATTCCGAATCCTTCACGCACAACATGCCGTTGACAAATACGTTAATCGTTTCGTCTTTTGTCGGGTCGTATTGCGGTATTTCAAACACAATTGCGGTTGTTTCCGCCGTTGTTGTCTTTGTGTACCACGTAAAGGTTTTAACCGTCTTGTCGTCTAAATCCGAATCATCATTTTCTGCTGCTAATTGAATCACGCGTTGTTTGACGTATTCCGAAAACTTAACGCCGCCCGCCTGATAATTCCACAAATCATTAACGCCTAACGCGATCACGCCGACGGATTTTTCGCTTTTAACAACACGTCTTGAAACGCCCGCATTAATCATAAAGTCTTTTACTTCGTTTATGTATAAGCGAACTAAACCGTCGCGGAATGTTCCCGCCGTTGTTCCAAACAACATGGTTTTTACTGCGTTTAAAATCTCATTGTCGGACATGATCGCGCCCCCTGCGTCAAATTATTCTTCTTGTACGTTCAAACGTGCCAAATCGAAAATTTGGGTTGTTGTGTGTGTGCCGTCGGTTGTAACAATCTTAAAGTTTTGTGTAAACCTATTTGTTACCTTGAAAACGCCGTTTTTGTCGGGGTCATTGATAAGTTCAACTAATCCCGTGCCCTGCGACGGTTCCAAACCAACCTTAACACTTGTTGCGGTTGCGGGTATGTCGCTAAACTTCAAAGCGATAAAATTACCCGCGCCGTATGTGTCAACTAACGAACCCGTATCAAGATATTTGAGCGTTCCCGTGATTTCGTCGCCTTCTACCTTGACTTTTGATTGCATGTTCGAAACTTTTGTCCCGAATAATGTAGCGTTACCCGCTTCGGGTGACAATGTAACGCCACTTAAGGGTTTGAAGTTACCTTCTTAACGACTACAAATCCCTTGTCCTTGATTACGTTACCCGCAACAAGAACTTCACCACGAACGGCTAAAAGACCCTCACTAAACTTGTAATCTTCGGAAACGGTAATTTCATAATCACCAAAAAGACCCAACTTGTAGTTGCGGGGGTGTCCAACGATCATTGTCGGCACGCCTGCTTCGGTTGCGGTTGCGTCAACAAATGCGGTTGCATTTGCGTTAATGCAATAACGAACGGAAAGTCCGCCGTCCTTGATCACGCCCGTATTAGGGTTTGTACCGTCGGGGATAATCTCATAAACTGCCTGCTTTGTTGTTGAACTGCGAACATCACCAAACGCAACAAGGTCTTTCTTATTGAGAATAAGGATAACGCCGTCACCGCCAAACAAATTGTCGTCGCCGCCGTATGCAAAAACGATTTCGCGCAATGTCTTGTCGTCAATGTCGCTTGACTTGTTAACAACTTGAATCATTGAATCGTTGTCCTTATCTACGGCGTTACAAATGCCGTAAATCGCGGTTGTACCGTTACCGCTAACAATCCATGACGCAACCTTCTTTTTAAGCGCGATCGCTGCGCCCTGCTGCACTTTTGCAAGATACTGTAAAGGTGTTTGCTTGCGCACTTGCTTGGAAATGTAAGAAATAACGTTAATAATGTGCGGTGTATCGGTAACAATGCCGAAATCGGGGTCGTCGCTATTTGCTGCGCTGCCTTCGGTTCCTGCGTCTGCTTCCTGCCATGCCTTCATGTAGGCTTCTTGGAATGTTCCGAATCCCGTCATGTCCTCAACTTCGACCATGTCAACAATTGAAGATACGGAACTCATAGGGTCGGAAATACCGTTTACTGCCGTGGGTGTTGCAAGTTCGCCACTTGAAACAAGAACGGAACGCGCCTCACTTGCGGGCATTGAAAAATGACCGTCGGTTGTAAGTGCCTTTGCGCGTGCCTCAATGTCGCCCTTAACGGAACCGTTGCGGTTTTCGCTTTCGCCAACAACTGCCGCACGAATAGCGGGGTCGCCTGCGGGTGCGGGTGCGTCCTTCGGTTCGTCAATGTCTGCAAGCATTGTTTCAGTTTCCGCGATTTCTGCGCGAATCTGCTTCATTGTGTCGCCAATCTGCGCGCGTGCTTCCTTTGACTCTGTCGCGATCATTTCGGCGTCGAGTGTGTCAAGCCTTGAACGGAGTTCGCCCAACTTCTTTGTTAAAAATTCTTTAACCTTCATGGATTTTGCCCCCTTGTAATAAAATAATTTTTGTTGCCGCTTCCGACAACTTGGGTTTTGTTGCCGCGCGCTGCTTCTCCCTATTCTCCAACAAGGATTTTGAGGCTGCCTCCGCAATTTCCTTTGAACGCGCAATTATAGACGTTTCGTCGTATGCGGGTACGTCTACCACGGACACGTCGAAAATTCTATCGAATTTCTTAATAATGCGGTAATCGGTTCCGTTTTCGCCATACGTCCAACTATCTTCAAGAACCGTAAACGCGAACGACATTTTGTCAATCAATCCCGCCTTAATTCTTTTATACATGTCTACGCCGTCGGTTGTGTCGAGTAATTCGGCGCGTACATGCAAACCGTGATCATCAACGGACAACGTCAACGAATTGTTGCGTGTCCTTGCAAGAATCGGCACAACGTCCGAATGATTGTATTTCATAGGAACGTCGCGCATGTCGGCACCGTCAAACGCGCCTTTGTCGATTGTTTCTTCAAACCAACCGCCAATATTTGCGCGGGCGTTAAACACGGCGGCGTAACCTTCAATTATTAATCCGTCGGTTCCGTCGTCGCGGCGTTCAATTGTAAAATCCTCAATGTTAATTAATCGTGTTTCTTTTTCGGTGTTCTTCATAAAATCAAACCCCCTTGTTTGCATTTTACAATTATTCGTTATTATCTGCAATCGGTGCCGTTGTATTGGTGCCCGTGCTTGCGTCGATTGTATAATTATATCCCTGCGGTATTTGATCACCGTTTTCAATCGGCGGGAATCCTAATAATTCGCGCGCCTCATTACGTGTAAAAATACCCGCGGGCAATCCTGCTTTTAATGCTTCTATTTTTTCCGACGTTGACATAAAGTTTATATCGTTCGGATAAAGCAAAATTTTATTACCAAAAGATTTTTCGCGATCGGTAAACAATGTTTGTGTCATTGCCTGCGCCAACGCCTTTATATCTGCTTCTAATGCGTGTTCGTAAAACGCTTCTTTTTGTGTTTTTGTGTAATCGCCGTTTAATATAGCCATTGAAACGCCGTTCGAACGCGTAATGTTTTGATAGAAAAACTTTAGTGTTTCCGAATCCACTAACTTAATATCACGCGGCATATTTATATATTCGTCTTTTAAATCCGTTACGAGTAAACCGCTTTCATTGTTTTGTAACTTCTTTTCAAATGCTTGTCTTTCGGATTCTTTTTTCTTATCGTCTAAATAAGAGTTAACGCGCAAAATGCCGTTAATTTGGCATGACAATTCTAACGCCTTTGAAATAGATTGACAAAGTTTGTCATATTCTGCGCATGCCTTCAAAAGTTCTTCGGCTTCCACGCCGCCGCCAAATGCACCGCCGCCGAAATAATCGTTAACGCCGTAATCCTTGCGAACATGAATTATTTGATCACGCGGGATTGTTACAACTGCGCCCGAATCAAAAAGCATTTCAACAAAATATTTATTTGCTGCGTCAATTAAATATGTTACCGTGCGCGGCTTTAATACGTATAAACCCGTGTAAAACTTTTCTTCACCTTTTGAAATGTACGACGTGGGATAAATATACGCGTTTTTGTTGAGTTCCAACAATATACAAATTTTACTTAACAAATCCGACGTTGTCATTATTTCGTTCGGTTGTCGTAAAACTTTTGCAATGCTTGAATCGTATATTGTCGTGCGGGTTTTTCCGTCGTCCCTAATATGTCGCGGGTCGAGTTTTCTAAATTCATTTGCTTTGCAACGAATAGATTGAACTACAACGTCGCTTGCGTAAATTGAATCACCAAAAGAAGTGTAAAACGGCAACGTTCCGTTTGATGTTGGCGCGAAAATTGCCGAATTTATCGGCTTTTCCTTTTTCTTCAAAAAATCAAAAAAACCCATTGCACGCCCCCGTTATTGTATCAATTTATAAAATTCGCTTTTAAACCGCTGCAACGTTGCATATAAAATAATTAACGTAACCGCGCCGTCAATTCTTCGCGTGTGCTGCTTGTTAATTTTAACCGCCATAACACGCCCCAAATTGTCAACCTTAATCGAACAATTTGACAAACACCAACGATCAATTGGGTTCGACCCGTAATTGATCAAACGCGCCTTCAATTCTGCTTCAACTTGCTTCATTGGTGACGACATAACGTCGGGCGTTTGCAATATTCGTTCGGTTTCTATTCCGTATTCGTCCATGCGTGTTAGGAATTCCCGCGCGAAACGTTGATCGTAACCGCATTTTAAAATACGAATGTCGTATTTCTTTTTTAAGTCCGCCAAATAGTCGGCAACTTCCATTAAATTATTATCATATCCCGCGCATATTGTCAAAAGTCCGTCACGCGCCCATTCTTTATAGTGCGCCCCCGCGCTTGCGTCGTCGGCTAAATTCAATTTACCTTCGGGAATCCAATAATGCGAAAAAACGTATTTTGTCGGGTCGTCGGGTTTCATCAATAACAATTTAGCGTTTGTTAAATCCGTTGTTTCCGACAAGTCAACCGCCGCCAACGCAAAACAACCGCGGAAATCTTCAAGCGTTTTAACTTCTTGATTATAATTATAATCGTCGCTTGCTAACCACGCCGCCGCCGTGTTTTGCTTGATGTTAAAATCCTTGCACAACATGTGGATTTTTGCGCCGTTGTCATGCTTCGCGGTTTCCATGTCGCGCAAAAGTTTATTAACCTTTTTGACGCCATAACGAATTGACGGGTTGGATTTTTCCCAACTTGCGCGATCTTCCCAAATTTCAAGTTCGGAATCCTGCTCATATAAGAACGCCATTATTTGCGGGTCGTCAATTTCCCCGTCAATAACCTTTTTGCAATAGTCGATTTTATGATCAAGATACCCGTCATTAATAAAACCTTGCGTTGTGCAATTCATAAATAACGGGTCGTCTTTTGACGACATAGCGCGCCAAATCGCTTCCGCGATTTCTTCGTCCTGCATGTCGTGGGATTCGTCCAAATATGCCTTATCAATATTGAATCCGTCTTTGTTTTGTGTCTTGCTTGACAATCGGAATATTTCAATATTTTCTAAATCGTTTCTAATTTCGGTTAAATTCTTCGACGTGATTTTGTCGTGCGTGTCAAGCCTGCCGCGCATGCCTGCAATTTCACGCCAAATTAACTTCGCTTGACGATCATCATTTGACGCACAACAAATAGATTGTCCGCCGTCACCAATGAATAAATCCGTGTTACCGTCCGCCGCAAACATTGTTGATTTTCCGTTTTTTCGCGCCACTTCCAATAGTGCCTCATTAAATCGGCGCAATTGTGTATCGCGCCAAATGAACGAATAAAGCGGTTCCCAAAATGCCATTTGCCACGGCATTAATTCAATCGGTTTTTTATAGTATGGTTTTTTGGATTGTAAACAACATTTTTGTTGGAACGCAAAACGCCGTTCGGCTTCGCGTGTGTCATATATAAAACGCGGGTCGGATAAATCCCGCATTAAGTTTTCGACTTCTTTTTCGATATATTCGCCAACGATCACGTCGCCTTTTTCGATCATGTCGGCATAAATCTGTAAATGGTTTTTTGTCATTTCTTGAATTCCTGCAACATTTGCATTAATTCGTCGCCGTCGTCGCTTCCGTTGCGCTGCAATACCGACAACAACGTTTTAATAGCGTTTGTATATGTTTGCATTAATTCGCGGTAACGTTTGCCCGCTGCCGTTATTTCCTGCCGCGTTGCGTCCTTCGGGTGAATCCTTATTTGTGGCAACGTGCGCAAATGCTGCATTTCTGCTTCCATATATGCAACTTCGGGCAACAACGGCATAACGACCGCTTTTTGTTTCGGGTCGATTTGATCAAAAATGCCTTCAAGTTCTTCAATTCGTTTTGTCGGTTCCATAAATAATAAAAAGAATTTTCAAAACCCGCCAAATTTCAAAATTTCGCCCAAAACATTTTAAAAAATTTCAAAAATTTGGTTCGTGCGCGAAATGTG
>JAFYLD010000024.1 GCA_017537245.1 Clostridia bacterium | reverse complement strand
TTGTTAGTATCAACGTTGACAGAAACGGTAAATTCCGTATGATTGCTGCTGAAGGTACTTCAATTGCCGGCGATATACCGCAGACCGGTAATACCAATACACGTGTAAGCTTTGGTTGCCCGATTGGTGAATTCCTTGAGCGTTGGTGTGAAGCCGGTCCTACACACCATATGGCACTTGGCACAGGACATCATATGGGTACACTCCGCAAATTCTCAAAAATCAGTGGTATTGAATTGATTGAGGTTAAATAAAATAAGAGGTGTCTTATGTTTAAAAACATTACGTTAGAACTTAGCCTAAAACCATTCAAAAAGACCGACGATGAATATATTAAAGGTGTTTGCGCGAAGATTTTTGAGCAGTGGCACGCGCTACTTAAAAATCGCGAAAGCATTTCTATTATGCTTTGGGTAGGCGACGGTAGTGAAATACTTGACTACGCGGGTGATATGGATGATACTTTTGAGTGGTGTAGATTTTTAGGTAATGCAAACGTACCGCTTTTAGGTGATGACGAGGCGCCCTATACCTCAATTCACGATAGAAAACAGAACTACATCCCCGATGCCCCCGTATTTAGATACAGAGATTTAAAAAAGGTTATCGATTACCTAAAATCTGAGGGTAAAAAGGCATTCCCAAATAGTGAAATTCGTGTGGGTGAAACCTTTGATATCGGCCCTGAGTTTGCTATTTCTGACTTTAAGTACAACCGCCACACCGAAATTATTAGGGCGGTAAGATTTGACAATTTTGGATTTATTGATTCTACGGCCGAACTACATGCCGATACACGTAAGTATGCCGCTTATCCTTGCGGTATACCTGAAGGCACACCTTTTGGTAAGTTCCTTGGTATGCAGTCGCAGGAGTTTCTTACCGATATGGGCTTTGATTACCTATGGCTTTCTAACGGTCTTGGCTTTAGTGCCGATCCGTGGTCTAAAACAGGTAAGATTTTTGACGGCGAAAACTACTACGTTGACAAGCTCGATGAAACAAAGCGTAAGGTTTTTGATTTCTGGAAACTTTTCAGAGAGGGTTGCAGTTTTCCGCTTGAAACAAGAGGTACCAACAACTCGGTAGGTATTGACTATGCAAGTGACGGTGTACCGCTTTATGAAATTTATAACTCAGATCTTGACATCACCGCACCGCCCAACTCACCTTGGGCAGCATTGACCGATGACGTTGGTCTTGAAATGATGGGTCATATGACACGCGTTTGTGAATTGCCAAACGATAGATTCCCGTTTAGATACTACGTGCACGACCCGTGGTGGATAAACTCACCCTGGTACGACCGTTATGACGGCGCGCCGAGTGATATTTATTTGCCTGCATCAATTTCACGTATTACTGCCGACGGTAAGGTAGAGAGCGCAAACTCGCTTAATATTCTTTCTATCGATAACTCTTACGGCAATATGCCCGATGCGTGCGTTAATGAACCTTTACCTCATTTATTAAAGGCCGAAAAGAACGCGCCCGATGAACCTGCACCGCTTGTTTGGGTTTACCCGATGCGTGAGTATACCACAACACACGATGAAACGGTTATTCGCGAAATGAACCTTGGAGATAACTTTGTTTGCGATAATATAAACGACGGTTTCCCACTTTGCTGTGTAGTTTCAACCGATAACTTTTTAAAGCATAACGCTGACCTTTATAAAAATAGTGTGCTGTTGTCACCCGTACCCGAAACACCTGCAGTGCTTGAAAAAATAACTGATTTTGCATCAAAGGGCATCGGTGTTATCGTTTACGGCACCAAGCAAAAATTAGTAAATATACCCGAGCAAAACGGCATATTTAAGGTAGACGTTGAAGACAAAACCGCTTCACTTCGCAAAATGATGGTAGAGTTTGGTTGCGTTATAAACTTTGATAAAAAGAAAGAAGATATTAAACCGCCAACAATGTCTATTTCAAGATATGATAACGGTTTACTTCTCTCGGTTTACAACTGCAACACAACTACTAATACACATCTAAAATTCCCACTTGGTGCGCCTATCCTTTGTGGTAGAGATACCGAAATTATAGATGGTTGCGCCGTTTATAACTTTAGCCGTGGTGAGCAACGCGAGTGTCGCATTTTTGTAGAGCAGGAGTCAGGTGTAGTCACCTGTCGCGAAAAGCCGCCCGTAAACGCTCATTGCCGTCGCTCAATTTTGGTTAGCGGACTTGAAAATGCTACGGTACGTTTATTTAGCGAAAAGGGTTGTGAAGGTCGCGTTTCACGTGCGAAGAACGTTGACGTTACGCCCGAATTTGCCGATAATTTTGTAAGTGTTACAAACGAGTTTGGCGAAACCTATTTAGAAGGTAAAAACATTAGCGGACAGTTCTTCTTCTCAATGGGTAAAAGAAAAAAATAAGATAAAATAAAAAATGCAATTTGTTTTTGGAAATAAAATAAATTGCATTTTTTGTCGTTTTATAGTATTATAGATACAGATTTCTTTGAAAAGGGGATTGTTATGAGAGCAGACGGTAAAAGAGTAAGAAACGCTGACCCTATGTATACGGTAGTACCATTTATTATGGATAAGCGTTACGACTCAATGAATATGATTGAGCTGGATATACCGCTTGAACCTATTCAAAAGTATATCAATGATAAACGTAAAGAGGGAATAAATATAAGT
>JAFYLD010000001.1 GCA_017537245.1 Clostridia bacterium | reverse complement strand
CATGGTCATTCGGTTTAAAAATATTTCAAAATAATCCATAACCGAGCTATATTTTGTATCAATTTCAAGTGTAAGTGTTATGGTTTTGCTATCATTATCTATATCAAGTCGTGAACTCTCAACAGAATAGTTTACACGGTCGTGTATGTCAAAGGTGGATACATCGCGGTTTCTGACACGACTTCGACGCACGTCAGATTTATCACCCAAAATAAGTGCGGCGGCGACCGGGTTAACCGCAACGCCGGTGCCTTCGTCGTGGTTGCCTATTGCCGTAACAATAGTGGCAATATCTTCGGCCGGCATATTCATATGGTCAAGCAAACGAAACGCCATAACGGCACCGCTTTGCGAGTGGTCGATACGATTTACAAGATTGCCGATATCGTGAAGATATGCCGCAATTTTAACAAGCTCAATACTATGTTCGTCAAATTGAAGTGTTTTTAAAATATATGCGGCGGTATCGGCAACACGGCCTACGTGTGCAAAACTGTGTTCGGTGTAGCCAAGCGCTAACAACGACTCGTCAGCCTTTGTTATATAGGTTGAAATTTCTTTATTTTTCTTTAATTCATTATAGGTCATAAATTTACCTCTTATTCATGTTTAAGCTCTTCCACAATGTCATAACGAGGTCTTTGTTTTGTCTCAAAGTATGCCTTGCCAACGTATTTTCCTACAATACCAATTGAGAAAAGTTGAACACCGCCCAAAAACCATATTGAAATCATAAGTGAAGACCAACCGGGTGCGGTATTGCCTGTAAAATATGAGATTAAGGTATAAACAAATGCGGCAAGTGCAAAAAGTATAATTATGAAACCCAGTACGGTAATTAACGTTATAGGCCTTGTGGTAAAAGACGTTATACCATCACTTGCGAGACGTAACATTTTACTAAGCGAGTATTTGCTTTTACCGCCACCTCGTTTTAGGCGCGTGTAGTAAACACAATCGGTTTTATAGCCTAGCGATGGTATTATACCGCGAAGATACAAATTACGCTCTTTATAAAGCATAAGTTGTTTGATGACGCGGCGGCTCATCAATCTGAAATCGGCGTGATTGTATATGGTTTTAACGCCCATGGCCGTCATAAATTTATAAAAAAGATTAGCCGAGTTACGCTTTAAAAACGAATCACTTTTGCGGTTGTTTCTGACGCCGTAAACTATATCGGCTCCTTTTGAATATTTATCAATCATCTGCTCTATTACGCAAATATCATCCTGTAAATCTGCATCAATACTTATGGCAATGTCTACATCGTCCTGTACGTAATCGAGTCCTGCAAGCAGGGCGTTTTGATGCCCTACGTTAGCGGCAAGATTTATGGCGTTGATGCGGTTTGATAAATCATGTTCACGGCAGAGTATATTCCAACTGTCATCAGATGAGCCGTCATTTACAAATAAAATATAACTTTGTTCGGTGATTTTTCCTGTAAGCGTTAAATCATCAAGCAGATTAACAAGTGTTTCACAGGTGTTTTTTAGTATAGCCTCTTCATTATAGCAGGGCACAACGATAGCAAGTTTGTACATTTATTACAGTCCTTTGTTTTATAATGCATATAAATTATAACATTATTATATCCTAAAAGCAATATAGGATTTAGCGATGT
>JAFYLD010000023.1 GCA_017537245.1 Clostridia bacterium | reverse complement strand
CATCCTCAGGATTATATACTTCTAAATATTTTGTAAGGAATATAGCGGCATCGTCTGCTGCTATATTCTCGGGTAATTCATAATTGTTAGAGTAAAGACCATCAAAGAAGTAGGCGTAGAATTCTTTTGCCTCGTTCCATTTAGCAAGGTCTTTTCTCGGCTTTGCACTGTCATCACGGTCAAAGGCTAGCATTGCCTTTGTAAAGTCTGGGTTGGCGGTGAGTATATCGTAAAATTCGCCGTCAAACTCTTTTGCCCAAGCGGTGAGTTTATCGTAAACCTCGCCTGATTTCAGTCTTGCGATACGATTTTTACTAACGTCAAGCAACTTATTTTCGTCAAATAATGCGCCCGAAACACTCATCTTTTTAAGATTAAACTTAAAGGTCTTGTACGAAGCATCGGGGTTACATTTACGCCAATCTTCAAAGTCGGATGCCGCAATGGTCATAAGATACTCAATAACGTTTTCGCTTTCATATCCTTGCTCTGCAAAGAAACGAACTGCAGCCTCAGGGTCTTTACGCTTTGAAATCTTACGTTTTGCGCCGTTATCCAACTTCATAATGGGCGCTACGTGTGCGTACTTTGGCGGTTTGAAACCGAGCAAACAGAAAAGTTGAATATGTTTTGGTACCGATGAAATCCACTCGTCACCACGTATTACGTGTGTAGTGTGCATTAGGTGGTCGTCCACTGCGTGTGCAAAGTGGTAGGTAGGTATTCCGTCAGATTTAAGTAAAACAAAATCTTCATCATTTTCAGGCATTTCAATTTTACCCTTAATGCCGTCGTCAAATGTAATGCGATTTTCCTCACTGCCGGGTGACTTTAGTCTTACAACGTAAGGCTTACCTTCGGCTATAAGAGCCGCCGCCTCGTCAACCGTTATATTGCGGTGACGCGCATATTCGCCGTGGTATCCCGTGCGGATTTTATTTTTCTCTTGGCTCTCGCGTACTGCCTCTAATTCTTCGGCGGTACAAAAACAAGGGTAGGCAAGACCTTTGCTAATTAAATCCTTAACGTAGGTTTGATAAATCTCGGCGCGTTTGCTTTGCTGGTAGGGACCATATTCGCCGCTTTCGTGAGTACCGCTTACAAAACCTTCATCAATGGTTATACCAAAGCGGTTAAGACCGTCGATAATATCCTCAATACCGCCCTCAATCTCGCGTTTTTTGTCGGTATCTTCAATACGGGTAAAGAAAACACCGTCGGTCGAGGTTGCGGTAATTCTATTTACGAGTGCCGCAAAAAGTGTACCTAAATGTAAATATCCGGTAGGTGACGGAGCAATACGTACAACCCTTGCACCCTCGCTTAATTTTCTTGCAGGGTAAAGGTTTTCGTAATATTCAGGTGTTTTGTCAATGTTGGGCAAAAGAAGTTCTGCCATTCTTTTAAATTCTGTCAAGATTTTCACCTCAAAACATATTTCTACAAATATATATTATCGCAGATTTTGCCAATAATTACAAGTGTTATGTAATAAAAAAGCGTAGTATTTTATTAAAATACTACGCTT
>JAFYLD010000022.1 GCA_017537245.1 Clostridia bacterium | reverse complement strand
CTCTAAATATTACATTAGCACTAGATAAATTTTCTGATACAAATTCCCAATGCATAAACGTTAAAATTCCTATTGCGAATAAGAAATAACAAGTTGTGTCAGTATCATTGCTAGGTATCCCGAACCTGCCGTTATTACGTCAAGTCCTGCAAACTGACCCGCAGAAGTTAGGTTAGTTGCCGAAATCAAAATGGTCTCAAACGAAGTAAGTCCTGCTTTTTTCGCCGCTATACCAAAGGTGAAAGATACCGCAACGTAACCTAAAAATATTGGTATGCCGTTTTTAAAACCTCTTTTAAAGAATGTAAAATTATTCATATAGTTCCTGACCTTTAAATTGACATTGAAAAATTTTGATAGTATAATTATTTTGATATAAAAATATATCCGTATTGTTCGCTTTGCGCCATCGACACAAAATCGGTGTCGGCAATGATTATATGGTCGATAAGTTGAACACCTACGCCCGATAGCGCCATTGCCGCCTGCTTTGTAAGTGAAACGTCGCTTTCGCTAGGTAGCGCTAATCCGTTTGGATGGTTGTGGCAAATTACCGCCGCAGTAGCGTTACAGTCGAGCGCTTTTTTAACAAGCTCGCGGTTTGATAAGCCTACGCTATCTAGACTTCCCTCGCCCAAAAGTGCAAAATCAAGCATGCTACCACGAGTGTCAAGACACATTACGTATGCCTTTTCACGAGTTTCGCCAAGAAAACGACCCAGCGCATACTTACCTATGCTATCAAGACCCGAAAAGGTTGGTTTCTTTTCTTGCTTGTCGTAGATATAGCGTTTGGCGATTGGCATTATAAGTTTTAGCAGCACCGCAGCACGTTCACTAAGCCCCTTAAACGCGGCAAGTTCCTCTACCGGAGTATCAAGCACCGCCGCAACGCTACCGTACTTATTTATAAGTTCGTGCGCGATTGGGTTCGTGTCGGCTCTTTGCACACAGTAAAACAAAAGTATCTCCAAAATTTTGTGTGGCGGAGTATTTTCACCAAACCCGTGTTGCAAAAACTCTTGTCTTATACGTTCGCGATGACCTTCGTGTAGGTTGTCCATATTTACACCTCTTTTTTAAAAAGGATTTTATTATGAAAAGTTTTACTATTACCAAAAATGACGCAAACCAGCGCCTAGACAAATTTATAACCAAGGTTTGTCCTACCTTGCCGCAAGGTCTTATGTATAAATACATTCGTACCAAGCGAATCAAGATTAACGGCAAACGTGGTGAAATATCTACCCGCCTTAACGTTGGCGACTTGGTAGAGGCATATATTAACGACGAATTCTTTGTAGAGGTTGCTCCAAAGTACGATTTTTTAAGCTCGCCCGCGCGACTTAATATCGTTTACGAGGACGAAAACATTCTGCTCGTTGACAAGGAACAAGGTCTTATCGTTCACCCCGACAAAAGCGAATATCGCGACACGCTTATCGGTCGAATTCAACATTATCTGTACGATAAAGGCGAGTACAAACCCGACGAGGAAAACAGCTTTAAGCCGTCGCTCGCTAATAGAATCGACCGCAACACAGGCGGTATAGTTATCGCGGCAAAAAACGCCGAGGCACTTCGTATTCTTTGCGACAAAATCAAAGATCGCGAAATCGACAAGCGTTATTTGGCGGTTATTCACGGTGTGCCAAAGAAAAAGTCTCAACTGCTTGAGGGTTTTCTTGAAAAGAACGAGGACAAAAACAAGGTTTATTTAAGCGGTAAAAAGACCGACAATAACCTAACTATAAAAACAAAATATAATACTCTTGCTTCTAAAAACAATCTTTCACTTATCGAGGTCGAGCTCATTACCGGTCGCACACACCAAATTCGCGCGCACATGGCATCTATCGGTCACGCGCTTTTGGGCGACGGAAAATACGGCAAACTACAAAACGATAAAAAGATGGGTTTTGACAAGCAAGCGCTCTACTCATATAAATTGACATTTAATTTTACCACAGACGGCGGTGTTTTGCAATACCTCGACGGCAAAACCTTTACTGTAAAGAAGGTATGGTTTGCCGAGCAACTATTTGGCGACGTTTACAAAAAACTATTGTAAGGAGAATATTTATGTCATATATCGCAAACGAAAACAGATATGCCGCTATGCAGTACAACAAGTGTGGCGAAAGCGGACTAAAACTACCTGCGGTGTCGCTCGGTCTTTGGCACAACTTTGGCACAAACGATTCTTACCAAAATATGAAAGATATGTGCTTTACCGCGTTTGATAATGGTATTACACATTTTGATATTGCTAATAACTATGGTCCCGTGCCTGGCAGCGCCGAAGAAAACTTTGGCAAAATATTACGCGAGGAAATGGGCGCTTACCGCGACCAGATGATTATTAGCACCAAGGCCGGTTACTATATGTGGGAAGGTCCTTACGGCGACTTTGGCTCACGCAAATATTTGCTATCTAGCCTTGACCAGAGCCTAACTAGACTTGGTCTTGACTACGTAGACGTGTTTTATCATCATCGCCCCGACCCCGATACACCACTAGAAGAAACAATGGGCGCATTAGCGCAAGCGGTAAAGAGCGGTAAGGCACTTTACGCAGGTCTTTCAAACTATGACGGCGAAAGAATGACTCAAGCCGCTGCAATACTAAAAGAGCTTAACTGTCCTTTTGTGATAAACCAAAACCGCTATTCTATTTTTGATAGAGGTATCGAAAACAACGGACTTTTAGAGGCGGCCAAAAAAGAGAAAAAAGGCGTTATAATCTTTAGCCCACTAGCACAAGGTTTGCTCACCAACCGCTATATCGATGGTATTCCTAGTGACAGCCGTATAAGAACAAGCGGCAAATTCCTAAAAGAAGAGCATCTTACCGAGCACAGACTAAACCAAATAAAAGCGCTTAACCAAATTGCTGTCGAGCGCGGCGAGACGCTCGCGCAAATGTCACTAGCGTGGGTGCTACAAACCGCAGGAGTTACAAGCGTGCTTGTAGGCGCGTCAAAACCCGAGCAGATACTTGATAACATTGGTGCTATAAAGTCTGCCTCCTTTACAAAAGAGCAACTAGAACTTATAGATAAGATCGCATTAGGCTAACTTTCTGCACCAATTATTGCCTTGACTTTTTAAAACGCGTTATGTATAATTTTATCTGCAACAAATGCACTTGTGGCGGAACTGACAGTTTTTGACCCAAGCGCCCACTGTGTGGGATGCAGCGAAGGTCAAAAAGGCGCAGCGGTCGGCAAGTGAGGAGCGGCAGCGACGAGTCGCCGGGCACCGCAAGAGTCACGCGGAGCGCGGCTGCTCTTTAAAATTAAACATTGGCACTTGTGGCGGAACTGGCAGACGCGCTAGATTCAGGTTCTAGTCGGGGCAACTCGGTGCAGGTTCGATTCCTGTCAGGTGCACCATATATAAAAGCAGCGTACTTTTAGTACGCTGCTTTTAATTTATACTTTTTGCTTTTCTTTAGATATGATTGTTTTCTTTTTTAAATTTGGAATTAGTAATATTAGATACGACGCAATTGAAAACGCCAAGAAATAAACAATTAAACAAAGCGGAAATGGTATGATTTCTTGAACCAAAGAATACACCGGCAAACTAGGATCACAATGCGGACTTATGTAAAACATATTAAAGTTCTCGCTTTCAAGCAATCCGCTAAAATATGCTATCTCGTTCATTATTGACGCTATAAGAATCACAACGCCAAAAACCGAAGCCGCAGGTAAAATCGAACGTTTGTCAAACTTGATATAATCGCAACAAAGCAACCATACGCCAATAGCTATCATAGATCCGTGACAAATCATAGTTTGAATATTGATGCCTATTGTGCCTATAAACACCTGCACCGGATACGCCATAACGCACACGCCCGCAAAAAGAGAAAACGATGCAAGATATAAACAAAGCGCATTGTGTATTTTTTTACTTTTAATAATTGCCGCTAGCAAACCTACGTACATTGGGGTGGAGCAAAACTGAAACGGAAATGCATACCACTGATAATCGGCGTTTATAGTCGTGCCGTCGTACGAAAACGTAAAGTTAATCTGCTTATATATTTCTAACACTAAAGAAACTGCTGCAAAAATTATTAGTATTTTTCTTACTGTTTTTTCTGTTGGGCTTTTAAACCTTTTTATAAGTAACACCGCGGCAATTACAGTAGCGGCAAGAAAAACTAAATGAAACCAACCGTAAAGAGTCGGCTCGGTCATATCACTATCTAGAAAGGCAATTATTTGACCTATCACTTTCATACGTTCATTCCCCTTTTCGCTCACTATTATATCACACTGCATCAATAGTTACAACATACTTTTTTACTTGCTTATAGCTACAACTTATTGTATAATATATTTAATTTAAAACTGTGAGGTTATTATTATGAAAAAAACAGTAATTTCAGTTATGGGTAAAGACACCGTTGGTATTACCGCGCGCGTTAGTGCTGCTTGCGCCGAGTATAACGTTAATATCATTGATATTACACAATCGGTTTTGCAGGATATGTTCGTAATGGTTATGCTTACCGACATTTCCGGTCTTAACTGCAACTTTAAAGATTTTTCTGACAAAATGAAAACTTTGGGCGAGAGCATGAATTTGGAAATTCACGTTATGCACGAAGATATTTTTAATTCTATGCACAGAATTTAAGGTGAAATAAAATGATAAATCTTAGTGATATTTTAGAAACCATTAATATGATACGTCAAGAAAACCTTGATATTCGTACCATCACAATGGGCATTTCATTGCTCGATTGTGCCGACAGCGATATTGACGTTTCTTGCAAAAAGGTTTATGACAAAATCGTGCGTTTGGCAGGTAATCTTGTAAAAACAGGACAAGATATCGAGGCCGAGTACGGCATACCGATTATAAACAAGCGCATATCTGTTACCCCTATTTCTATGCTTGTTGCCGTATCGGGCGGCGACCCCGTTAAGTACGCACACACTCTACAAAAAGCGGCCGACACCGTTGGCGTAAACTTTATTGGCGGTTATTCGGCTCTTGTTCAAAAGGGCTTTTCGGCAGGCGACGTAGAGCTTATTCGCTCTATTCCTCGCGCACTTAACGAAACAACAAACATTTGCTCGTCGGTAAACATTGGCTCTACCAAAGCGGGCATAAATATGGACGCTGTAAAGCTTATGGGCGAAATCGTTAAAGAAAGTGCCGAGCTTACCGCAGACCGCGACTGTATTGGTCCTGCAAAGTTGGTTGTATTTTGTAACGCTCCGGAAGATAATCCATTTATGGCTGGCGCATTCCACGGCGTTGGCGAGCCTGACTGTGTAATTCACGTTGGCGTATCGGGTCCGGGCGTTGTTTATGCCGCGCTAAAGAAGTGCGATGGTGACTTGGGCGCCGTTGCCGAAACTATTAAGCGTACCGCGTTTAAGATTACTCGCGTGGGTCAGCTTGTAGGTAGCGAGGCGGCTCGCAGACTTGGTGTTCCATTTGGTATTGTTGACCTTTCTCTTGCTCCTACCCCTGCGGTTGGCGACTCGGTAGCAAGAATACTAGAGGAAATCGGTCTTGGTGTTTGTGGTACACACGGCACTACCGCCGCTCTTGCTATGCTTAACGACGCTGTTAAAAAAGGTGGCGTTATGGCTTGTAACTCGGTTGGCGGTCTTTCGGGCGCGTTTATTCCTGTGTCAGAGGACGAGGGTATGATTGCAGCGGCGCGTAGCGGCGACCTAAAAATAGAAAAGTTAGAAGCAATGACCGCGGTTTGCTCGGTGGGTCTTGATATGGTGGTAATTCCAGGCGACACACCAAGCGAGGTTATATCGGCAATAATCGCCGACGAAGCTGCTATCGGTATGGTAAACTCAAAGACCACCGCAGTTCGCGTAATACCTGCTATTGGTAAAAAAGCGGGCGACGAGCTTAACTTTGGCGGTCTTTTGGGCGAGGGTCCAATCATGGACGTAAACCTTACCGCAAGCCCTGCAAAATTCATTAACCGCGGCGGACGAATTCCAGCGCCTATGCAAAGTCTTAAAAACTAATATATCCCTCCACCGCCTCGGCGGTCCCCCTCCCTTTAGGCAAGGGAGGCTTATAACCAATGCAAAAAGACCTCTACTTAAAAAGTAGAGGTCTTTGTTTTTTTACAACAACTGTTGATTGTTGATCACTAATTTAAATTTAAGTCCCAGTCTCTCCGCGGCTTTGCGACAGAGCAACATACGTCCCATAAATATTTCGAAATAGTCCATAACCGAACCGTATTTTGTATCAATAGTAAGGTTAAGTTCGATTTTGGTTTTGTCATCATCGATAATTAATTCCGATGCGGTTACCGAATAATTCACTCTATCGTGAATATCAAACGTTGACTCGTCGAATTTTCTAACACGATTACGACGAACGTCTGATTTATCGGCCAATATAAGCGCCGCTGCAAGATCGCTTACAGGCACGCCTGTTCCCTCGTCGTGATTACCGATTGCCGTAACTATGCCTGCGATTTCTTTTGAATCAAAACCTAAATTATCGAGTATTCTAAACGCCATTACAGCGCCGCTTTGACTATGGTCTACGCGATTCACAAGATTACCGATATCGTGCAAATAACCTGCAATTTTAACCAATTCTATCTCACGTGCGCCGTAGCCCAGTGTTTCGAGAATTCCGCCTGCCTTTTCGGCTACTGCGGTTACGTGAGCAAAACTATGCTCTGTAAATCCTCGCGCACCAAGCGATGCGTCTGCCAATTCGATATAATCGTGAATCGATTTGTCTTGTTTTATTTCATTATACGTCATATTTTCTCCTTTTTTAAAAATCAAACATTTTCTCAAGTTTTGGAAACAGCGCTACCGTTTCAACGTGTTTGTCATACCATTTGCCAAAAACACCAATTAACGGACTCGTAACAAGCGCGATTACAACCGTACCCCAACCAATGCCAACAAAGCTGCCAAATAGCGCCAATGCCAAAATTATTGCAACCAGCAGGGTGCTAATATCATAGATTCGTTTAAATTTAACCTGATTTAAGTTGTATTTTTCTACTATTCCTTTTACCACAAAATCGCATACCTGCGGATAGATATACGATTTAAAGAAAAGCATTACCATAAAGCTGGTTAAAAATTCGCCTACTATAAACATAACAATTCTAAGCCACATATCAAATTCGCCGGGCGGAGTGATATCGGGATTTAAAATTGGGATTACGGCGCGCCACATATCTAGTATGTAACCATATATTACACAGGTGACAAACGACATAAAATATATCGGCTTAATCTTCTTTATCGCAATACAAAACGCGATAAACAAAACACCCTGCACAACGTATCCCCACGTGCCAAACGAAAAGAATGAAAACTTAAGATTTAATATGTAAGCTGGCGCGACCACCATAGACACACCAAAATCAGCCGCCGCCAAAACGGCAACCGCAAACGTTAAACCAAACTGCGCTATTAGATATACTACTTCGCTATAAATCTTTATCTTTTTCAAAACGTTTACCTCAAATAGTTATTAAAGTAACAGTGCGCACTATTATTTTATACTTTTTTGCAATAATTTGTCAACTGTAAAAAGCACAAATCCTACTTAATATAAAATAAAATTTATTTTTCTATTTAAAGACAAAAATAGTGTTTTTATTTTAACCCGCTTTGACAAAAAGTCCAACACGTTATAGATAAAATTGAAAATGAGAATTTATCACAAAACAAAGGACGTGTTTTTTTAAAATGAAAGAGTTAATCAAGAAAACGCAAGAAAGTTATTTAGAAAACAAGCGAGAATTTATAAACGCGTTATCGCTACATATACTCGCTACTGTCATAGGTTTTATTGCCGCTAGGGGTTTGATTTTGGGCTCGCTTATGCCTTTTGGCATAATTTTTGTCGGTGGCAGTAGTAGTGTATTTTTGCCTAGCGTTGCCGTAGGCAGTTTTTTAGGCTACTTTTTCCCTGCTACCAGCGGCGGATTTAGATACATTGCTGCGCTGCTTGCGGTGGTATCCATACGGCTATTGCTTTCAAATTTTAAAAAGATTTGTGAAAACCCGGTGTTTTTAAGTGTGATTACGTCTATCGCAAATTTAGTTACAGGCATAGTCAGTTATAGCGGCACACCCATAGACGCGATAAAACTTGCCGCCGAGTCAATTATTATACTAGGCGGGGTATTTGTAGTATATCGCGCTTTTGTCGCGTTAAATGATGAAACGGCAGGTTTTTCTTTTGATAGTTTGGTGTGTTTGTTGTCGAGCGCTACCATTTTGATAATCGGAATTGCGCGTTTTTTAGTCTTTGGGTTGTCGGTAGGATTTATACTAGGTATAGTTTTAATTCTTGTTTCATCAAAATATGCGGGCGCTGCCGCAAGCGCCGCCAGCGGCATAGCGCTATCATTTGTGGCGGCTGCGACCAACGCTTTTGAGAGCGGTTTTGGTATATATGCTTTTGCGGGACTCGCATGCGGAATTTTTTCAAGTCTGGGCAAATACGCGCAGAGCGTTTCGGTTATAGCGACCGGTATAATCGGGTTATCTTTTATGCAATTTAAAGACGGGTCATCGGCATTTTTAACCGAGATATTGATAGGCGCTTTGTTCTTTTTGCTTATTCCACGCTCGGCGGGAATACACATTGGCAAATTCTTTTTCTACAAACCACAATTACAGTCTAGCGAATCGGTAAACCACGCGCTATCTTTGCGACTAAACCTTGCGTCTAGCGCGCTTGTCGACGTGTCGGATACGGTGTCACAAGTATCGCAAGAGCTAGGCAAAATAAACGCGCCTGATTTTAAAAATATTTTATCTTTTATTGAGCAGGATGCATGCGCAGGGTGCAAACTGCGACTGCACTGTTGGGAAAACAAAAACGCCGACACAGTAGCGGCGGTTATGAAAATGATAAACATTGTCAAAGGATGCGACACCAGTGATAGCGACACGTCGCTTAATGATTTTCGCGGTAGATGCTTACGCGTCAAGAAGGTAGAGGACGCGGTGCAAAATCGTTACTCGGCTTATGCGTCGCTCATCTCTGCCGAGAACCGAATCGACGAGGTGCGGCAGGTTGTGTCAGAGCAGTTTGAGGGCATATCGGTCATGCTGGACGAACTGGCTTTGAGCCTAGAGGACGAACAACAATTTGACTACAACTTGGCTGAATCGGCCGTTTCTGCGCTAAAAAACATTGGCATACACGCGACTTCTTGTTCGGCAAAAATTGATAAATTCACTCGCCTATCGCTAGAAATTAAAATCTCGCTTTTAAAAGAAACAGTGCTCAACCGCATGCAAATTATGAAAATTTTATCCCTTGCGTGCGAGCGCGATTTTGATATACCAAATATCACCAAAAGCGGTGATTTTGCGGTAATAACCGTAAACGAACACCCAAATTTTAGAATAGATATTGGCGTTGAACAACGTTCTGCGCAATCGGGCACAATATGCGGCGACGCTTATAAATACTTTAACGACGGCAAGGGGCATTTTATAATGTTGCTTAGCGACGGTATGGGCACGGGCGGACGAGCTGCCGTTGATGGAGCAATGGCGTCTGGTCTTATGTCGCGACTATTAAAAGCCGGATTTGGTTACGATTGTTCGCTAAAAATACTAAATTCTTCTATGCTTTTCAAGTCTAGCGACGAGTCGCTCGCCACAATGGACGTTGCAAGTATAGACCTTTTTAGCGGTAACGTAGAGCTGTATAAAGCGGGGGCTGCTCCAACACTTGTGCGCAGAGGCGGTCACTCAGGGCGCGCCGAGAGTAATAGCCTGCCTATAGGAATATTAAAAGACGTATCTTTTGATCGCGCGGGTATCAAATTAAAGTCGGGCGATATTTTACTGCTTGCCTCTGACGGAGTTACGTTTGACGGCACCGAGTGGATTCGCGCCGAGCTAGAAAATTGGCGCGACGGCTCTGCGCAGGATTTGGCAGAATATATTTGCGATTGCGCGAGACGGCGCAGCGCTACCAATAGACAAGACGATATTACCGTTATGGCGGCAATACTAGAAAAAACCGATTAAAAAAGATAAAAGCAAGGTCATATAGACCTTGCTTTTTTACGTCATTTCATTAAAATAACCCATCAACGTTGCATAATCGCCATCAATTTTTGCCTTTTGCGAATCGTACTCGTTAGCAACTACATCTTCGACCAAAACCTTACCGTCAAGAGTGATTGTAAGCGACTCGTAATCATCGATAGCGTCTTCAAATTTTTCGGCGCCATCTTCATTAAAGCGAATTTCTAAATAGCGATTTTCACCCTTGATATGCATTATGTACACACCCTCTACGTCGCTAGCCGTAATAACCTGCTCATCATCACCGATAATAGCAAACTCTCGACTCGCGTCTAGTATTCGGAACGCGAGTTCCTTTGGTGGACTTGGTGGTTGTGGCTTTTCTTCCTCACCGCCAAAAATAACTATAAAAATCGTTATAACGCATGCTACAAAAAGCGCTGCCGCCGCAATTATAATATACAAAAGTTTTTTATCTGTAATATTCAAATTTATTTTGCCCAATTTCATAACTATCACCTTTTTAAACCTTTGTTGTATTATAACACACACCATATTTTTTTACAACAAAAAAGTAAAAGCGCGGTTGCCCACGCTTTTGCCTTTTTAATCTTTGCTCTTGTCGGCAGAAATTACAGCGCCGGTATCGGCATCGATATCGTAATCATACTCGGTATCACCAATGTTAAAGTCTACCTCATAGATTAACTTGCCGTTATCACGGTCAAGGTCAATATCAATATCGTTTACCTGCGATTTTTGAAATCCCGCGTGCTTAAGCGCCGACTCTAATGCGTCGTTTGCGGTAATGCCCGCCATAAGATTTGTCTTTTTGTCGTTATCTTTTATCGCAGAGCTAGCATCGCTAACTATGCTTTCGGTATCGCTTACAATAGATTGAGTGTCATCTTTAACACCCTCCATCGTACGACCGCACGCGGTAAGTGATAACGCAAAAACAAGACATAAAGTAAAAGCAATTATTTTTTTCATAAAATCAACCCTCCCGTAATATTGTTAGCTAAAAAATTTAAAAAATACATTTTTTATTTTAAAACAAAAAGGGCGGGAGCATTGCCCCCACCCTGCGTTTCGATTATTTAAAATAACGACCAAGAAGACCCTCAAATGCCTTGCCGTGACGAGCTTCGTCGCGAGCCATTTCGTGAACTGTGTCGTGAATAGCGTCAAGGCCAAGTTCTTTTGCAAGTTTTGCAAGCTCGAACTTGCCGAGTGTAGCGCCGTTTTCAGCGTCTACGCGCATTTCGAGGTTTTTCTTTGTAGAGTCGGTAACAACTTCGCCAAGAAGTTCAGCAAATTTTGCTGCGTGCTCTGCTTCTTCAAGCGCTGCCTTTTCCCAATAAAGACCGATTTCAGGATAACCTTCACGGTGTGCTACTCTTGACATTGCAAGATACATACCTACTTCTGAGCATTCGCCGTTAAAATTCTCGCGAAGACCGTCGATAATTCTCTGGTCAACGCCTTTTGCAATACCTACTACGTGTTCAGCAGCCCATGTTTTTTCTGCTGCTTGTTCTTGGAACTTTGATGCTGGCGCTTTGCAAATTGGGCAAGCGTCTGGTGCCATATCTCCTTCGTGAGTGTAACCACAAATCATGCATACATACTTTTTCATTTTAAAATCCTCCAAAAATTAAATAGTTTTTTATTTTTATTTATTTTATTGCTTTGAGCAATTTTTACATAGTCCATAAACCACGCATACGCTGGTTTCGGGTTTAAAGCCGTCAAACTCGGCCAAGCCCTTTAGTTTTTCCTCATTGACTCGAGAGTCTATTATTGCGCCGCACTCTTTACAGTGCAGATGCAGATGAAACGATTTGTCGCCGTCGAAGTGCTCGTAACCGTCGCCTACCGTGACGCTTAGTATCTCGCCACTTTCGACCAGACTCGCCAGGTTACGGTAAACCGTACCAAGACTAATGTTGGGTATCACCTTTTTTACCCCCTCGTAAACCTGGGCAGCTGTCGGGTGATCACACCTTGAGCGAAGATCGTTTAGTATCGCCTCTCGTTGTTTAGAATAGTTTGCCATAACTCACCTCGTTTCTCGAAAGTAGTAATCATTACTACTTTTTACATTCTTTATTATACACACCTTTTTTCATTTGTCAAGCATTTTTTCTTGACTTTTTTAAAAAATTTTTTTAAAATAAACTTGTTCAATTTTTTAACAATCTTTCTAGAGGTATTTACAATGAATCCATCAGGCATTTCAAACTCAGTAATTAAGCGTTTGCCACGTTATTATAGATTTTTGGGCGAGCTTAAAAAAGAAGGACTCGCTCGCATATCATCGCGCGAGTTGTCGGCGCGCATGCAGCTTACCGCCAGTCAAATAAGACAAGACCTAAACTGCTTTGGCGAATTTGGTCAACAAGGCTATGGCTATAATATTGAACTTTTGCAGGACGAAATTGCAAAAATACTAGGTCTTGACAAACCACAAAATGCAATTATTATTGGTGTGGGTAACTTAGGACGCGCTATTGCTCATTATATTAACTTTGAGGCAAAGGGATTTCACCTTATTGGTATGTTTGACGCAAAGGAATCGCTTGTTGGTCAAATGGTGCGCAACGTACCGATAAGACACATATCTACGTTAGACGAATTTTGCCGCGAAAATATGCCACACGCCGCAATACTTTGCATACCAAAAGAAGTATCAAAAGAAATTTGCGACCAACTTATTAAATTGGGCGTAAAAGGATTTTTAAACTTTAGTCATTACGACATTGCTCTAGACCACCCCGACGTTGAGGTAGAGAATATTCACTTTGGCGATAGCCTAATGCGACTATCATACAAGCTTAGCAACTAACGCATCGTTTTAACGATGCGTGATGAAATAAATCCCAAACGGGATTTATGAAGTATCCTACGGATATGAAGTATTGCTACGCAATGCGAAGTACGCTGCGCGTATTTATAGGGATTTATTTTACTTCATATTCGGTAACTACCGAATACTTCATAATTATCTGTGATAATTACTTCATATTTTGCGATTAGCAAAATACTTCATTAAAAATACAAAAAGACACTGCTTTAATTTAGCAGTGTCTTTTTTGTGTCGCAACGTTTGTTACGCCGCATTAGTTTGGCGACCGAGCACATTATAGTCTGATATAGACTTTTTGTCAATAGTCCATTTTAGAATTTTTATAATTATCTTGAGGTGAATAAAATGGATTATGTAGATAAATTAACACAACTTCGAGAAGATAATGATTTAGGACAAAAAGATATCGCAAAAGTTCTTAACTGTCAACAATCCGCAATTTCAAAATACGAACAAAGACGTAGTAAATATAAGGTTGAAGATATTATAAAACTATGTGAATTTTATAACGTTTCTGCAGATTACATTTTAGGACTCCCGGATTTACCATATCCAAAAAGATAAATCCCTCCGCCGCGACTTTGTCGCGCCACCTCCCTTTAGGCAAGGGAGGCTTTTTGTGTCAACGGCACACAGGGGTTTTATGATTTTCAACTATTAAAAACACGACTTGAAAAAATCAAGTCGTGTTTTTTTATTTATCAAGATAATCACAAGCGGCCAATGCGGCGATTGCGCCGTCGGCAGCAGCGGTTGCTACCTGACGGATTTTTTTGGTGCGGCAGTCGCCTGCTACAAAAATACCGTCGGCATTGGTAAGGCAGTTTTCGTCAGAATCTACGTAACCTCTTGCATCAAGGTTTACAAGATTTGCAAAAGCCTCGTTTTGTGGAATAAGACCTATTGCCACAAACATACCATCGATATCAAGTTGTTTTTCGTTGTCACTTGCATCGGCAATAACAATACCTTTAAGTGTTGTATCGCCAACAACTGCTTTTACAGTGTGACCTAGAATAACCTCTATGTTTGACTTTTCGGCAATTTTTTCTTGCAATTTTTGCTCGCCTGTTAAAAAGTCAAGGTTTTGAACAAGGTAAACCTTTTTTGCCAAATCGGAAAGCAATATAGCCTCTTGAAGTGCAGAGTTACCGCCGCCGATTACCGCAACGTCTTGACCGGCATAAAAAGCGCCGTCACAAACTGCGCAAAAAGATATGCCCTCGCCAACGAATTCTTCCTCTCGGTCGAGTCCTAGCATACGATGTTTAGCGCCTGTTGCAATAATAACTGTCTTGCCCTCAAATTCACCACTATCGGTAACAACGGTTTTTACTTCGCCAGGTCTTATTTCCAAAACCTCGGCGCATTCAACCTCGGCATCAAGTCCCAAGGCCTGCTCTACCAACTTTTCGGCAAACTCGTTACCTGTTACCTCGGCAAAGCCGGGTATATTTTCAACCTTTGGCGAGTAGGTAATTTGTCCGCCAAAGGAACCTTTTTCTATAACTAGTACGCTTTTGTTAGCGCGACGAGCGTAAATTGCTGCGGTAAGACCGGCAGGACCGCCGCCTATTACTATAATATCATACATTTTATATTTCTCCTAAAACAAAGTGGCGGTGTTACCCGCCACTTTTTAAGTTTTTGATTTAGGCATTAAGATATTTCTTAATGTCAGATACGCCTGTGTATTTAGTAGCTGCACCATTTTCTACAACAACAAGTGTTGGAGCCTGCTTAATGCCGAGAGCATTTACTGCGTCAACGTTTTCGTTAGCAAGTAGCTTGTTAAAGATTACGCCTGCTTTGTCGAGTAGTGATACTGCGATTTTGCAGTTAGGGCAGGTTGCAGTTGTGAAAAGATAGTTACCGTCAGCAAGAACAGCGTCGGTCTTTTCTTCACAAGCGCAAGCCTCGGTTGCCTCTTTAGCAGTAAGCTTAGAATTTGCGATATCGTAAACCTTACGATCCTTAAATTCTTGGCTCTTACCATCGTTCCAGTTTTGAACAGGACGGTAGTAACCGGTAATACGGCTATAAACCTCGGTCTTTTCGCCGCAATCAGGACAGGTGTATTCCTCGCCTGAGATATAACCATGGTTCTTACATACAGAATATGTTGGAGACATGGTGTAGTATGGCAAACGATAGTTTTCGGCAATCTTTCTTACAAGGTTTGCAGCAGCCTTCCAATCAGGAAGCTTTTCACCCAAGAATGCGTGGAATACTGTACCTGATGTGTAAAGTGTTTGAAGCTCATCTTGAACGTCGAGTGCTGAGAAGATATCTTCGGTATAACCTACAGGCAAGTGTGAAGAGTTGGTGTAGTATGGTGTCTCACCAGGACCACGACCTGCAGTAATGATATTTGGATAGTGCTTAAGGTCGTGCTTAGCAAGACGGAAAGCGGTTGATTCAGCAGGTGTTGCCTCAAGGTTATAGAGGTCGCCATACTGTTCTTGGTAGTCAGAAAGACGCTCACGCATGTGGTTGAGCACTTCTTTTGTAAAGTTTTGAGTCTTTTCGTGGGTAAGATCCACACCAAGCCACTTAGCGTTAAGACCAACTTCGTTCATACCAACAAGACCAAGTGTTGAGAAATGGTTGTTAAACGTGCCGAGGTATCTCTTGGTATATGGATAAAGACCTGCGTCAAGAAGCTTTGTAATAACTGTACGCTTAACGTGAAGTGAGCGAGCAGAGATATCCATAATCTTGTCGAGGCGAGCATAGAAATCAGCCTCGTCCTTTGCAAGGTAAGCGATACGTGGCATATTAATTGTAACAACGCCAACAGAACCGGTTGATTCGCCGCTACCGAAGAAGCCGCCTGACTTTTTACGAAGCTCGCGAAGGTCAAGACGAAGTCTGCAGCACATTGAACGAACGTCGCTTGGTTCCATATCGCTATTGATATAGTTAGAGAAGTATGGTGTACCGTATTTTGCAGTCATCTCAAAGAGAAGTTTGTTGTTCTCGGTCTCTGACCAGTCAAAATCACGTGTGATTGAGTAGGTAGGAATTGGATATTGGAAACCGCGGCCGTTAGCATCGCCTTCGATCATGATTTCGATAAACGCTTTGTTTATCATATCCATTTCTTTCTTACAATCCTTGTACTTGAAGTCAACTTCCTTACCGCCAACGATACAGTTAAGCTCTGCAAGGTCGTTTGGAACTGTCCAGTCAAGTGTAATATTGGTAAATGGTGACTGTGTACCCCAACGAGAAGGAGTATTTACACCATAGATAAAGCTTTGTATACACTGCTTAACCTCTTTATAGCTGAGGTTGTCAATCTTTGCAAATGGAGCAAGATAGGTATCAAATGATGAGAATGCCTGTGCGCCTGCCCATTCGTTTTGCATTATACCAAGGAAGTTTACCATTTGGTTACAAAGGGTTGAAAGGTGGCTTGCAGGAGCAGACGTAATCTTGCCGGGAACGCCGCCAAGACCTTCTTGGATAAGCTGTTTTAGTGACCAACCTGCGCAGTAACCGGTAAGCATAGAAAGGTCGTGAATATGAATATCAGCGTTGCGGTGAGCGTTACCGATTTCGTCATCATAGATTTCAGAAAGCCAATAGTTAGCAGTAACCGCGCCAGAGTTTGAAAGAATAAGACCGCCTACAGAATAGGTAACGGTAGAATTCTCTTTTACACGCCAGTCAGAAATATTTAGATAGTTGTCAATGATTGCCTTGTAGTCAACCATTGTTGCGTTAAGGTTTCTTACCTTTTCGCGTTGACGACGATAGATAATGTATGCCTTTGCAACATCATCATAGCCAGCCTTAATAAGAACAGATTCAACGCTGTCTTGGATATTTTCAACGGTAATTTTACCGTCCTCAATCTTTTCTGTAAAATCAGCAGTAACCTTTAGTGCTAAAAAGTCGATTACGTCTTGATTGTATGCTTTTTGACAAGCTTCAAATGCCTGTTTGATAGCGTCGCTTATCTTCTGTATGTTAAATTCTACAGATTTTCCGTCACGTTTTACTACGTTATACATTCATATATCCCCTTTTCTCAAAAATTTTGGTGAGCAAGATACATTATATATGAATATATATACTTTGTCAATAGTAAAAACACAATATATAGTGTTAAATTCCTCGAATTTCCACTTTCGGTATTATATCTTGTGCCAAAGACCGCATAAACTCTAGCGTTTCACGAGAGTGAGCCGATAAATTACTTTTTATTAAATCGCCCGAATCAATAAAATTTTGCAAGAAATATTTATCGGCGCCACGAATCCACTCGGCAATTTTTTTGATATCGTCTGTTTCGTGATATTCTTTTACAACGGTAGTTCTAAATTCAAAGTCGATTTTCTTTTGTTTTAATAGCTCTATACTCTTTTCTACGTTCAACAAAAGCTCCTCGCTGCAGTCGGCAGTCTGTACGTATTTTTCCTTGCAATTTTTTATATCCATCGCAACGTAGTCGATAAGACCGCTGTCGATTAGCGCTGCGAGTCGCTCGGGGTAAGAGCCGTTTGTGTCTAGCTTTACAAGGTAGCCTAGTGCCTTTACCTTTTTTATAAAATCAGGCAGGTCTTTGTGCATTAGTGGTTCGCCACCAGTAATGCAAACACCGTCTAATATACCTTGACGTTTCTTAAGATAATCCAAAACGTACTCTTCGGTAAAATAATTTGTGTTATCTATACGCGTTACAAGTCCCGCATTGTGACAAAATGGGCAGCGAAAATTGCACCCTGCGGTAAACAGGGTGCACGCGGTTTTTTCGGGAAAATCTAGTAACGTTAATTTTTGAAATCCGCTAAATTGCATTTTTTATTTCCTTTATATATTAATTGTCTGCCGCAAACTGTTCTTCGATAGCTTTTTTGCTGTCAGGCTTTGAGTCGCCGTGACGCACAAAGCACATTGTAATAAATGACGCTACCGAGAAGAATACTGCGTATGGGAATAATACGTTGTAGCCAAAACCTAATTTATCAATTAAATAGCCAGAAAGTATTGGTGTTACAATTTGCGCCGCCATAGAGAAGGTATAATAATAACCGGTATATTTACCTACGTCGGAGCCTGTGCACATTTCAACAACCATTGGGAACGAGTTTACGTTTATAGATGCCCAACCAATGCCTACTACCGCAAATATAAGATACATAAGCGGTGTTTCTTGACGAACAAATATAGCTATTGTGTAGCAAACGGTCATAAGAACTATACCCAAAAGTACTGCCTTTTTGCGACCGAGTTTGCTCGATAAAAAACCGAGCGGCACAAACGCCGCTATTGCAGCAACAGTTGCAACGGTAAGATAACTAGAAGATTTGCCAAGGTCTATGTTCCATATTTCCATACAATATCTTGAAAAAGAGGTTGTTACTGCGTTGTAGGCGGTATACCATAAAAATACTGACAAAAGAATAAGAACAAGACTTACAAAAACCGGTTTTGCAAGCTTTTTCTTGCCGCTTACGACCGTTTCTTCTTCATCTTTAACGTTGGTTTCTGCCAAAACTTTATTTTCTTTTACGGTAAACACCATAACAAGCACCGACACCAACATAAATGCCGCAATAACAATAAACACCGGTGTAAACGAAGAAGTGTATATCTTCGTACCATCTGGAGCGGTTTCGCTCTTGAGCATAAACATCATAACGATAGTTGCAAAAATACCGCCAACGTAACCAACAAGATTAATTACGGCATTACCCTTACTGCGAAGAGGTTTTTCGGTAACGTCGGGCATGTATGCAACCGCTGGCGAACGATAGGTAGACATTACAACCAACAATGCCATAAGCGCTATGATAAAGCCGGTAAAATTGCTTGTTTTTTCAAAATATGCTAACACGCCCATTAAAACTACCGTGCCGATAGTACCATATAAGATATATGGTGTGCGCTTGCCAAGGCGAGTATGAGTTTTATCAGAGAGCATACCAAAAAGCGGGAGCATAAACAAAGCAAGTATGTTGTCGACCGACATAAATGCATTTGCGGTAAAGGTACTTAGTTCAAACTTTGACTCTAATATATATGGTATTACCTGGTCGTAAAATTGCCAAAATGCCAATATCGACATAAATGCCAAACCAATAAGCGTGGTGCGTTTGTAGTTTAGTTTCATATATATTCCCCTTTTATATAAGTTCAATAATCGCGGCTAGGTTTCCACGTTTGCCACCGGTTGCGCGATGCGAGTGTAATTCGTCTGCGTTGCAACAGGTGCAAATATCGCTAACGTCGATATTTTCTTCCTTTATTCCTGCAGACAAAAGTATGTTTTTGTTAGCCTGCACCAAATTGAGCATAAAGTGGTTTTCGTCGCGACCCTCACGGAATACTCCCGTAACGTCTATGCCGCTTTCCATAAAAGCGTCTAGCACGGGTGTGTCAACCTCGTAACATCTTTCGCATATACAAGGCCCGATTGCCGCAATAATATCTTGCGGATCACAACCAAATTCACTAACCATTTTTTCGACCGTAACTTTGCCTATTTGCGCCACTGTGCCGCGCCAACCCGCATGACTTGTCGCGCAAACTCGCTTTACAGGGTCACAAAACAATAGCGGTGTGCAGTCGGCATACTGGGTTACGAGCGCCACGCCCGACTGATTTGTGATAAGTCCGTCAACGTCTTGAAAAGACGGTTTGGTATAACCCGTACCACAATCGTCTTTGGTAACGATTTTTACGTTGTTGGTGTGGGTTTGCTTGCTAAGAACAATGTTTTTATAATCAATACCCACAGCGCCACAAAGTCGTCGGTAATTTTCTTCTACCGCGGCAAAATCATCGCCACCCGAAAAACTAGTGTTCATTGTGGCGAATTGACCACTACTTACGCCGCCTAGTCGGGTAGAAAATATATGCCTTACCGCGCCACAAGCTTCGAGTCGCGGAAAAGTAATATATACCAACTCGCCCACTTTATTTATTTTTAAATTTTTACTATTCATTTGCCGCCTCTATTTCTTCGAGCAACGCGTTTGATTTAATTATAAGCCTATTAGCCGCCGAGCGACCGAGTCTATCTGCGATCATATCAAGCGCCGCCTTTATATACGGAGGTCGATTGTGGACAGAGTGCGTGTCACTTGCCAAGAACGATACGTAACCGCCCTTTATTAACTTTTCGCAAAGGCGGGTTGTTTCTTTGTTAATTACTCCGCCCGCGTTTATATGCGCAACGGCATCGCCGTTTGATATAAGTTTTAAAAGTTTTTTATAACCTTTTACTTTGCCATATCTTTCAATATGCGCAAGTATTGGAATAAGTCCTAATCGCTCGTTTATATCTATTATGTCCTGCAAAACGAAATCTTTGATAGGCTCGTCATACGGAAGTTCCAAAAGCAAATAATTAGTACCCGCTATTGTAAATTGTTTGATAGTTTCGCTTTTTCCAATACCGTTAAAGTATCTTAATTCACAACCCAAATATACGTTAGGTAAATCTTTTCCTAACGTTTCTTTTTTTAGGTTATTATATGCATTTTCAACCGTGTCTATAAATTCTTCCGCATTGTCTTCGTCAGGATAAAAATGCGGAGTAGCTATAACATCGGTAACACTCTGCTCTTTTAACATTTCGAGCAGTTTTATTGACGTTTCTATATCTTTTGCGCCATCGTCTACCTGTGGCAAAATATGTGAATGTATATCTAAAAAAGCCATACGGACACCTCGCTTTTAAAAAATCGGGAAAACGCCAAGGTTCTCCCGATTATAAAATTACTCTTAATTTTCCGATTCGGATTCTTCCGGCTTTTTAAGGGTAGGCGCACTGCCGTAACCATATTTAGCATAACCGTATTTAGAATATCCGTACTTGCGGTAGCCATATTTACGATAACCGTATCTGCTGCCCGATTTTGGATTTGCGGCATTCATAACAGCGCCAAGTAGATTGATATTAGCAAATTTAGCGGCCTCGATAGCGCGACTAATAGAATCGGTTGGTGTAACGTGATCTTTTACAACCAATACAAGACCTGCTGTGTGTGGAGCTATAACCAAAGCATCGGTTACAACGTCCATAGGTGGAGTATCGATAATAACGTAGCTGTACTCCTTGCTAACCGCTTCTACAAGTTCTTTAAATCTTGCCGAACCCAAAAGTTCAGATGGGTTTGGTGGAACTTGACCGGCTGTTATAACGTCAAAGGTATCATTAACGTGATGAATAGTATCTTGATACTTGTTAAATCCTGCAAGAATGTTTGACAGACCTGCGTTATTTTCGATTTTGAGTTTTTTGTGAATTGAGCTCTTGCGCATATCAGCGTCAATAAGCAACACCTTATCGCCAAGTTGCGAAAATGCAATAGCCATATTAACCGAAGTGGTTGACTTGCCTTCGCCAGCCTCTGGACTTGTAATACCAAAAACCTTGTTTTCGGCATTAGAAAGCAAGAAGGTTAGGTTGGTACGAATTGCTTTGTAAGCTTCGACCACGGCAAAAGGAACGTGGCGAGTTTCGTTTATGTTCATAACACTTTGTTTGTTATCTGTTTTATTCTTAATAGCCACTGCCGTATCCTCCTCTGCCCTTATTCTTACGATAACCGCCATTATCTACGTTTTCAAAATCAGGCACCGCGCCCAAAAGTGGCACGTCGAAAGATTGAGTAAAATCTTCTTCACCCTTAATTGCGTGATTCATAGATTCCATAGCAAACAATACAATAAACGCTATTGCTGCGCCCAATAAGCCAACAACGGCAGTTGTCATGGTTGTGCGTGGATAAGTTTGAGATGCGTTTACCGCAGTAGATACAACGTTTGCTTTAGCAGATGGAATAAATCCAGGGATATAGTCACAAGCAACTTGGGCAAACTTGTTTACAACGCTTGTCGCTTTGTTCATATCGGTGCTAGAATATGTAATATCGATAAACAAAGTGTCTTCGCTTCTTCTAGAAACAGAGAAACCTCCTCTTAGACTTTGGTAATTTTTTTCACCAAGTTCTTCTGCAAGTTCCATATAAATATCAGGTGTGTTAAGTATATCAACAACAGTATAAGATAGATACAAAGAAGCTGAAATGTCACTACCCGAAATTTTGTCGGTTGTTTCTGCATAAGAGGTTGTAACCGCACCGTTTGTAACAAGTATAGACGCCGTAGCGCTATATGATGGAGTTACGCAAAATTTGCAATAGCCAAAAGCAAGCGCCGCACAAAGAACAGCCGCTATCGCTATTATCCAAAGTTTTCGCCACGCGAGCATCACGAGGTCCATAATATTTATAGTTTTTTCTTCCATTTTATTCCTCTTCCTAAAAATAAAATCTATAATTCACATACATATTTTATAATATCATTTTTATAACTTATTTGCAAGTGGTTATTTCGCATAACTGGTATATAAATTTATTTGATCGTAGGTCGTAGGCCAAAGTCCTGCGCCCCTATATGTTACGCACACGTAATTTGTGCCGTTGTCGCTATGTCCAAACGATGCAATGCAGTAACCCGACTCGTTTACAAAACCGGTTTTACCGCCGATTATATCCGAGCCTTCGGGCTCTGTGCCATACATGTGACTAAACAGTGTGCTAGTAAGAAGTATTCCCTCTGGGTGCTGAGGAGTAGAGGCGGTTGTATATTGATAGGTTGATAGCACCTTACGGCACACATCATTTTTCATAGCCTCGCGTATAATTATCGCCATGTCCTCGGGGGTTGTATAATGATCTTTGTCAAAAAGTCCGCTAGCGTTGGTAAAGTGGGTGTTTTTAAGTCCCAATTCTTTTGCCTTTTTGTTCATGAGCTTTGTAAACTCTTCTTCGCTACCTGCGACCGATATCGCAAGTCCCACCGTAGCATCTGCGCCCGACGGCAATATTGCGCCGTAAAGCAGGTCGGTCATATTAACCGCTTCTTCATTAGCAAAACCTGCCATTGTCGCCTCTTGGCGATAGAAAGGGTCGGTTATTTCGTAACTAAAAGTAAACGTTTTGTTATAATCGGTAATATAATCTACCGCGGTAAGAATTGTCATTACCTTTGTGGTTGACGCGGGATAACAACGCTCGCTCGCGTTTCGTGCCGCTACAACCTTGTTGGTGTCACAATTTATAACAATTATATTTTGCGCAGCAAAGCTAGCAGGTATCGTTTGGGTTGAATCATCGTATTCGGCATAGTGGTTTATCGTTTTTTCTTCTTCAACCTTAACCTCGGTGCTGGTTATACTACTTACCTCGTCGTCACCCTCTATTTGCGGTATATCACCAGTGCCGGCAGTAAACACTATGGTTAACACCATCGCAACCACCAATACTATCGCCACCATATACACCCACGGACGAACCCTTATAACTTTTTTAGACGCGCTTTTTACAGATATTCTTCGTTCTGTAATTTTTTCATTTGCTTTTTCGTTTTTAACCGTGTTAGCATCGCGTTTGATGTTTTTTTCTACAGCGGAAAAATAGTCGCCGTAATCTTTATTATTAAACTGTTCTGACATATTTTCCCACCTTTAAAATATTTTTAGTTAAAACTTTCGGCTTGCGCCGCCGCCACCAAACGAGCCGCCGCCACCGCTAAAGCCGCCAAAGCCGCCCGATGAGCCGCCGCCAAATCCACCATAGAATCGTGGCGCGCCAAAGATGAACAGTCCGCCTCTACCGCCAAAGAAGATGATATAAAGCGCCACTATGCCCACCATTACAACCCAGGATATTATCACCTTGCCTGCGGATGATTCTTCTTGTTTTTTGGGCAGATTTTCAACCGGTATATAGTTTGGTGTTGTTTCTATTCCATATTCGAGATAAATCTCGTTTGTTATCGCGTTATAAACGTCTAATAATGCGCCCGAAAAATCATCGGTAGCAAGCTTTGGCGCAGCGTAGTGATCCATTATGCGACCTGTTTTACTATCTGGCAAAGCGCCCTCTAGACCAGAGCCTACCTCGACTCTATACTCGCGGTCACTTACCGACAAAAGAATAACTATACCGTTGTCCTCTTCTTTATCGCCTAGCGCCCAATTTTCACCTATTTCGTACGCATAGTCCTCTATGGCTTGTCCATCAAGGCTATCGACAGTAACTATAACCGCCTGCGCTTTTGTGTTTTCTTGTAACGCTTTACCCTGCGCGCAAATTATTTGTTCATCTTCAGGTGTGATGACGTCGGCAAAATCGTTTACAAAAAACGCCTCGGTCGGTTTAATAAAATCATCGCCCTCGCCACAAGCACAAAGAGAAAACGCTATTATCGCCACAAAGAGTAGCGCTATACCCCTTTTAAAATGTTTTTTCATACTTTTTAAAACTCTACTTTAGGAACTGTATTTGCCGCTTCGTCAGCTTCGAAGTATTCTGCCTCTTCAAAGCCGAACATACTAGCAAAAATATTCTTTGGGAATCTGCGTATTGACTTGTTGTATTCGCTTACAGATTCGTTGTAATCTGTGCGCGCTTTTGCAATGCGATTTTCTGTGCCTGCAAGTTCATCCTGCAAAGCAACGTATTGTTCCGACGCTTTAAGTTCTGGATAAGCTTCTGTTATAGCGTTTACCCAAACGTCAATAGCGTTATCAAGTTGAGCGCTAGCCGCCGCTTGTTCTTCTGCGCCATTCGCCTTCATAACCGCCGTTCTTGCCTCTGTAACCGCTAGAAAAGTTGATTGTTCGTAGTCGGAATAACCTTTTACTGTTTCTACAAAGTTTGGAATCAAATCTGCTCTGCGCTGAAGTTGAACCGATATTGTTGATTGCTTTTCTTTTAAAGTCTCTTCACCAGCAACAAAACCGTTATAGGAAGTTATGCCCATTATCACTAATATAAGTATTGATAATATTATTGCCCCGCCTGTAACAGCGAGCGTTATAATTAAACCTTTTTTCATTTTTATATCTCCTTTACAAATTCGTCAATTCGACGAAGTGCTTCTATAATATGCTCGGGACTGTAACAGTAAGACGCGCGAACAAAACCTTCGCCACCCTTGCCAAAAGCCGTACCCGGTACTACTGCAACGTGTTTTTCTTGGATCAGTCTTTCGCAAAACTCCTCGCTTGTAAGACCGGTGCTTTTAATACAAGGGAAGGCGTAAAACGCGCCTTTTGGCTCGCGGCAGATTAGCCCCGCCTTGTTAAAGCCGTCTACTATAAGTCTGCGGCGGCGGTTGTACTCGGCCTTCATATTCGCAACGGCCTCATCGCAGTTGCGCAAAGCATCTATCGCCGCGTACTGCGCCGTTGTTGGAGCGCACATTATTGCAAATTGGTGAATCTTTGTGATTTGAGATATTATCTCTTGTGGTCCGCAAGCAAAGCCCAGTCGCCAGCCTGTCATAGAAAAGGCTTTTGAAAAGCCGTTTATTAGTATTGTGCGTTCACGCATACCGTCTATCGACGCTATTGAAACGTGTTCGCCGTCGGTAAAGGTAAGCTCGGAATAAATCTCGTCCGATATTACCACAATATTAGTATCTCGCAAAATTTGAGCAAGCGCTTCTAAATCTGCTTTTTCCATAATTGCGCCTGTAGGATTGCAAGGATAAGGCAAAATTAGTGCCTTTGTTTTTTCGCTAATTGCGTTTTTAAGTTGCTCGGGTGTTACTTTAAAATCGTTTTCCGCAAGCGTTTCTATAATAACGGGCACGCCGCCCACAAGCTGAGTTATAGGCTCGTAACACACGTATGACGGTTGAGGAATAATAACCTCATCGCCCGGTGTGATAATTGCGCGAAGCGCGGCGTCAATAGCCTCGCTACCGCCCACCGACAAAAGAATTTCATTAGTCGGGTTATATTCAACGTTGCATTTGCGATTTATATAGTTAGAAATTTCTTTTCTTAATTCTATAAGGCCCGAATTAGAGGTATATTTAGTTTTTCCTTTTTCAAGTGATGTTATGCCTGCTTTTCTAATCGACCAAGGCGTTTGAAAATCGGGCTCACCCACACCCAAAGATATAACGTCATCCATTGTAGCGGCTATATCAAAAAACTTTCTTATACCCGATGGCTTGATCTCTGTAACGGTACGAGACAGTATTTTTGAATAGTCTATCATAAAAGAAACGTCCCCCTATCATCCTTTTCGGTTTCAATAAGTTTAACGTCCATTTCTTTATATCTGCGCATAACGAAATGTGTAGCGGTAGAAGTAACCGAATCGATAGTGGCAAGTTCACGCGCAACAAAGCGAGATACCTGTTGCAAGCTTTTGCCCTTTACCACAACGTTAAGGTCATAACCGCCCGACATTAGATAAACTGCCTCTACCTCAGAGTATGAAGCAACCTTTTCGGCAACCTCTTCAAAACCGAGGTCTGCCTTTGGCACAACGTTGAGCTCAATAATAGCTGACACGCTAGTATCATCAACCTTTTCCCAGTCGATAACGGTTTTGTAGCCGCAAATTACACCCTCTTTTTGAAGTGTGTCTATCTCGGCCGCGACCGCCTCAGGGGTTTCCGCTAGCATAACAGCTAATTGCTCTACTGTGTAGCGCGCATTTGTAGCAAGTAGTTTTAAAAGTTCGTTTCTCATATTAAAAACCTCCTAAGGTAATGTTATTATAATCTATATTATTATAATAGAAAAATATTATTTCGTCAATATAAAATAAAGCGTATTGAAAACGCCAAAAAAATGTGTTAAAATAATTTGATTAAAGTTTTGGCGGTGATTTTATGAGCGAACGCACAATAGCGGCAATTGCCACACCTTTGGGTGAAGGCGGTATTAGTGTTATACGAATTTCGGGTGAAGATGCAATAAAAGTATCAGACAAGTGCTTTTTTGCGTTTTCGTGTAAACCTCTTGCCGATTTAGACGGTTATTCTGCCGCTTATGGCAAGGTTGTAGATGGCGAAAACCACGCAATTGACGATGCGGTAGCCCTCGTTTTTAAGGCGCCCAAAAGTTATACCGGTGAAAACGTGGTAGAAATTTCGGTTCACGGCGGCACAGTGGTTGCGCGTCAAGTTTTGCGCCGAGTGCTCGAGTGTGGCGCCACACTTGCAACAGGCGGCGAGTTTACAAAACGCGCCTTTTTAAACGGCAAACTCGACCTTACAAAAGCCGAAAGTGTTATGGGGCTAATCTCTGCTAGAAACGATGCGGCGGCAAAAATATCTCGCGGCGCGCGTGAAGGTCGCATTAGTCGCGACACCGATGATATTTTAAACAAGCTACTAGAAACGGCGGCTTCTCTTGCGGCATTTGCCGATTACCCCGATGAAGATATACCAAATTTAAACGAAGAAAATTTTGCAGCGCTTCTTGACGAGTGTTACGCAAAATGCCAAAAGCTGATTTCTACCTACGATATGGGACGAATTATTCGCGAGGGTATTAACTGCGCGATAGTCGGCAAACCAAACGTTGGTAAATCTACCCTTATGAATATGTTGTGTGGTTCTGACCGTTCAATCGTTACCGATATTGCAGGCACTACCCGCGACGTTGTTGAAACAACCGTTAGTCTTGGTGATGTGACTCTTAACCTTGCCGATACTGCAGGTATTCACGAAACCGATGACACGGTAGAAAAATTTGGCGTAGATAAAGCTATGCAAAAAATCGAAAACGCCGAGTTGTTACTCGCTGTGTTCGATAGCTCTACCGCGCTTGACTCTGACGATAAACAACTACTCGAAAATATTGCCGACAAAAAGTGCATTATCATTCTTAACAAAACCGACCTGCCTGCCGCATTTAGCAAAAGTGAGCTAGGCGATTTTGAGGTGGTAGAAATTTCGGCAAAGAGTGGCAGCGGTTACGAAACGCTAACCAACGCTATAAACCACGTGTGCAAAACCGATATGCTCTCGCCCGACGATACCGTTCTTATTAACGAGCGCCAACGCGACTGTGTAAACCGCGCGCTTTCGGCAGTAATTGCCGCTCGCGACGCGTTACAGATGGGAATGACGCTTGACGCTATTGGCGTTTGTGTCGACGACGCAATAGCGGCGCTTTTAGAGCTTACCGGCAAACGCGTTACAAACGAGGTTTGCGACGAGATATTTAAGAGATTTTGTGTAGGAAAATAATCAGTATTATGTAGGGACGAGCAATGCTCGTCCGCAAATGAGGATTTGTATGATAAAACAATATACAGCAGAAGAATATGACGTAGCCGTAATCGGCGGCGGTCACGCAGGTATCGAGGCGGCTTTGGCCCCTGCGCGACTTGGCTGTAAAACGGTTATGTTTACAATAAATCTTGACTGGGTAGGCAATATGCCCTGCAACCCGTCAATCGGTGGCACCGCAAAGGGACACCTTGTTCGCGAACTTGATGCTTTGGGCGGCGAGATGGGTAAAGCGGCCGACGCTACCACCTTGCAAAGCCGTATGCTAAATCGCGGCAAAGGTCCTGCGGTTTATTCGTTGCGCGCGCAGATTGACCGCCGCGAGTATTGTACCTATATGAAGCACGCGGTAGAGCTTCAGGAAAATCTTGACGTAAAACAGGCCGAAATCGTACATATTGAAAAACGCGACGATGGTCTTTGGCATTGTATCACCCGTCTTGGCGCCGACTTTGCTTGTAAGTGTGTAATTTTAGCGACGGGCACCTTCCTAGGCGGTAGAATTTACATTGGCGAGGTTAATTACGAAAGCGGACCTGACGGCAACTTCCCTGCTACCGAGCTTTCAAAATCGCTAAAACAATTAAACATTCCTCTTCGCCGCTTTAAAACAGGCACTCCTGCGCGTGTTGACCGCGCGAGTATAGATTTTTCAAAGCTAGAAATTCAAGATGGCGACGACGAAACAGTACCGTTTAGTTTTTCAAGTTTAGAAAAGCCACAAAACAAGGTTGTTTGCCACATTGGTTATACCAACGACGAAACAAAAAAGGTTATTTTAGAAAACCTACATCGTTCACCGTTATACGCCGGTGATATTGAGGGCGTAGGTCCTCGCTATTGCCCAAGTATTGAGGACAAAATCGTGCGTTTTGCCGACAAGCAACGTCACCAAATGTTTGTTGAGCCTTGTGGCGAAAACACCGAAGAAATGTATCTTCAGGGTATGTCGTCCTCTCTACCTGAAGAGGTGCAACTTAAATTTTATCGCACAATAAAGGGTCTCGAAAACGTAAAGGTTATGCGCGCGGCTTACGCTATTGAGTATGACTGCATTGACCCGCTAGCGCTTTACGCTACACTTGAAATAAAAGAACAACCGGGTCTTTACGGCGCGGGACAATTTAACGGCTCATCAGGTTACGAAGAGGCCGCCGCACAAGGCTTTGTCGCGGGTGTTAATGCCGCTCACAAGGTGCTCGGTCTAGAACCTCTTGTTCTTTCTCGTTCTTCGTCATACATAGGCACACTTATCGACGACCTTGTAACAAAAGGTTGCTCTGACCCTTATCGTATGATGACCTCGCGCAGCGAATACCGACTACTGCTTCGTCAAGATAACGCCGACGAACGTCTTATGCCGATAGGTCATAAGTTAGGTCTTATAAACGATACCGAATACGAACGCTTTTTAGAGCGTTGCCGATTAAAAACCGCCGAGATTGAGCGTATAAACTCCACATTCTTTGCGCCAAAGCCCGAACTTAACGAGTTGCTCGAAAGTCGCGGCACAGCGCCACTTACCACAGGCACTCGTCTTGCCGACCTTATTAAACGACCACAGCTTGACTACAAGTGTTTAGCACCGTTTGATAAAGAACGCCCCCATCTTCCCGACGATGTTTGCGAAAAGGTTGAGGTAGAAATTAAATACGAGGGTTATATCAGCCGCCAACAAGCGCAGGTTGACGAAATGCTCCGTCTTGAAAACAAGGCGCTACCCGAAGATTTTGATTACACCACAATAAAAGGACTTCGTCTTGAGGCGGCCGAAAAACTAAATCGCGTTAAGCCTAAAAACATAGGTCAAGCGTCACGCATTTCGGGTGTTAGCCCTGCCGACGTATCGGTGCTTTTAATATATCTTTCAAAATAGAGGTTTTTATGATAGATTTTAACATTGAAAAAATCGTCCCCATTTGCGAGTCGTTTGGTCTCACGCTTGACGACACCGCAAAGGCGCGACTAAACACCTACGGCAATATGCTTGTAGAGTGGAACGAAAAAATGAATCTTACCGCGATAACCGAGCCCGAAGAGGTGCTTTACAAACACTTTTTAGACTGCCTTTTGTTCTTTAAGAACGTAGATGTAAAACAAGGCGCAAAAGTTATCGACGTTGGTACGGGAGCGGGCTTTCCCGGTATGGTGCTTAAAATTGCTCGTCCTGATATAGAGCTTACCCTTATGGACGGACTTAACAAACGTCTTATATTCTTAAACGCGGTACTTGACGAATTAAAGCTTGAAGCCAAAACCGTTCACTCTCGCGCAGAGGACGGCGGCAAGAATAACGAGTACCGCGAAAAATATGATATCGCTTGCGCACGCGCAGTAGCAAACCTGCCTGTGCTTTGCGAATATTGTATTCCTTTTGTAAAGGTAGGCGGTCAATTCGTAGCCATGAAAGGCTCTGCCGCTAGTGAAGAATTAGCCGCTGCCGGTAACGCTTATAAAATTTTGGGTTGCGAAAAAGCAACAATTATATGTGAAAACTTACGCGAAAATGAAGCGCGTGCCTTTATTATTGCAAAAAAGGTATCGCAAACTCCGCCAAAATACCCACGTATGGGTGGTAAAATAGCAAAAAGCGCCTTGTAAAAAGGCGCTTTTTTATTTTTGTTGTCATTTTGTCCCGACCGCTTTTGCTTTACTTTTTGGCGGTACAAAGCTAAAATTTTACTTACAAGGAGGCGAGACACGATGCACACTTTTGCAGACAAAAAACTGCTTATGTTAAAGCCGGACGATATACTCCCAAACCCCAACCAACCGCGCAAAAGTTTTGACGCGTACGAACTGCAAACACTTGCTGATTCGATTACCGCAAACGGAATTATACAACCCCTAACAGTTAGAAAAGGCGACGGCGGCAAATACCTGCTAATCGCGGGCGAAAGACGTCTGCGCGCCGCAAAACTAGCAGGACTACGACGAGTCCCCTGCGTGTTGCACCGCACAAGCGAGCTTATAGCATCACTCTACGCCATAACCGAAAACGTGCAACGGCAAGACCTAAACTACTTTGAAGAAGCGTTTGCAATTCAAAGTTTGATAAACGATTTTGGACTAACACAGGGCGAAATAGCCGTACAACTAGGCATGGCAAATTCGACTATCAGCAACAAGCTGCGTCTTTTAAAACTCTCGCCTCAAATACAGTCACGACTGCTGTCGGCAAACCTGACCGAGCGTCACGCAAGGGCGCTTTTAAGACTACCCGCTACCGAGCGCGATGCGGCGCTTGACAAAATAATTGCCGACGGATTAAATCTTGCCCAAACCGAAAGTTTTATAGAAAACGTGGTAAACCCACCAAAAGAACAAATAGAAGAGTTCAAACCCACGCCGATTAGAAAATCTGCCATTGGTGATATTAAACTATTTTCTAATAGCCTTGCAAAGCTTATCGGCACAATGCAAAACGCGGGAATATCGGCAAACTCGCGCAAAAGAGAGACCGATACGTTTGTTGAGTATAAAATAAGAATCTTAAAAAACGAACAAGCAACACAACTCAAAATTTGTTAAAATCTGTGTCGGCGCCTTCCGTCCCCTTAGGTTGCCACACGGTTTTATAAGGTTTCTTTGGCGGTTTCTGCACTGCCGTCAAAGACAACCTCCATATTCATCCCCATACACAAACAACCCCTCCAAAAGAGGGGTTGTTTGTGTTTATATATTATTCTTTTTCTTTTGTTTCGTTATCTATCGCATAACGCTGTGATATTTTCATGAGTTTGTCCTCGTTTTTAGAAACGCGGGCATCAAGTAAAAATATTTTAACTAAAAGCAAGAAAATTATGATAACAAATATAAAGTTAGAAGGCGATTCAAAACCGATTTTGTTTGATACCCAGTAAATCGCTTTTGGAAAAATTGACATAACCAAAAGAAATAGACAAAAAAGCAACCAATAAAGTGTATCGCCTATTTTAAACTGTGATTTTTTAATCTTAATAAACACAAAAATCGCAGTTATTATGCTCGCTGCAAGCATCGCTATTGATAAACCACTCATACCGTTACCCCTTTCTAAACCACTGCAAAATAAGAATAGATACAAACATTCTTATCATGTAGTTTACCGAGTTTGCAAAATTAAGATAACTCTCGCCCGCAACACGATCGTGCATCTCTACTTGAATTTCGCTATAGGTCGCACCGCCGCGAATAAGTAGCGCTACCGTATCAGGCTCTGGACCTAAATCGGCCGCAAAAGCAAGCTTTTTAATCATTTTTTTATCAAACATACGCATACCTGAGGTTGGGTCTTTTATGGTCTTGCCGGTAGTTATTTTTATAGCAAGCTGAATAAGGTTGCTACCTAGCATGCGAAGTGACTTTGGTTTTTTTGCCTCGACAAAACGAGAACCGATTACAATATTATTGCCCTTTTCAATTTCGTGTGACATTTTTTCTACGTAATCGGGGTCGTGCTGACCGTCGCCGTCAAACTGAATTGCCGCGTCGTAATTGTTTTTGTAAGCATAGAGCATGCCTGTCTGCACCGCAGCGGCAAGTCCCATATTAACGGGGTGGCTTACGAAATGATATCCGTTTTTAATGCAGATATCTTCTGTTTTATCACGCGAACCATCATTTACTATAAGATAGTCGTACTGTGGACAATCTCTTTTTACCGTTTCGATTACTCGCTCAATATTGTCCTGCTCGTTATATGCCGGAATAATAAGAAGAAGTTCCATTTTTATCTCCTTTATTTTACTAGGTCTACTAATTTTTCGGCCGTCTTTTGCCAGGTAAAACCTTCTAACAATTTTTGATAAGCGCTATCACAAGCCGCCGCGCGATAATCTTTGTCGAGCGCCTTTTCGATTGCCGCTTTGGTTTCGCTAGCAGTGTTTCCTTTAGTTATAATACCATATTCTTCGGCAGTTATCAACTCCCTAGCGCCACCATTGTAGGTAGTAATTACAAAAGTGTTGGTAGCTATCGCCTCTAGCACCGACGTTGACATACCCTCCGAAACGGATGGTAGGCAGTATATGTCAGATGCGTTTAGTAGCGCTACAACGTGATCAAAGTCGATTTTGCCAAGAAATATTACCCTGTCGCCAGCCTTTGCTTTAAGCTCGTCTTGCTCGGGGCCATCGCCCGCGTAAAACAAATATAAATCATCGCGATCTATTTGCTCGAACGCGTCTAAAAGCTCATAAACGCCCTTTATCTTAAGAAGTCTGCCCGTAAAGGTTATAACCGTAGCGTCTTGCGGTACGTTATATTCTTTTCGGTAATCGCACACGTCTTTACGTGTCGCCTCGGCAATAGAATCAATATCTACCGCGTTATAAAGAGTACCTTTAGACTCGATACCAAAATGTCCCGACCACTCGCCTGCCGCTTTAGATACGGCATAGTAATCGCTGCATTTTTTCTTGAGCTTTCTTGTAACAAAATGTTCAACCTGCGCAACCACTAGGTCTAACAATTTATTATCTACCGATAAGTGTGTAGAGCCGTGCTCGATAGTTATGCTCTTGATTTTGTTTTTCTTTGCAAAATCGGCGGCATAAAGACTGTGAATATAAAATCTTGCGTTTATAACAACTAGGTCAAAATGCTTTTTTGAAAGCTCGGTGTCAAGTTGCTTGAACTCGTCGTTCTTTTTAAGAATAGGATATCTGCCCTTCATAAAATTATGACAAGGGAGTCTAAATATCTCTATTCCGTTTTCGTCAACCTCGCGCGATGCAAGGTCGAACACGTTAGAGGTTACAACAGTAACCTCGTGTCCCAAACTTATAAGTTGTTTTGACAAATTATAAACGTATCTTTCTACACCGCCAAGGTTTGGCAGGTAGTTTGCACAAAAAAGACAAAAAGATTTTTTCATTTTAATTCCTTTACACCATTCTCGAAATCATCGAAAAATATACGTCAGACATTGTAGCCGCAGTGGCGGTTAATATTATAAATCCATTATATACGTTTTTCTCTTTTATAATATTTTTTCTTTGTCCTGTTACTAGCAATAACAAAGGTGCCAAAAGCGGTATTATATATCTTGGCTGACATCCAAGAATGCCGCCGTTTCCTACCGGAGTAAAATCTATGTACAACGCAGTTGCTATTAGCGCCGCCATTCCCACAAAGAACAATACCGATAAGATTTTAATTATTAACGGGATTTTAAATTTCAAACCATCTTTTGTATCGGTAACCGCGGTAATGCCCAACAACACCACAAACACCGGCCACCACTTTCCTACGCCAAAATACGCAAAGTTTGAAATATAATTCCTCATTCCATCGATCGATAGATATTGTCTTAAAAACTTGATAAGAATTTTTGCGTATTCTATTGGATTTGAAAGTATGAAACTAATCTGGCCGCCCGGATTTACGTTTCCTCCTCTTGTGTCACCACCACCGCTAACCTTGGTTAACGAGGTGATAGCAAAAATTGCAAAAACAACCGTAAAGACCGTAATTAATATAGAATAATACTTAAAGAATTCTTTTTTGTTTTGCCATTTTTTATAAGCAAAGAAAGGTATTCCCATCAACAAAATATATACAAGTTTTGGCAATGCCGCCAACGCAAATGCCGCGCACATAATAACCGTATCAGATACCTTTATTGGTTTTTCGGGCTCTTGTAAGATATTCATAAAGTAAGCCATGCCCAAAATTGAAAATGCTACAACCCAACTGTCGTAAGCATAATTGGTTGCCATAAACAACACCGTTGGGAAAAGGCAGATTGTGGTAAGTATCATTTTGCCGCTCTTAATCTTTTTGATAGCAAAATAACACACAAAAACATACACGAGCAAATAACTTATTCTGCCCAAAGTATATCTAACCACAAATGATGCGCCAAGCTTTCTGGCAACCGCCAAAACTATACCGGCAGGAAGATGCGCTATCGAAAATTGAGCCTCGGCCTGTTTTACAACCATTCCATCGAGACTGGTTATATACGCCAAATCGCTCTCATAATTTTCGAGCGAAAAACCGGTGTTTAGCAAACTTTGTGGCGCAACTCTATCAATTGCTACGTCTGCGCCTGTAAGATACGCCATGTCGGAATATGAGGAGTGAACCGCCCAGGGATAGTGCGAATCCAAATCCCAACAAATATGCTTTATCGGTGTACCAAAAAGCATAATAAGTCCCATAATAAGCGCCGCTGCCAAGAAAAGTTTCTCGGGTTTTTCAGCAAATTGATTTCTTAACAAAACAAAGGTGATAACTAATTCCAACGCGCCAAAGAAAAACAACCATCTATACGCGTTAAAAACACCTTGTCGTTCTACGTTGCAAAGCACCCATTCCACAAATGCAGCACCGGGTATTGCAGCTAACGTTAAGCCTAAAAACAACGCTATTTTCTTTGCATTTTCTTTTATTGTTTTTGCAGCACATTCGCACCATCTTAAACGCTTGTTTGCAAAAAATGCTATTACTGCACTCGCTAGAGAAATTAAAACCGTAAATACGTATCCACTAGAAGAGGTTGCCGGAGTATATGGTACTACTACAGCTTCTTGATCGTATAATTCAAGGCTTTTATACACCACCGAGTCATCAGCGTCTATATCCAATCTAATAGACCTATAATTTCCGTTTGGAATACTTATTACCGCGCCGGTCTCACCTTTGAACACACAACCCGCATAACATTTCTCGGCCGTAAAACTTTCGCCCTCCAACGCAACGTAAACCTCGAATGATATCGTTGTGTCAGCCTCTTTACTTAAATTAAGTTTTGCGGCTTTAATTCCATTTGCTTGGGAAGAAAACGTTAGTTGCGGGTCACCGCCTAGTATTTTATAATTGTTCTCATCGTCAAGCTCACAATTATAAAGAGACAAAACATCTTCTTTTTCTAACGAAACTATCGAAGACGCATCTATATCATATATTTGTCCGACGTTCGTAGGAAAATATCTTGCCACACAGCAAAATGCCGCAATAGCGCAAACGACGATAGCAAATAAAATGGACACCTTCTCTTTTTTTACAAAGCCGAACATTTTATTTCCCCCTTTTTATACTAATCAAGAACATAACGAACATAATTACAAAGAGCATTGCCATTTCGCAAAGATATGAAAAAGCCGCGCCCATAAGTCCCCACGCAGACGTCATTATATCCGGCATTATAAGCGCGAATACAATTGTTGCGCCATAAGCTATCAAGCACAAACCCTGCTTGCGCATTGTGGTGAACAAAGTAAGCGTTAACGTGCTTGCCGCGCTAAATCCACCCGAAAGCAACAACACCATAAATACCATCTTTTCGTTAGATAGGTCGGCGTTGTAAAGCAACTCTAAAACAGGAATTCCCAGCAAATAACCACCGCCGAGCGCCAACGCAGACACAAGCGCCACCCAAACGTAAAGTTTTGTTGCAGTTTTCTTAAAGCCCTTAAAATTGCCGTTTGCCCAATCTTCTGACAAGGTAATAAGCTGTGGTCTAAACACAAATATGCTCAAAAGATTTATCGCAAAAACCGGCATAACCAAATAACCGTAATTGGCTTGATCGGCCTTTGATAAAACGCCTTCTATTGCGTATTTTGGTGAATTGAAAATGTATTGGTGCAAAAAAGATGACAAAAACAACGGTAATGCACACAAAAACATTTTTGAAATTGCATTTAATTCAAACTTTGGTCTAAATTTATCAAAGTTGTTATTAAAAGGTATATCGTGAACAAAAATCCATATTGTTACAGCTATTGGCATAGCTATTGCCGCATAGAGTAGTTCTCTTGTAATAATAAGCGTTACGGTAAACGATATTGCCATTAAAGCTACTTGGCAGGCAAGCGAGCGACCCGCAATGCTTAAATATCCGTTGCGGTGTAGATTGCCCTGGAAAAGGTCGGACATTGCTCCGACGGTCATGTATAGCGTAATGACTATCATAACCAAGACCGTTTCTTTGTCAAAGCCGCGAATAATTGCAAACACCACAAAGAAGATCCACATTGCCGCTATGGTTAAAAGGCGGAACATTGATATGTGCCGGAACGAAAACTCGCGTTTGGCGTCGGTTACTTGTATGTTGCGCATTTCAAAAACGCAAATCGTGTACATCATTTGCGCGGTCGAAAACGCGATAGAAAACACACCCGCCGTAGATTTATCGGTAAAATAACTTACCACAATCATAAGGGTGAGTGAAACTATGGCATTGGTAAGACTGCCTATCATATTAAATAAAAAGTTTTTTCTTGAAGACTGCTGCGGCAGTTTATACGTATACACTTTCGTACACACCTCCAAAAGCACACAAATATTCAATTTATTATATCACTATTTAGGTCTTTTTTCAACTCTCTTTTAAGGTGCGCCGTTTGTTGACAAACAAGCGTTAGTTTGCTATAATTATGGTGTATAACTATGTAGGAGATGATGGTTTTGTCAGGACAATACGATCCACAAGTTTTAAAAAAATTACAACGATGCGAACTTGAAATACTAAACGACTTTCACAAGGTTTGTGAAGAAAACGGTCTTTCGTATTTTGGCTTTGGCGGCACCGGTATCGGCGCGCTGCGTCACGGCGGTTTTATTCCGTGGGATGACGATATCGACCTTGGCATTTCTCGTGACGACTACAAAAAAGCGATGGAAATATTCGAACACGATTACGCAGATAAATATATAGTTGTGAACGCCGAAAAATTTAATGATTTCCCCGTTATGAACACCCATATAATTATAAAAGATTCTAAGTTTATTACAACCGAGGACAAATACGGTAAATATCCAAAAGGCATTTTCCTTGATATATTTCCAATAGACAACACCCCCGACGATGAAAAACTTAGAGCAAAGCATCTTAAAAAGACTTGGATACTTAGCAAAATCTTTATCATAAAGCACATACCATTCCCTCACTTGCCGCTAAAAGGCTTTAAAGCTAAGCTCGCGCACTGCATTACCGCGACTATGTGGCTGTTTTTAAAATTGGTTTCACACAAATTTTTATACAACCGTTGTCTTAAAGCGTGCACAAAATACAACGCCGACAACACCAACCACGCAGCATACTGTTGCGGTTCTAAATTTTGCGGAAACGTTTTTGACAAACAACAACTCTATCCTTTGCACAAAATAAAATTTGAAGATACCGAAGTTTACTTCCCGGGAAATCTCGAGGATATTTTAACCGCCGAATACGGCGACTTTATGCAAGTTCCACCTCTCGAAAAACAAAAAAATCACTGTCCAGACGTTTTAGTTTTTCCTGACGAAATTAACAATTAAGGAGTTATTTATATGCAAGCTGTTATACTCGCTGCCGGTATGGGCAAAAGACTTAAAGAACTTACGCAAGACAATACCAAATGTATGGTGAAAATTAACGGAGTTACTCTTATTGAGCGTATGCTTCGCCAAATTGACAAGCACAATCTTTCGAGAATAGTTATCGTTGTTGGATACGAGGGTCAAAAGCTTATCGACTACATCGCCACGCTTAAAAACATAAACACACCTATCGTTTACGTCGACAATCCAATTTACGACAAAACCAACAATATCTATTCCCTTTCGCTTGCTCAAGATCATTTGTGCGAAGACGACACTTTACTCTTTGAGTCAGACCTTATTTTTGAAGATAGCATTATTGACCTTTTACTTAATGATCCGCGTCCTTCTTTGGCGCTTGTCGACAAGTATGAATGTTGGATGGATGGTACTTGTCTAAAGATAGACGAGCTCGACAACATTACTTCATTCATTCCCGGCAAAAACTTTAAATATAGCGAAAAAGACGAATATTATAAAACCGTAAATATTTATAAATTTAGCAAAGAGTTTTCAAAAAACAGTTACGTTCCATTCCTAAACGCCTATATTAAGGCGCTTGGCGAAAATGAATATTACGAGCAAGTGTTGCGCGTTATCACCATGCTCGACAATCCCGAAATCAAGGCAGAGCGCCTTAACGGTCAACTTTGGTACGAAACTGACGATATCCAAGATCTTGATATCGCTTCTTCTATGTTCCACCCCGACGACAACGAAAAAGTTGCCGCTTTGCAACGTCGTTTTGGCGGTTATTGGAGATATCCTAGACTTCTTGATTTTTGCTATCTTGTAAATCCTTATTTCCCACCACAACGTTTAATGGACGAAATAAAAGCAAGTTTTGAAACACTTATTACTCAATATCCTAGCGGTATGGGTGTTAATTCTTTGCTTGCCGCCAAAAACTTTGACGTGCATCAAGAGAACATCGTCGTCGGCAATGGCGCCGCCGAGCTTATTAAATCATTTATGGAAATGCAAGATGGTAAAGTTGGATTTATTCGCCCTACTTTTGAAGAGTATCCTAACCGTTACACAAAAGAAAACTCGGTTGTTTTTGCTCCCGATAACAAGGACTTTTCATATACCGCCGATGATGTTATGAATTTCTTTGGTGATAAAGACATCAAAACTCTTGTTATTATCAACCCCGACAATCCTTCAGGCAACTATATTCCAAAAAGCGATTTGTTGCACCTTATCGATTGGGCAAAAGAAAAAGCAATCAAGCTAGTTATCGACGAATCGTTTGTTGATTTTTCGGATTGCTTGGACTCAACAATAATAGATCAAGAAATACTAAATGCCAACAAACATCTTTTTGTTGTTAAATCTATATCAAAATCCTATGGCGTGCCCGGCATTCGCCTTGGCATTCTTGCGAGTGGCGACATTGATACAATTTCACATATCAAAAAAGACGTTGCTATTTGGAACATTAACTCCTTTGGCGAATTTTATATGCAAATTGCGGAAAAATACAAAAAAGATTATGCCGTAGCGCTTCAGAAATTCCGTACAGAACGCAAACGCTTTGCCGACGAACTTGAAGATATAAACGGCATTCGCGTTATTCCGTCACAAGCAAACTACTTTATGATTGAGCTTACTGGCAAAATCACCGCCAAAGAACTTACTAAAAAACTGCTTGTGGTTCACGACTTGCTTATAAAGGATCTCTCAACCAAGGTTGACGGCGAATATATAAGAATCGCTATTCGCTCAACCGAGGACAACAATAAACTTATAAACGCCTTTAAAACCGAACTTATCTAAAAGGAAAAATTTATGAACATTACTATTGTTGGTGCAGGAAACATCGGCACACAAATTGCGGTTCATTGCGCATCTAAAGGCCATAATGTAACTATGTTTACAACAAAATATGACCAAATTTCAAAAAGTTTAAAAATAGTAAACGAACTTGGCGAAACCACCCTTGCGGGCAACATCTCTTGCGCAACCGACGATGCAGCTTTAGCATTTGGCGGCGCAGATCTCATCTTTATAACAGTGCCTGCCTTTCATATGCAAAAAACCGCCGAAACAATGTATCCGCACCTAAAAATCGGCGCTAAAATTTGCTTGGTGCCGGGTTCAGGCGGCGGAGAGTTTGCCTTTAAAACGGCAATCGATAAAGGTTGTGTGCTTTTTGGACTTCAACGAGTTCCGAGTGTGGCGAGGTTGGTAGAATACGGTAAAATTGTATGCGCAACAGGTTATCGCGACGAGTTATTTGTCGCCGCAATTCCACACTCATTTGTAAACGAGTGTTCAAAAATAATAAGCGATATCTTTGATATGAAATGCTCGGTCATGCCAAATTATTTAAATATCACCCTTATTCCCTCTAATCCAATTTTGCATACAACACGACTTAAAAGCATCTTTGAGGATTATGAAACAGGTAAAACCTATGCAGATGTACCTCTATTTTACGAGGGCTGGACTGACAAATCATCAGAACTTTTACTCGAGTGCGACAGCGAGGTGCAAAACATTTGCAAAGCGCTTAATATGTTCGATTTATCTTATGTTAAATCGCTCAAGATTCACTACGAAAGCGAAAACGCTGAGCAGCTAACAAACAAAATCACCAGCATTAAGGCTTTTAAAGGGCTTAAAACTCCTTGCGTACAGGTCGGCAATGAATTTTCGCCAGATTTAAACTCTCGTTATTTTACCGCTGATTTTTCTTTCGGCCTTGCAATACTGATTCAAATCGCCGATTTTTTAAATTTGCCTTGTCCCTTTATGAAGTCAACAATGGCTTGGTATGATAGAATTTCTTTACAAAAAGAAAGCTTCTGCTTTGCTGATTTTGGAATAAATAATCTTGATGATCTAATTGAATTTTATCAACAATAACAGAACCCCCGCTCACAAATGAGCGGGGGTTGTTTTTTATAATACAATTCGCTTATTGAAAATCAATTGACTCTTCTTGCGTTTTTGTTGGGTAGCCTTCTTTTGTGATTAGTGATTCCAACATAATTTCGCCGATTTTCTCTCCAAGCTCAACCGTTTGTTGGTTTTCGGCGGTATCGATTACGTCAAGTACGTCAAAATATATATCGGTTCTTCTGCGGAATAGATTTTTAGGCACCTGTTTTGTTCCCCAAGTAGTACAGACAACGATCTTTGCCTTTGCTTTGGTAGCAATTTTTAAAGAGCCGCTACGAATTGGCAACAACTCGCCCGTTTTGCTAACGTAACCTTCCGGAAAAACCGCTACGGAATTGGTTTTTTCTTTGATAAGTTTTGTTGCGTTTATTATAACCTTTGCTGCCTCACGATTGTTCTCGCGGTCGATTGGCAAGCCGTTTAATTTATGTAATGCTTTATACACAAACGGGTAAAGGTCGCGCACCTCTTTTTTTGCGATAAAGGCAATTCTTGCATCCGGCACTGCGTAATAAATAATAGCAGGGTCAAGGTTATGCGTGTGATTGCTCACTATCAAAAAAGGCTCGTCTTCAGGGATTTTTTCAAGACCGGTTGTGTGCACCTTTACGCGAAGAATCGGCAACGCCATCTTTAAAAAAGTTTTTACAAGCAGTCTGAAAAAGTCGGTATCTTTTGGCGGTTTGTCAAGGTTTACCACTAGCACGCTTACAAGTAATACAATACAGTGTAATAGCACTAGCGCCACAAACGCGCCTATCAAAAGCACGGGTACTAGCCACCAAGAATACGTTTGTTTAAATATTTCAAAAGGTATGTCGAGCAATAGGGTTATTACTGCCGACAAAAGCAAATAAATCTTAAGCATTTATATTTAGCCTTTCAGTTTTGTTTTCGCACGATTTTGTATTCGTCATAAAAATCGTAATACGGACAATTAAAATTTTGCGAGGTTAAAAACTTTGCCATTTCGTCCTCATCAAGACGGCAGTCACAATAATACTCATCGTATTCTGCGTCATAGACGTAATTAGCGCAGCTTTCACAATTTGTGCTTTTTTTATTCATTTTGCTGCCCTCTTATTTACTGCGATGAGGTTTCTTACCGGGCGCGCTAGAGGTTGTTTCCTCTGGGGTAGATGGTGTTTCTTCGGTTTCTACGTCGGACGATACGTCACCGTCGGTCACGTCGCTCTCGGTACCTTCTTCGCTAGAAGTTTCTTCGCTTGAAGTATCCTCGCTAGGTGTTTCGTCCTCGCTAGATACGTCTTCATCAGGCGCTTCGTCCTCGCTGGTTACGTCGTCGCTAGAAGTATCTTCCTCTTCTGTGCTGGTTGTATCCGAGCTCGAAATAACACTTGACGTCGAACTGCTGGTCGCGCTTGACGTAGTGGTGTCTTTGCCGTGAGTGCCGGTCATATCATAGTACCAGTCGTTCTTTTCGATTGGATTTTGTTCTACAAACTCATCGATGGTTAAGTCGTCATATATAATGCCGTTCACCAATTTTGCAGCGTAATCAAGGTCATAATAGATTATAGAGCCGTAGCCTGTAGGACCCTTCATCAAAAATTTTGTTTGATATTCTGCTGGTGGCAAACGATATTGCTCAAACTCGGGAGAGTCCATCAATATGCCTGTTGCAAGATCGATAATATCGCCATAAGAAAGAGAAGTTTCGGTACAAGGAATCAATGCTTTTGCAAGAGAGATATACTGTGACGTTCCCATCTTTGTTGCCTTGTTAAACAACTCTTGCATAACGTGGCGCTGTCTATCGGTACGACCAAAGTCGTCACGAGTTCCCCAAGCGCTTGTACAATGACGCACACGCGCGTAGGCTACCGCTTGTACACCGTTAAGGGTTTGCTCGCCTGCTGTATGAATATAATAATCCTTTGCATTAAGTCCTAATTCTCTACATATTTCGTCCATGCAGTTGTTTAGATTTGGGTGATCGTTACCTTTCCAGGTAATTTCATCCTTAGTAATGGTAGCGGTGATTCCGCCAACTGCATCGATAATATCGGTCATGCCAAAGAAGTTAACCGTTGCATACTCTGAAATATCTAGGTCATACACTTGGTTTAGTGTTTTTATTGCATGTTCCGGACCTTTTGAATAAGCAGAATTTATCTTTGCGTAATAGTTTTTACCCTGATACTCCATAGGAACAAAAGTGTCACGCATAACCGAAATGATTTTTACCTTTTTTGTTCTAGCGTTAAGGCTTAATATCATAATACTGTCAGTATTACCTTTGAAGGCATACTCGTCACGCGAGTCAACACCAAAAAGCGCGATATTTATAATTTCTTCATCTTTATGTTCAACAAAGCCTAGCGCGTTAGGGTCGTTTGTGATTTCTCTGTAATTATAGTCAAAATAATTCAAAAACCAAACTACCGCTAAAGTAATTACCAAGAACAAACTTGTTCCTGTAATGATTAGCGCCTTTTGCCAGCCTTGTATTTTTTTATTTTTTTTGCGGGATGAAGAACTAATATCTTCGTATATATGTTTGCCGTGCTTTAGACTAGAATCAGACACGATATCCTCAAACTCCCCGTCTTTACTATTTTTTGAAGAAGAAATGATATTTTCAAACGTATCGTTAAAATCAAATTCGATATTGTCATTGCCGCTTAAATTTTCGGCATCGTCAACGTTATTTATATTGTCTAAATTTTCTTTGTTATCCATTTCGCACCACCATATTTTAGCTAAGCATCTGCTTATATATGTCGCTCTTTTTTATTCCTGTTGTAGCCGCCGCTTCTTTTGCCGCAGCAGAAGCAGGAAGTCCGTTTTCCATAAGTTTTTTTGCAAGATTTACTGCATCTTCTAACGTGTAGGTTACTGTTTCTTCTTTTGCGCCTTCTATTATTAAAACGTACTCGCCGCGAGGCTCGTTTGATTTGTAAAACTCGATCGCCTCGCTAAAAGTTGTGCGCATAACCGTTTCGTGAATTTTGGTAATTTCTCGCACAATAGCGATATTTCTATCACCAAACGCTTCGTACATATCTGCAAGCGTTTTTATTAGTTTGTGCGGAGCTTCGTAAAAAATCATAGTACGCCGCTCGTTTTTTACTTCTTCTAAATGTTGTTTTCTTGAGGGCTTATTAACCGACAAAAATCCTTCAAAACAAAATCTGCCACTAGGCATACCCGAAAGCGCCATAGCTGTTGCAAACGCAGTAGGACCGGGCACCGATTCTACCGCAATGCCATGTTCGTGACATTCGCGAATTAAATCTTCACCCGGGTCTGAAATCGCAGGCATACCCGCATCTGTAACGATAGCGCAGGTCTCGCCTGCAAGCATACGCTCGATTACGGTATTGCCACGCTCTTTTTTGTTGTGTTCAAAGTAAGCCACCATAGGCTTTGAAATTCCAAGATGATTAAGAAGTTTTACCGTAACGCGAGTGTCCTCGGCCGCGATAAAATCAACCTCGCCCAAAATTCTTTTGCCTCTGGGTGAAAAATCCTCAAGATTTCCTATTGGTGTGCCTACTATATAAAGTTTTCCAGCCATTATAAATACGCTTCCTTATAGCTTCCATAAATTTGGAGCATTTCGTCAGAAAAATTACCCTTGCCGTCTTCTACGTACAAAGTCGGCTCTATTGTAAGCGCGGGATTACCACAACGTCTGCCCTCTAGTAGTATTAGCCACGGTGACTCTCCGACGCACTTGCACACAAGACGGAGTCTTTTTGGCTCTATCTTGTATTTGCGCATTAAATCCATCATTTCGGCAAGTCTTTCCGGGCGTTGACACATACAGAGTCGTCCGCCCGTTTGCAATAGTTTTGCCGAAACCATGATAATATCTTCAAGCGTGCATTCCACCTCGTGACGCGCAATACTTTTTACACTATCGGGATTTTTAATGCCTGCCGATGGCGCTTTATAAGGAGGATTGCAAGTAACGAGTGTGTTACATCCAAAAGGCACTTTTCCTTTTAAATCTTTTAAGTCCGATAAAACAGGATTAAATTTATCGATAGAAAACTCCTGCTTTGTGCGAGTGGCAAGTTCTATCGCCTCACTCGAAATATCAACGCCATAAGCATATTGGCATTTGTTATCGCGAAGCATTAAATATGCGATTATTCCGCAACCTGTACCCAAGTCAACCGCCTTGTCGCTATTTTTGGCTTTTGCAAAATTGCTAAGCAACACTGCGTCTGTGCCAAAAGTATGGTGTGGTGACACGTATATAAACTTGCCATCGCCTATCGGTTCTAGTTTTATGCTCTGGTCCATTTTACGCCTTGTGGAGTATCCTCTAAAACGATACCCATTTCTTTTAACTTGTCGCGAATTTCGTCGGCAGTCTTAAAGTCACGTGCTTTTCTTGCCTCGGTACGCTTTGCGATAAGTTCTTCAATTTCACTATCAAGAGCTTCGGTCTTACGATTGTACACAAGACCAAGTACCCACGTGAGTTCATCAAAAGTAGCTGCGCAAGCGGTAAGTGTATCTTTGCCGGCACCTGCTGCGATAATTGTGTTGATATCACGAACAAGATTGTAAAGCGCTGCTAGTGCGTCGGCAGTGTTAAGGTCATCATCCATAGCGGTGATGAACTCTTGTTTTCTTTCTTCTAAAAATGCTGGTACTTCGCCGCCGTCAGCTGCGTTACCTAGCGCAAAGTCGATATTGTTGCGGCAGGTATAAAGACGCTCAAGAGCGTTTTTGCTCTGCTCGATAATATCAACAGAATAGTTAATTGGTCCACGATATTGTGAAGAAATCATAAGATAACGAATTGGCTCGTAACCATATTTTTCGGCAACGTCACGAACGGTAAAGAAGTTGCCCAAAGATTTTGACATTTTGTGGTTGTCAACGTTGATAAAGCCGTTGTGCATCCAGTAGTGAGCAAAATCGCAACCATTTGCGCATTCGCTTTGTGCAATTTCGTTTTCGTGGTGTGGGAAAATTAAGTCAAGACCGCCGCAGTGAATATCGATGGTTTTGCCAAGATATTTTTCTGCCATTGCAGAGCACTCAATATGCCAGCCTGGTCTACCCTCGCCCCATGGTGACTCCCAAGCGGGTTCGCCTGGTTTTGCGCCCTTCCAAAGACAGAAGTCCATTGGGTCTTCTTTTATATCGTCGGTAGCGATACGCGCACCTGCCTCGAGGTCTTCAAGTGGCTGGTGCGAAAGTTTGCCGTATTCATCAAACTTTTTAGAGCGGAAATAAACATCCCCGTTTACTGCGTATGCAAAACCTTTTTCAACAAGTTCTGATATAATGCGTTGAATTTCAGCAATGTTTTCGGTAGCCTTTGGGTGAACGGTTGCCTCGCGAACGTTAAGTCCCTTTGCGTCAACCCAAAATTCCTCTATATAACGAGCAGCAACCTCTGGTACGGTAATGCCTTCTTCGTTTGCTTTTTTGATAAGCTTATCGTCAATATCGGTAAAGTTTTGAACAAAGTTTACCTTGTAGCCGCGCCATTCAAGATAGCGACGCAATACGTCAAATACGCAAAGCGGACGAGCGTTACCAATGTGGATATAGTTATATACGGTGGGACCGCAAGCGTAAATCTTTACCTCGCCCGGTGTGATTGGCACAAGTTCGTCCTTTTGACGAGTGAGTGTATTAAAAATCTTCATTTTGGATTACTCCTTTATCTTTGCTTCAAGTTCTTTAAGTTTTTTGGTTATGTTATCAAGTTCAATTTGAACTGGGTCTGGAATATGAATTTGGTCAAGCGGTGCAGCATCAACCTTTTTGCCGTTTTGACGCACAACCTTTGCAGGTACGCCAACAACGGTAGAATTTGGCGGAACGTCTTTAAGCACAACGGCGCCTGCCGCCACACGAGAATCGTCGCCTATATTGATAGGACCTAATACCTTTGAGCCCGCGCTAATCATAACGCGATTACCAATGGTAGGGTGACGTTTACCTACGTCTTTACCAGTACCACCCAAGGTTACGCCCTGATAAATTAGTACGTCGTCGCCAATTTCGGTGGTTTCACCTATAACGATACCTGTACCGTGGTCAATAACCAAACGGCGACCGATAGTAGCGCCCGGGTGAATTTCTATACCGGTTTTGCGAGCCGCTTTTTGCGAAATGTAACGCGCTCTAAAAGAGTGACCTTTTAGATAATGTTTGTGCGCGCGACGATGCATTCTAATAGCTTTTAGACCTGGGTACAAGAGCAAAATCTCTAGCCATGATTTTGCCGCAGGGTCGCGGTCTTGTATAGCTTTTATATCTTCTTTAAGTAGATCGAACAATTATACCAACTCCGTGGAAATATTATAATAATTATTATTTTGAAGTGTTAATGTAACTCTTACACTCGTTAAGGTAAATAAGTCCCGAGATTACGCAAAGAGCCGCAGAAATCCAGAACAATACCATTATTACAATATCTATTATAGTGATAATGCATGGACAAAGTTCGATTAAATTGAAAGCGCCAATAACGTTAAAGTCTTCGATAAGAGTATAGAAGAACAATGCCGCTATAATGCCAACCATTTGGCTAACAGTCTTGAGTTTACCCCATATATTTGCCGCTACAACAAGTCCTGCGTTTGCGGTAACAAGACGAAGTGATGATACCATAAATTCGCGGAACAAAACGATAAATACTATTGTGGTAAGCTGCCAACTAAATCCAAATTTTGCGCCATAGACAAACATAAAGCCGAGATATGCCGCTGTTGTAAGCATTTTGTCTGCAAGCGGGTCTAAAAACTTACCAAAGTCGGTAACCAGATTATACTTTCTTGCCATTTTGCCGTCTATCATATCGGTAAGTGATGCTGCTATGAAAAGAACTAGCGCCACAAGATAGTGGTATTTAAAATCCATAAGCATAATAGCAAAAAAGATTGGTGTTGCTATCATACGAGCTAGCGTTAATTTATTTGGTGTATTCATACCTGTTCTCCTAATAAGTCATATTCTAATATATCGTTAATTTGTACGTTGACAAAATCACCGATAAGAAGTTGCTCTTTTGCCATAAAGAAAACCTTGCCGTCTATTTCGGGGGCGTCAGCCTCACTGCGACCGTAATAACATTTAATGTAGTCGTCCCAGCCTTCGATTAGCACTTTTTGAACTGTGCCGATTTTTGCCTCGTTACAAGCGGATGCGATATCTAGTTGTGTTTCCATTATATGCTCTGCGCGGTCTTGTTTTGTTTGCTCGTCAACCTGATCTTTAAACTCGGCCGCCATAGTGCCTTCCTCAGCAGAGTAAGTAAAGCAGCCTAGTCTATCAAATCGTGACTCGCGTACAAAGTTGTGCAATTCTTCAAAGTGCTCTTCGGTCTCACCCGGGAAGCCGGTAATAAGGGTTGTGCGAAGAGTGATATTTGGCACCGTAGCCCTAATCTTTTTAACAAGCGCCAACAATGATTTACTATCGCCGCGGCGATTCATACGCTTTAGTATGTCGCCGTTTGCGTGTTGAATCGGAATATCTAAATATTTAACTAGTTTTTCTTCTCTTGCGATAAGCTCTAAAAGTTCGTCGGTTATACGCTCAGGATAGGTGTAAAGGGTGCGAATCCACTCGATACCATCTATCTTACAAAGCTCGCTAAGCAATTCGCAAAGTTTGCTTTCGCCATAGATATCAGAGCCGTAAGCTGTTGTGTCTTGCGCTACTATGATAAGCTCACGAACGCCGCCTGCCGCTAACTCGCGCGCCTCGGCAACACAGTCCTCTATCTTGCGGCTACGCATTCTACCGCGAATTTTTGGAATAGCGCAGTAGGTACAACAGTTATCACAACCATCGCCAACCTTTAGATAAGCGGTATATGGCCAACCGCCAAGTATTCGCTTGCCGTTTAGATCTAAATCTTCTTTTGCGCCATAGCTGTTTTTAGCGTTGCCTTCGATAGCGTTTTTTACGATTTCGGCAATGTTGCCATTAGAACCAATACCCACGCAAACGTCAGCTTCGGGGATTTCTTCGGTAACGTCGTCGCGGTAACGCTCGGCAAGACAACCTGTAACTACAATCGCTTTACAGTTGCCGTCAACTTTGTACTGAGCCGCCTCTATTATATTTTCTATTGCTTCGCTTTTTGCATCCTCGATAAAGCCACAGGTGTTAATGATTATCGCATCGGCTTCTGCCTCTGGTACACCGATTTCAAAACCTGCTTGTTTTAGTGAGTAGAGCATCATTTCGGCATCGACCTGATTTTTAGGGCAACCAAGTGACACCATACTGATTTTATACATTAGTATTCCTCGTTATTTTCAATTTCTTTTGTGTATTTTCTTATCGCTTCACTTACCGCCGAGTAAGAAAAACCCTTGCGAATAAGCGCCGCGTACACCTTTTGTATATTTTCTTTTGTATCCATTTTAGCGCGGTACTTTTTCTCGATTACCGCCTTGATTTGTTCGCCTTCGTCAAACTCGGTTTCATCTAGCGTTTCTTTTATAACTTCTTTGGGTATTCCCTTGTTCATAAGTTTAACGTAGGCCTCGCGTTTTGATACGTTTGTTTCGCTAAGTCTAGCAGCCAAACGTGACGCGAATTTTTGGTCGTTTATAAGACCTAGTTCTTTAATTCTTGCTACTGCTCTTGCCGCAGCGGTATGTGAAATACCGCCTGCGACAATTTTTTCGTATAACGTTTTTTCGCTGTAATCAGCCTTTTCTAAAAACCACATTCCACGCGATTTGGCGCGAACGTAGTCGGATTCGTTTAGATGGAATTTTAACGTATCATCATCTATCTCGTCGTTTTCGCGAAGGCATAGACCGTTCCAATAATCGATATCAAAGTTAAACTCTTTTCCGTTATCAAAACTTACCTTCACGGTGTGTTTTTTATCTTTTTTAATGCAGATAATTTTCATTAATCGTCAACCGCTATATCAATGTTTACCTTTTTGTGCTTGATTTCTGGTTCTGCTTCAACCGGCATAATAACCGGCTCGTCGGCTACTTCTTCGTCTTTTTTGCCCTTGTTATTCATGATTTCGGCATAGCGAGCGCGAACCTTTTCTTCAACCTCGGCTGCAAATTCCGGATTATCTTCAAAAAGTTGCTTAACGTTGTCGCGACCTTGACCAATACGTGTATCGCCGTAGTAAAACCATGCGCCCGAACGCTTGAGTACCTCAAGTTCAAGACCCATATCAACGATTTCGCCAACCTTTGAAATGCCCTTGCCATAAATTACGTCGAACTCTGCCTCACGGAAAGGTGGGGCAACCTTGTTTTTAACAACCTTAGCGCGAGTGCGTGAGCCTACGATTTCGCTACCGTTTTTGATAGTTTCTATCTTACGAACATCGATACGAACACTTGAATAGAACTTAAGTGCGCGACCGCCTGTTGTGGTTTCGGGGTTGCCGTACATTACGCCTATCTTTTCACGCAACTGGTTAATAAAGATTGCGCTACAATTTGATTTTGAAAGAGCGCCTGTAAGTTTGCGCATAGCTTGTGACATAAGACGGGCTAGCTGACCTACGTGGTTGTCGCCCATTTCGCCCTCGATTTCGGCGCGAGTTGTAAGAGCCGCAACCGAGTCAACAACGATAATGTCGATAGCACCCGAACGAACGAGAGCCTCGGCAATTTCAAGCGCTTGCTCACCACTATCTGGTTGAGAAACCAAAAGACTATCAATATCTACGCCAAGAGCTGCCGCATAAATAGGATCGAGCGCGTGCTCAACGTCGATAAACGCCGCAGTGCCGCCAATCTTTTGCGCCTCTGCAACACAGTGAAGCGCGAGAGTTGTTTTACCAGATGATTCCGGTCCGTAGATTTCTATAATTCTACCTCTTGGAATACCGCCAATACCTAGCGCCATATCAAGAGCCATAGAACCGGTTTTGATATGCTCAACGTTCATTGCAGCATTTTCACCAAGGAGCATAACCGCGCCTTTACCGTACTGCTTTTCGATTTGAGCCATTGCGGTCTGCAATGCTTTTTCTCTGCCTTCTGCAGACTTATCTGTACCAATTGCTTTTGTTTGTTTTTCTTTTGCCATAAAAATTTTCCTCCAAATAATTTATTTGGTTATATTATACTTAAATCGCTGTCCCAAAAACGACTCTGTCAACATCACAGTAGTCCTTGCGAACACCCACGTTTTGATAGCCGTTTTGTTTTAAAATATCGGCAACCGCCTCGGCTTCGCCCATGCCAACCTCGAACGCGAGCGTGCCGTTTGGCGCAATATACTTTTTATACTCTTTTGCGATATGACGGTAAAAGATTAGTCCGTCCTCGCCGCCTTCAAGCGCGGTTGCAGGCTCGAATTTTACCTCGGGTTGCAACGTTTTCATATCTTCGTCGGTAATATACGGCGGATTACTTACGATTAAATCGTAAAGACCATCTGCGCCCTGTGTTTCTAAAACGTCGCCTTTAATAATTCTTACGTCAGCGTTATTGTGAAGGGCGTTTTTTATTGTGTAGTTTAGCGCCTCCTCATATTTTTCGACCAAAGTTACGTCTGACTCGCCAACTTCACCCTTTATGGTAATGCCTATACAACCACTGCCTGCGCAAAGGTCTAAAACTCGTGGGGTTTGTTTATCTTTTAGCGATTCTAAACACACGTCGATTAACGTTTCGGTATCGCTGCGCGGGATTAGTACGCCGGGACCTACAAAATACTCTCGACCAAAGAAATTCCAACGACCGATTATGTACTGCAACGGGTAGCGAATAAGTCGCTGCTTTATTATCGCTGTAATATTATCTTGCTGAAATTGAGTTAAAGCTTGAGTGTATTTTGTAAGGATTTGCGCGTTGGTGTAACCGGTTACGTGTTTGATAATTTGTTTTGCTTCAAAGACGTAATCCTCGACTCCTGCCGCTTGCAACTGCTTTTTACAGTCGTTGTATGCCTCAAATATTGTCATTTTGCTCTTTTTCTTCCTCGTTTGATTCATCTACTATTTCGTCGCACGCTTTAAGCGCCGCAATAGCGATTTCTATCATATCGTCTTCAGGCTCTTTGGTGGTGATTTTTTGCAACCACATACCCGGCGCTGATACGATTTTTGTAAATAGGTTGTCGTACTTGCCGCAAATTTTAAGTAGCTCGTAGCCTAGACCACAAATAAGCGGTAACATTAAAAGTCCAACCGCGCTTCTAAGTAGCGCATTTTCATAAATTGGGCGATATGCCATTTGCATTAAGGTTGATACAAAAATGTTTATAAGTATCATCAAAATCAAAAACGACGTACCACAACGAGGGTGCAATCTCTTTTGTTTTCTTACGTTTTCGACAGTAAGATCTAGTCCCGCCTCATAACAAAAGATTGTTTTGTGCTCTGCGCCGTGATAAGCAAACACGCGGTGAATATCTTTCATAAAAGAAATTACCCACATATATAGCACCAATATAACAATTTTAATCGACTGTGTAAGCGCCGCTTTGCCTATTGCAGAAAATGTGGTGCCAAAAAGCCATGCAAGTCCTTCAACCGCATATGTAGGCGCAACAATAAATAGCACTATTGCCATACCGATACCGATCAAAGATGCTAGCGTCATAACAATCGCCATAAATGCCGAATCTTTTTTAGGCTCGCTTTTATTTTCTTTTTTGTTTTCTTCTGGGGATTCGGTTTCTGCGTTTTCGCCCGCTATGCTTTCTTTGGTATTTGTTTTTTCATCGTCAATATCGGTAAATCCCGATATATCAGCTGACTTCATCATAGCTTTGTAGCCTTGTATCATTGTTTCGATATAGGTTACAACACCGCGAAGAATTGGAAGTTTTAAAAACTTTATTTTGTCTTTTATACTTTTTTCTTCGATAAAGCTAATGTCGATGGTTTTATCAGGCTTTCTTACAGCGAGGGCGGTTTTCTTTTTTGGGTTTTTCATCATAATACCCTCAATTAGCGCCTGACCACCTATGGTTGTGTATTTTGCCAATTTAATTTTCTCCTTGAGTTTCGGTTTCTTGCGATATTTCTTCGATAGGTGTTTCTACAATTTCTTCTACTATTTCTTCCGGCTCTTCATAAAGCGGCAAAACAATAGTAACGGTTGTACCAACACCCTCGGTAGACTCTATCAACAAAAGACCGCCGTGTTGTTTTATAATTTCGTCCGCAACGGCAAGACCAATACCGCTACCGCGAACGGTTTTGTTTGATTTAAAGAATTTTTCTTTTACTCTGTCAACGTCTTCTGCAGGAATACCAACACCCGTATCTTTTACAACGATACGTACGCAACCCTCTTCTTGTGTTTGAGCCACAAGAACAAGACCGCCTTTTTCGGTGTATTTTACCGCGTTATCGATAACGTTGATAAACACTTGTTTTAATCGGTCGGTGTCGGCCATAATAATCGAGCTTTGAATAGGTGGAGTATAAGAAAGCTCTATACCCTGTTTAATTGCAAGCTCGGTGTACATATCAGCCACCATGCTAAGCAGGTGTGACACGTCGGCAGGTTGAACGTTGTTTACTATCATTCTACCCGACTGCATACGTGAAAAATCGAGAAGGTCCTCTACTAGACCCGATAGACGATCGGCCTCGCTTAGTACCACGTCAAGTCCGCGCGCAACCAAATCCTCATCTGTGCCAAGCGACATTTTTGCCGTTTCACCCCAGCCGCGAATAGCGGTAAGCGGTGTGCGTAGTTCGTGAGAAACAGATGATATAAAATCGTTTTTCATGGTCTCGGCTTTTTCTAGTTCCAACGCCATGTTGTTGATATTTTCACAAAGCTCGCCGATTTCGTCATTGTTTTCGTCCTCGATACGAACCTTAAAGTCGCCGCCGGCAATCTTACGCGTTGTGTTACCCATTCGGCGCAAGCGCGCAATCATCGCTCTAATAAAGAACAAACCAGATACCGCACAAAGTCCAAGCACCAAAATCGAAATAACAATAATCAAAACCATTGTTATATTTATCTTGTTATATGCCGCTTTAAGCGAAGTTACCCATCGGTACGCGCCTATTGGCTCGCCTTTTGTATCATAGATAACCTGTGTGCCGGCCATTATATTCTCGCCACTAGAGCTCTCGCCGCGCACTACCCAAAGACCGCCAATTTCATTTTTGGCTTGTTCAAATTCATCTTTTACAACGTCGGACGGTTGAAAACCAGTTGTAGAAGTTATGATTTTGCCGTCTTTATCGAGCACCTGTACTTCTATCTTGTTTTTATATTCAAATTCGTCAGATAACATTATGGCATTGTCGTAAAAGTTTTCAACGTTTGATGATGAAAGACCTTTAAAGTTTTGCGCATAATCGGTGGCCTGTGATTGCACGCTACTAAATATTAGACTAGAAAACAATATACCAAGTATTACCGCAACGGTAATTACGGCAAACGCGATAATAAAATACACCTTAAAAAGCCAACGCATCGCAATGCTTTTAAAATGTCGTTGAAAGTCCTTCATGCAATCCCCACCTCTCTTTTAAAATTTAATAATATTTATCAGGTTGCGGTTGTGTCCCACATATAACCTCTACCCCATACGGTTACAATAAACTTTGGTTCAGAGGCATCTTCTTCTATCTTCATACGAAGACGACGAATATTAACGTCTACTATCTTTTCTTCGCCAAAATATTCTTCGCCCCAAATTTTGTGAAGTATTACCGTTCTGCCGATTGGCTCGTCTGGGTTTGCAAAGAAATATTCCATAATTTGAAATTCGATTTGAGTAAGCTCTATGTTTTTGCCATCTTTAGAAAGCGAGCGGCTACGCAAATCAAGAACAAAACGTCCCGACTCAATTTGCGTAGATGGTTTAGAAACAGCAGCAGGTTTAGTTTTGCTAACTCTGCGATAAAGCGAATCTACGCGAGCGAGCAACTCGGTAGGGCTAAACGGCTTTGTAACGTAGTCGTCTGCGCCAATCATAAGACCGCTGATTTTATCCATCTCTTGTGATTTTGCGGTAAGCATTATAATGCCTAGCGAATCAGAACGACTGCGCAACTCTTTGCATAACGCAAAACCGTCCATACCGGGCATCATTACGTCCAAAAGCGCAATATCAAAACCCTCGGTATCGTTATCAAATATTTCAAGTGCTTCTTCACCGCTGCCGGCTTCGACCGTTTCGTAGCCAACGCGCTTTAAATTTATCGCTTCAAATTCTCTAATAGCAACTTCGTCTTCTACTATAAGTACTCTTTTCACTATTACACTCCTATCATTCTACTAAATAAAACGTATCTTTTATAAGGTCTATCGTTATCAAAAATGACGCTGCGCCCTCGCCCAACTCTGCAACAAACACTGTGTTCTCGTTTCTTGCTATTTCATGTTTGTTTTGGCGCTCGTAATCGCTACTTGTCCAATCGTTTATATCAACCGCCGTTATGGTAAATAATTCTCTGCCGAGAATATCGTTTATAGAATCGTAATGATAGAACTTTCTAACGTGTGATTCTATATTCTTTTCTACCGCAACGTAGCCGATTATTGTTTTTGGTACGGTTAGATAGTAACCGTCGACCGTATTCATAATGGTTACCTTTTTGGCAGAAAGTTTTGTGCCATCAAAGGTGCACCAATTTGTATAATAAAGTTTTTCGCCGTCGATTTGTGCGTTTGGCAAATCGCTCGCAACCGGTATTTCAAGTATTCCGTCGCCGTCGATATCTTTTGTTTCTATTGATGCCGCGCGATAGGTAGAAATGTTTTCAAAAGTAATTTCGCTATCAAGCAAAGGATTTACAAGCTCGCCCTCCGAAACGTATAAAACTTCTGTTACCGAGCCGACGCCCTTAATCTCGTCGATATAAATTGCGCGTTGTCCGTTTGGTAGTACAGATGCCACCGGCGATGCCGCGCTCTTAACACTTGCATCCATTAAGCAACCCATGGTTTGTACCATTTCGTTGTTTTTAAGATTAAAGACCATGGACTTGTTGGTTTTATCAGCCGCAGAAAGAAAATGAACAAAAAGCTCGGCGCCGTGATTAACGTCTAAGTCCCAACACAAGAAATTGGTATAGGATTGTATAAGTTTTTGCTCTAGCTTGCTTTCGCCAAACGTAAATACGCTAAGTTTCTTTTCACTACTACCATTTACATCCCAGCCCACAAGAATTTCCTCGTGTCCGTCGCCATCAAGGTCGCAAAACTCTACCTTTTCAACGCCTGTAGCAATCATAGTTTGATCAGACACCGAAACCCACGCGCCGTCTTGCTGACAAATAGCGTTTATGTGTACGCTGTTCATTTCGTCATTTGCAGTATTGTAAAACGCAAAAGCTTCATACACGTCGTCGCCGTTTATATCTTCTAAAATTATTGCCGAACGGTATTGTCCTGCCGTTGGATATTCAAGGTCTATACTGTCGCCCGCAACGTCATATAGCGCGTCAGCAATTAGCGAAAGTTCGCCTGTAAGCTCTGGCGGAGATACCAATTCATCGTTGTCGCCTACGAATGCGCAGCCGCAAAATGATACGCAAAAACACATACAAACAAGCCACAAAATCGCTTTTTTAAACATTACGGCATACGCCCCCTTTTAACGATATTTATACATAGTGCATTATACCACAATATCTTTAAAAAATAAAGATATTTTTAAGTAAATTTTTAATAAAATCATTGCAACGAGCGACGATTTATTGTAATATTTAATTAACAAATAAGGCTTGGTGAAATTATGGACAAAAAAAGACTTGAACAGCTACTTTTAACAGTACAAAAACCCGGCAGATATTCGGGCGGCGAGGTAAACGAAATTATAAAAGACAAACGGGAAATCGACGTTAGATTTGCCTTTTGTTTCCCCGACACTTATGAAATTGGTATGAGCCACCTGGGCATGAAAATTCTATATTCTCTCTTTAATTCGCGCGAAGATATTTGGTGCGAAAGAGTTTTTGCGCCTTGGATAGATTTTGAAAAGGTTATGCGCGACAACGATATACCGCTTTACGCACTAGAAAGCCGCGACTCTATTCGCGATTTTGATTTTGTTGGCTTTACTCTACAATACGAACTATCTTACACAAATATTTTAACAATGCTAGAGCTCGGCGGTATTCCGCTAAAGGCGAGGGAGCGCGACGACAGTTACCCAATCGTTGTAGCGGGCGGTCCTTGCGCTTGTAACCCAGAGCCACTTGCAGATTTTATCGACATATTCTTTTTAGGCGAAGGCGAAAAGGTTGACCTTGAAGTTATCGACCTTTACAAAGAGTGCAAGAAAAACGGATACAGCAAAAAAGAGTTTCTTAAAAAAGCGGCGCAAATCAAGGGTGTTTACGTGCCTGCTCTTTATGATTTTGCCTATAACGAGGACGGCACAATTGCCGCTATTACTCCAAAAGATAACGCGCCTGCAGTTATAGAAAAAAGAATCGAAGAAAACCTTGACGAAACCTTTTACCCAGACCGCTTTGTAGTGCCTTTTATCGAGGCGGTACACGACCGCGCTGTACAAGAGGTTTTTCGCGGTTGTATTCGTGGTTGCCGTTTTTGTCAGGCGGGTTATATCTATCGTCCTGTGCGTGAAAAGAGCGCGGCGGTAGTAAACCGTCAAGCGCGTGCTTTGTGCAAAAACACCGGCTATGACGAAATGTCACTTTCTAGTCTATCGACTAGCGACTACACACAACTTGAGCCAATGCTTGACGAAATGCTTTCTTGGACCGAGTGCGACAAGATTGCTCTTTCCCTTCCTTCCCTTCGTATCGATAACTTCTCGGAAGAGCTTATGCAAAAAATTAACCGCCTTAAAAAGAGCGGTCTTACCTTTGCGCCCGAAGCGGGTACTCAAAGACTTCGCGACGTAATTAACAAAAATATTACCGAGGACGATATTCTAGGTACCTGCGCTACTGCGTTCCGCGGCGGCTACACCGCCGTTAAGCTTTACTTTATGATGGGCTTACCTACCGAAACAGACGAAGATATCGTTGGTATTGCAGAACTTGCTCAAAAGATAGTCGATCTTTACTATAGTTTGCCCGAAAAACCAAAGGGCAAGGCTGTTAACGTGTCAATAAGCGTGGCAAACTTTGTGCCAAAACCTCATACTCCATTCCAGTTTGAGCCACAAATCACACGCGAAGAAATGATGCGCAAGCAAATGCTACTCAAAGACAGTATCAAAAGCAAAAAAATCACCTTTAACTACCACGAAAATAAAACAAGTTTCCTAGAGGGCGTTTTTGCTCGCGGTGACAGACGTCTTGGCGCGGTTATTGAATCGGCATATAAAAAGGGTTGCCGTTTTGACGGTTGGGACGAGTGCTTTGAGCTAGACAAATGGATGGAAGCGTTCGAGGACTGTGGCGTTAATCCGGAATTTTTTGCTAATCGCACACGCTCTTTCGACGAAATTACTCCTTGGGAGCATCTTGATTATCGCATTACAAAGGAATTTTTGATTCGTGAAAATATGGCGGCAAAAGCCGAGTGCACCACTCCAAACTGCCGTCAAAAATGCGCAGGTTGTGGCGCAAATTCATACGGAAAGGGTGTTTGCTTTGAAAAACGTTAGACTTTTTTACAAAAAGGGCGACCGTATGCGTTTTATATCTCACCTTGATATGACTCGTTTTATGTCTCGTCTTATTCGCAGAGCAGGTCTTCCCGTGTGGTACACCGAAGGTTTTAATCCCCATCTTTATATGACCTTTGCCCTGCCGCTTTCACTCGGTTTTGAAAGCGATTACGAAGTAGTTGATATTCGTATTTTAGACGACGATTACGATATCGCTACCATCCCTGAAAAGTTAAATGCGGTATGCCCGCCATATATCAATTTTTTTGACGCGGCAGAGCCAGTAAAAAAAGCGGGCGACGTTGCGGCGGCACGCTTTAGCATCGCATTTGACGATAGCGGAGAAATTGCCGAGGACCTAAATGCCTTTTTAAATAGCGGCAGTATTTCGGTTTTAAAAAAGACAAAAAAAGGTGTCGAAAAAGAAATTGAAATCGGTGATAAAATCGCCGCGTTTTCTACTAGCAATATTGACGGCAACACCGTACTTGATATTACACTTCCGGCAGGAAGCCAAGAAAACATCAACCCCGAATTATATCTAAACAAATTCTTTGAAGACAATGCAAAATACTATTGCTACAAAATAAATCGCACCGCGATTTTAGATACAAACGGCAATTTGTTTAAGTAACAAAAAACGGATACCTCTTTTTTGAGGTATCCGTTTAATTTTTTTATTAGTATGCCTTGCCCCAATAGAGCATCTTGGTTGCCTTTTTGCCGCAGCAAACACAGGTGTCGCCAATTTCGTGTTGCTCAAATGGAATACAACGAGAAGTTACGCCTGCAACCTCTTTTAGCTTATCTTCGCATTCGCGATCGCCACACCACATAGCGCGAATAAAGCCAGGTTTATTATCGGCGATTTCCTTAATTTCATCAAGGTTTTTAGCATCGTAAGTCATTGTTTCGCGACGCTCGAGAGCCTTGTTGTAAAGTGCATCGTGATACTCTGCCAAAATCTCTGGAATGCGGGTTGCAATCTCGTCAAGATTTACAAAAATCTTTTCGCGGTTGTCACGACGAACAACTACGCACTGGTTGTTTTCAATGTCGCGTGGACCAATTTCTATACGTAGTGGCACGCCCTTCATTTCATATTCGGCAAACTTCCAACCAGGAGTTTGATCAGAGTTGTCGAGTTTTACGCGGCACACCTTTTTAAGTGTTTCGCAAACCTCGGTAGCCTTTTCTACTACGCCCTCTTTATGTGATGCAATAGGCACAATTGCAACCTGAATTGGAGCAATTGCAGGTGGCAATACAAGACCGTTATCATCACCGTGAGTCATAATAACCGCACCGATAAGACGGGTTGTTGTACCCCAAGAAGTTTGGAAAGGATGAACAAGTTTGTTTTCTTTATCGGTAAACTGAACCTCAAACGCGCGAGAGAAACCATCGCCAAAGTAGTGTGAAGTACCGCTTTGTAGCGCCTTACCATCGTGCATAAGCGCTTCGATTGTGTAGGTTGCTTCGGCACCCGCAAATTTTTCTTTGTCGGTCTTTTGTCCTTTAACAACAGGCATAGCGAGAGCTTCTTCAGCAAAGCGAGCATATACGTTTAGCATTTGCTCGGTTTCTTGACGAGCCTCGTCAGCAGTTGAGTGAAGGGTGTGACCTTCTTGCCACAAGAATTCACGTGAACGAAGGAAAGGACGTGTGGTCTTTTCCCAACGAACTACGCTACACCACTGGTTGTAAAGCTTTGGAAGATCGCGATATGAGTGAACTATGTTTTTAAAGTGGTCGCAGAAAAGTGTTTCACTAGTTGGACGAACGCAAAGACGTTCTTCAAGTTCTTCGGCGCCGCCGTGTGTTACCCACGCAACCTCTGGAGCAAAACCTTCAACGTGGTCTTTCTCTTTTTGCAAAAGGCTTTCTGGAATAAACATTGGCATATATACGTTTTCGTGACCGAGTTCTTTAAACATGCCATCCATTATTTTTTGAATATTTTCCCAAATAGCATAACCATAAGGGCGAATAATCATACAACCTTTAACCGATGCATAGTCGATAAGCTCGGCTTTGATACATACGTCGGTGTACCATTTTGCAAAATCCTCATCCATAGAGGTTATTGCTTTTACTAATTTTTCATTGTTTTTCATTCTTCATCACCAATATTATTGTTTTCTTCTGTTTCTAAGTCCTCATCGGGCGGCAGAGCATCTTCCGGCTCTTGCGGTCCGCCGTTAGGTCCATAATCATCACCATTATAACTATTATCGGGCTCATTTGCAACATTTTTATAAAAAGAATTAAAATAGTTTAGTACGCCCTGGGTTATTTTGTCGGCTTTTTTGGTATTTGTTGACTCGTCTATTATGCCTGCAAAGTCATCGAGGTTAGAAATAAAGCCATTTTCGGTAAGCACAACCGGGCAGCTTGTTACACGCGCCATATAAAAATAGTGCCAACCTTTTTTCATTTCTTTATAAAAACCACCCGTAGCGGTGCTGTTGTAAATATATTTTACAGCCTCGTCAGAGAAGGCGTTAAAGCAGAAAAAACTGCCGCCACTAGCCGACGCGCGAGTGCTTGAATCGTGGTGTATAGATATGCACAAATCGGGCGATTCGCGGCGCAAAAATTCGCATCGCTCGTCTGCCGTCATGGTTTTATCGGTTGTTCTTGTCATTACTACCGTAGCGCCGTAAGACTCGAGTTTTGCTTTTAATTTATACGCAAGCGATAGGTTGCGCTCGGCCTCTGGATTGGTGTCTTGTCTTAGTCCGGGCGCACCAATATCGCGACCGCCGTGACCTGGGTCTATTACGATTTTTATTCCGGTTAAATCGTTCTTTTTGGTAACTGTTGGCGGATTCAAAAACTCAAACACCAATTGACCTTTATCGTTATATTCGGCATTCCAGCCATAAAAAGCGCCAACGTTATTTAAATGCAATCTTAGTATAAATCCGTCGGATTTTTCAATGATTTCGGCATCTTTGAATATTGGATTATCAACAAACTCCAAGTCGCCTCTTATTTCATCGGTATAGAAAAACTTTATATCAATATAGCTATAAGTCGCGCTCGAAATAGAGTAATCTTGCTTTGCAGGATTGGTGTAACTTTGCGGACCAATTTCTACCGCAAAGGGCGCTTTCCACAGCGTGTCAAAGCTGATATACGTGTGTTTTTCTTTGGTTTCTAGTTTTGAAATTCCTATACTATTACTCTCGGGCAATTCGCCTTTATAAACCTTAGAAACGGTAACTCGCTCGGTAGCGGGGGCGTTATTTTTGGTTATGTAAACGCGTTTTCCACAGCGCAAATTATAATAACTGTTGCCGCTATCAGGCTCGTAAACTATGCCGCCTACTTTGTAGTCGAGCGTACCCTTTGGCAAATAACTGTTTGTAGGGCGCGACCAGTCGTCGGTGGTGTCGCCGTTAAATGTTTCGGCTTGACTTGCTACAATTTCTACTATTTGCGTGCCGTCAAGCGCCTTATCGCGAAGGCAAGTAATGCCCGGAGAGGTATAACTTTTTGTAACGCCGTTACAGCTGCCGGTAAACTTTACTCCACCTAGATTTAGGTCGTTTTCATTACCCGTAGGCAGAGTAAAACTGCCTGTAAAATTAGTAAATAACTCACCGTCTTTATATGGTTGTGGGATGAGTTTTATGGTCTTGCCGTTAAAGGTCGCAGTAACCGAGCTCGAATCCACACGAGCTAGCGCCACCACAACAAAGGATGAACCCGCCTCATAAGACTGTTTTTCATAAGGCGCATACGCCTTTATAACGGTAAAATTATATCGCACGATATAGCTTATTTTTTCGCCATTATACTCAAAATCAAAGGTGTTGTTACCCGCCTTTAACTCCACGTCAATCGAAAATTCGCCACTTTCTAGTCTTGTTATTTCTTGTCCGTTTAAAACAAGCGGAACACTCGGGTCACTTGTGCCGCTTATTGCAAAACTAGGCTCGGTAACGGTTGTATCTTGCGCGCTAGGTGACGTAATCACAAGTGGCGCTATAACCTGCTCGGTCGGTTCTTCTTGCGACTCTGAAGGTAGTGATTCTACGTAAATTATTTCTTCCTCTATTGTAACACTGCCATTAGAAGAAGTGCTTTGGCTAGCAAAAATTTCTTTTGCATCCTCGGCTATCGCAAGAGCAAAAATTAGCGCCAAAATTGCCGCAGATAGTATGGTTATACCCACAGTTAGCGGTATTTTATATTTTTTAAAAAATCGTTTCATTCTAGTCCCCAAAAATAATATTATTAACTATAATATTTTATCATATAGTTTTAACTTTATCAATATTGCAATTCTTAAATTTTATGATAAAATAGGTCTTGGTGATAAAATGCAAATAGAAATTCACAAAGGTCAGGTTGACCTTTCGGGCGAACCAATTTTACATGACGTAAATATTAATATAACCACCAACAGCCGCATCGGTCTAGTCGGTCGAAACGGCTCGGGAAAAACCACACTGCTAAGACTTCTTTGCGGTGAGCTTTCGCTTGCAAACGTTGAAAACGACGGTGGATTTATGGCAGTTAGCGGCAACCCGGTTATAGGCGCGCTTAATCAGATGACCTTTCGCGATGATTCGCTTACGCTTGTTGAAGAAATTCGCGGCGCTTATGATTATATACTAAAATTAAAGTCCGACATGCAAGACGCCGAGGCGCAAATGAACGAGTCGCCTAGCGAAGAAAACATTAGACTATATACCGATTTGCTCGAGACATTTACTCGCGAGGGCGGATTCTATTTTGAAAAAGAGTACGAAGCGGCGATTAAAAAATTCGGCTTTACCGAGGATCAAAAACATCGTCCTTTAAGTGAATTTTCGGGTGGACAACGCACCAAAATCGCATTTTTAAAACTGCTTTTATCAAAACCTGATTTGCTACTTCTGGACGAGCCTACCAACCACCTTGATATTCAGGCGGTTTCTTGGCTAGAAGATTATATCAAAAACTACAAAAAAGCCGTGCTTATCGTGTCGCACGACCGTATGTTTTTGGACAACACGGTAAACGAAATTTATGAAATAGAACACGGCAAAACCACGCGTTACGTGGGTAACTATTCGCAATTTGTTGCAAACAAAAAGATTCAACGCGAAGGGCAGACCAAAGAATACGAAGCGCAACAAGCCGAAATTGCTCGCATACAAGCAACGGCCGACCGCTTTAGATACAAGGCTTCAAAGGCCGCGATGGCACAAAGCAAGTTAAAATCTATCGAGCGCATGGAAAAAATCGATGCGCCCGATTCGTACGACAACCGCACCTTTAAAGCGACTCTTGAACCTAGCGTTCAAAGCGCAAAAGAAGTATTGTCTGTAAACAATTTAACCATCGGTTTTGACTCGCCTCTTGCAACGTTATCTTTTAACGTGTATCGTGGCGACCGCGTGGGTATTATTGGCGGCAACGGTATGGGTAAATCCACCCTGCTTAAAACCTTGGTCGGAAAAATCCCTGCACTTTCTGGTAATTTTACCACGGGCGCGCTTGTAAACTCGGGTTATTTTGACCAACAAATGGCACAAATTAAGGGTAGCGAAACAATACTTGATAATATGCTCTCTTCTTTCCCTGCTCTAAACGATTTTGAGGCGCGTAGCGCACTTGGTGCGTTTTTATTTAGCGGTGAGGACGTATTCAAAACCATCGATATGCTCTCGGGCGGTGAGCGAGTGCGACTAGCTCTTTGCAAGTTATTCCGCAAGTCACCGAACCTGCTTATTCTTGACGAGCCGACCAACCACATGGACATTATATCTAAAGAAACGCTCGAAGATATTTTGTCGACTTATAGCGGTACGTTAATTTTTGTATCGCACGACCGTTATTTTGTAAAAAAACTAGCCGACCGACTTATAACGTTTGAACAAAACGGCGCTAACGTTTGGGATTTTGGCTATGACGAATATATGCTACGTCAAGAAAAACGCGAGCCCGAAATCGTGTCCGAACAAAAAGCCGAAAAGAAAGAAAAGAAAACCTATACTACCCCTCTAAAAGAAAAGCAAAAACGCGAAAAGGCGCTTAAAAAGGCCGAAGAAAAAATTGCCGAGCTTGAAACGAAGCTAGACGATTTAAACGCGCAAATGAACTTAGACGAAAATCTTGCCGATTACCAAAAGCTATCACAGTTGCAAGAACAAATCGACACCCTCGAAGCCGAACTTTTAGAACAAATGGAATTATGGGAAAACCTATCATAAATAAAAGACTCTGCACAAAGCAGAGTCTTTTATTGTCTGGCGACCTATCGCAGCGGAGTTATGCGTTTTTAAGCATTGTATAACATTTTGTTTTAAAAGTCAATATAACAAAATGTTTTGCCATATAATTCAGTTGGTGATTATATGATAAACAATAGGTTGCGCGATTTAAGAACAGATAAAGATTTAAAACAAAAAGATTTAGCCGAATATTTAAAATGTAGTCAAGTCGCTTATTCTCATTACGAATTAGGCAAACGCGATATACCAACCGACGTTTTAGTTGCACTTGCAAAATTTTATAATACAACAACCGACTATATTTTAGGCTTAACCAATGATATTTCTCCTAAAAAATAAAATCCCTCCACCGCAACTGCGGTCCCCCTCCCTTTAGGCAAGGGAGGCTTTTTATTTTTCATTCTTCATAAAAAAGCACTCATCAACCGATGAGTGCTTTTGATTTTAATTAGTTTGAAAGGTCTTCTACAATAAGCTCGCGAACTGCCGGCTCTTCAACCGGAGCTGCGTCACGTACTGCAAAGAACTTTTCAGCAACTTGTGGGAAGAGAGCGTAGCTTAGTACGTCTTCATAAGACTTACCAATGCCCTTTTCCTTCATTTCTGCTGCATATTTTTCGAGTTCTGGCTCAAGTAGGTCAGCAGGACGGCAGGTAATAACCTCATCGTCACCGATAGCCTTCTTGCGAACTTCTTCGTTTACCTCTGCAGGTAGTTTACCGTATTCGCCACGGAGCATAGCCTTTGATTCCTTTGGAACCATCTTGTAACGCTCGCCTGCGATAACGTTCATAACAGCCTGAGTACCAACGATCTGGCTAGTAGGAGTAACTAGTGGTGGGTAACCAAAGTCCTTCTTAACTCTTGGCACTTCAGCAAGAACTTCGTAAAGTTTGTCTTCTTTACCAGCCTGCTTAAGCTGTGAAATTGTGTTAGAAAGCATACCGCCAGGTACTTGATATAAAAGTGTCTTAGCGTCAACGTTAAGAACCTTTGGATCAAGTGTGCCTTCAGCCTTCATCTTGTTTGCAACGCCACGGAAGTGGGTAGCAATATCAGAAAGCTTTTCAAGGTCAAGACCGGTGTCACGCTCTGTGCCCTGGAGTGTTGCAACAAGCGCTTCGGTAGCTGGGTTTGCAGTACCGTTAGCAAATGGAGAAAGCGCACAGTCAACGATATCTACGCCAGCCTGAGCTGCCATAAGATAGGTCATATCACCTGTACCGGTAGTGTTGTGTGTATGAAGATGAATCGGCACTTTGATGTTTTCTTTCATCTTCTTAACAAGTGAATATGCATCGTAAGGAAGCAATAGGTTTGCCATGTCCTTAATACAAATTACGTCAGCACCCATGTTTTCAAGAGTCTTTGCAAGACTTACAAAGTAATCTTCGTTATGAACAGGGCTGGTTGTGTAACTGATTGCAGGTTCACAAGTACCGCCGTATTCCTTACAAGATTTGATAGCCTGTTCAAGGTTACGTGGGTCGTTAAGCGCGTCGAAAATACGGATTACACTAATACCGTTTTCGATTGACTTTTTAACGAACATATCAACAACGTCATCTGCATAATGCTTGTAACCGAGGATGTTTTGACCACGGAAAAGCATCTGCAAAGGAGTGTTTGGCATATACTTTTTAAGAGTGCGAAGTCTTTCCCATGGATCTTCGTTAAGGAATCTCATGCAAGCGTCAAAAGTAGCGCCGCCCCAGCACTCGATAGACCAATAACCCATTTTGTCAAGACGTTCAAGAGCTGGAATCATATCCTCAAGGCGCATACGAGTAGCAGCCTGTGACTGATGAGCGTCACGCAAGATGGTATCGGTAATATATAATGGTTTATTAGCCATAGTTTTAGTCCTTTCTGTATTTTAGAAATACAACTATAAACAAATTATAACATTGATAGCAATACGCCTGCCGCAATTGCCGAACCAATTACGCCTGCTACGTTTGGACCCATAGCGTGCATTAGTAGGAAGTTAGAAGGATTAGCCTTTTGACCTACCATCTGTGATACACGAGCTGCCATAGGAACTGCAGAAACACCCGCAGAACCGATGAGTGGGTTCATCTTGTTCTTGGTAAATAGGTTCATAAACTTAGCGAACAATACGCCTGCTGCAGTAGCAACTGCGAACGCTACAACGCCCATTACAATAATCTTGATTGTCTTCATGTCCAAGAATGTTTTTGCGGTAGCGGTAGCACCAACAGAGATACCCAGGAATATTGTTACAATGTTCATAAGCTCGTTTTGAGCGGTCTTGCAAAGACGCTCTGCAACGCCTGATTCTTTCCAAAGGTTACCAAGCATTAAGCAACCAACAAGTGAAGTTGCGTCAGGTACCAAGAGTGCTACAAAGATTGTAACAACGATTGGGAAGATAATCTTCTCGGTCTTGGTAGGTTGACGGAGAGGTTTCATTACTATTTCGCGTTCTTTTTTGGTTGTAAGAAGCTTCATAATAGGTGGCTGAATTACAGGAACAAGCGCCATATATGAGTAAGCTGCAACCGCAATAGCGCCCAATAGACCAGGAGCTAATTGTGATGTTGTAAAGATAGCGGTAGGACCATCGGCACCACCGATAATACCGATAGAACCAGCTTCGTTTGGTTCAAAGCCCAATACGATAGCGCCAATAAAGGTAGCAAAAATACCTACCTGTGCTGCCGCACCCAAAAGCAAGCTCTTTGGATTAGAGATAAGCGGACCAAAGTCGGTCATAGCACCAATACCTACGAAGATAAGGCATGGGTAAATACAGGTCTTAACACCGATGTAAAGGTAGTCGATGAAACCGCCGTTTGACATTATATAGCCATAACTGTGGTAATTCTCTGAGCCTTCTTTCATAAACTCTGCCCAAAGTTCTTCGTGATAAAGACCAGCACCTGGAAGGTTGGTAAGCAACATACCAAAAGCAATACCAATAAGTAGTAGTGGTTCAAACTGCTTTTTAATTGCTAGATAAAGCAAAAAGCAAGCCAAACCTATCATAACAAGATTTTTCCAACCGCCATCGGTAAAGTTAGCAAACATTTGATAAAAACCGGTGGTCTGGAAAAAACCCCACAAATTATCTAAAAATCCCATTTTTATTTACTCCTTAATCAAAGAGTGTTCTTATGCTATTGTGCAAAGAACTGCGCCTGTTTCTACTGCTGCGCCCTTAGTTACAACAACGTTTACAGTACCGTCGCAAGGAGCAACGATTTCGTTTTCCATCTTCATTGCTTCAAGAATGATAAGAACGTCGCCTTTTTTAACGCTTGCGCCGTTAGCAACCTTAATATCAAGAATGTTACCAGGCATTGGGGCGTTTACTGCTTCGCCACCAGCTGGTGCTGCTGCAGGTGCTGGAGCCGCTGCAGGTGCTGCTACTGGAGCAGGAGCTGCCTTAACGTCTGCTGCGTCAATTGCTTCAAGTGTGATTTCATAAGCTGTGCCGTTTACTGTTACTTTATAAGCTTTCATTTTTATTACCTCTTTTTATAGATTTTTTATTTTAAATTAAAGTTTTTTGAACGAAATTACGCGAAGGGCCGAAATATCTTTACCCATCTCTTCTGCGCATGCTGCGGTTACTGCCGCAATGATTTCTTGACGATTTTCGATTGGAGCGCTTGTTGCTGCTACCGGTGCTGCTGCAGGCTTGTTTTCTTTCTTTGCGGATTTTGCAAAGAATAGACCCATAACCTTACAAATAAGGATGATGAGAACTAGTCCTACAAATACAACGCCGACACCCATAGCAACAACTTGCCAGTCGTCACTGGTTGGAACCTTAAAGCCCTCATTAGCGCTATTTGCACCATTTAATGCCAAACTTTTTATCATTTCCACTTATTTTGCACCTCCCAAAATGCAATGAAAATATTTTTTATTCTTGAGAAAATCCGATTCTCTCCCAATTGTATTTATTATATTATATTTTTCCAATAAAAACAATACAAATTTTTACATTTTTTAAAAATTTTTTATTACCCTCTTTTGGCTTGAAAACAATGCTTTTTTATGCTATCATACATTTGAAAATTATGCCAATTTTGGAGGTAAAATTATGGCAAACATTATTCCACGTCCTATAAAAGCGCGCGAACTCGAAGAAAAAGTTTGGTTTTCTAAAAAAACCGTAATTTCTGGCGAGTTTTCGGCCGTTGCGACCCTTTTTGATCGCCTTATTCCAGATGCTGTTGAGGCTAAGGCAAACACACTTAACTTTATCGTAGATAACGATATTGCAGAAGAAGGTTACAAAATCATTTGCGAAAATGGTGATATCAACGTATTTTGCTCGGCTCGTGCCGGTGCGCTTTACGGTCTTATGACACTTATTCAACTCGCGGCCGGTAAAGATAGCATAAAAGCAGTTGTTATCGAAGACGCTCCAAAATATAATTGGCGCGGATTTATGCTCGACTGTAGCCGTCATTTTTGGCCTATGGAAAAGCTAAAAGAAATTCTCGATTACATGGCAAGTATTAAGATGAACGTTTTTCACTGGCATCTTGCCGACGACCAAGGTTGGAGAATAGAGATAAAGAAATACCCACTTCTTACCGAAAAAGGTTCTATTAGAAAGGGTACTCCATACTCGGTAATTCATATGCGCGACAAAGACTCTACCTATAACGCAGGCGAATATGGTCGCGGTCTTTTCTACTCACAAGAAGATGCAAAAGAAATCGTAGCTTACGCAGCAGAACGTAATATTATGGTAGTGCCTGAAATCGACGTGCCGGGTCATGCTACCGCTGCTATTGCCTGCTACCCAGAAATTTCTTGCGATAACCGTGAAATCGAGGTTGAACCACACTTTGGTATATTTAAAAACAACCTCTGCTGCGCTCGACCCGAGTCTTATGACTTTATCAAGAGCGTTATCGACGAGCTTTGCGATATATTCCCGGCTCCTTATTTCCATATTGGCGGCGACGAAGTTGTGTCAGAACAGTGGGACAACTGCCCTGCGTGTCAAGAACTTATGAAAAAAGAGGGACTTAAAGACCACGTAGAGCTTCACGGCTATTTCAACAATATTCTTGTTGCTCACCTTAAAGCAAAGGGTAAGCAGTCTATTGGTTGGAACGAAATTATTAGTGAAAATATGGACGAAACCGCTATTCCACAGGTTTGGACAACACGCGGCGCCGAAAAGGCTATCGAATGGTCCGAAACACGCGGTCCGGTTATTTTGACACAGTACAATTACGTATATTCAGATATGGCATATTCACTTATCCCTCTTTCAAAGACCTATAACTACAGCCCTAACTTTGAAGGTTTTGCCGACGATAATATCTTGGGTATTGAAATGCCACAATGGACCGAATATATACCAAACGATAAGAAGTTTGACTTCCAGACTTACGTAAGATTACTTGCTATTAGTGAGGTTGCTTGGACAGACGTGCGCAACAAGCATTACGAAGACTTTGAAACAAGAGTAGAAACCATGCGTCCATACTTTAAGAGCATTGGTATAAATCTTGCTCCAAAGCCAATCTACTGCGGCAACACCTTTACAGGTGCCGACGCCATGACCGAAGACGAGCGCAAGGCAAAGGGACGTTTCCTCTGGTCAAGAAATCCATACTACGAACTAGAACTTTTAGATTATTACAAAAACTAAAGTAAAAAAAAGAGTTACCGATATGGTAACTCTTTTTTGTTTATAATTTTAACATTTTTTGTATTGCTTTTGTTTTTACTAGCAAAGTTGTTCCTATACATGTCAGCACTATTTCCGGCAACATATATGCTCCATTATAGCACAATGAATATACCCATATATTTTCCCAACTGTCTGGCGCCCATATATCAAAAATATATACGCCAGTCATAAAATGACACAAAAACCTTATCGTTGTTGCGAGCAATACACCTGCAATTATTCCCTTTGCTCCCTTGTTTTTCCATATTCCACAGATGCAAAGACACGTATACGCTAAAACATAGTCCAGTACAAACGTTGCTGCTACCGCGCCTGCAGAAAGTCCCCAACTCATTACCTCGCCCATGCTCATAAAAAGTTGAACCATTGAATAAGCAAACGCGGCAATAAATCCCCACTTAAAATCTAGCATGCACGCTAAAAATGCTATTGGAACCATCGAAAGTAGCGTTACACCACCTCCAAGCGGTGGATGATAAATTTTAATCTCGCTTAATCCTGTCGCAAGCGCAATCATCACGCCACAAAGCGCAATGTTTTTAATGTTATTTTTTGTTTTTGTCATAAAAATTTTCCTTTCATCATCTGATGAAAACAAAAAACAAAAACCGCACTACCTTTTGGTAATGCGGCATAGGTGTTTTTTATTCTCCTACGGCGGCATTATCCGCATCAGGTTATAGGTCGAAACCATAGCGGTCGCGCCGCGGGTTCCCTCTCAGCCGAAGTTTCATTCAGCTCCCTTTTTTTAATATATTTTTTGTAAGCTTACAAGCAAATTATACTACAAAAAATTATTTTGTCAAGTCTTTGAAAATATTATATTCGCAGTCTACATCGAAGAACCAAAGTTTACGGAATCCGTGCTCTTTGCGTTCAAAGAAAGTCATATTTTCTGCACCATCAAATGTATAACCATTATACATTTTGCGTGGAGGAATAACAAGACCTGCGTTTGTAAAATATTCGCGCATATTTTCGAGTCTAAATTCAAAATTATCGTAATTTTTGAGTATTGGTTTTGTCCAACAAGTCTCTGCAACGGCAAGCAAACGTGCGTGAATCTGGAATCCGAACTTGCGCTCGTCCTTAACGTACTCGGTCCAAAGTGGAATTTCGTAACCCAATACGCCGTCCATACGAATTATACCAAGATATTCACAGTTAAAGTTGTACGTGTTGGAAAGTGAAAGACGAGAGTATGGGTAGTCACCGTAAAGATAGATTTGTGATGAGATTATTACGTCACCACCACGATTATTTACCCAGTCGAGTGCTTCTTCTAGCTTGCGGTCGCCTGTCCAGAACTGACCGATAGCGCTCTTATCAAGGGTTGGATTTAGCATATCGTTCCAACCGATAGCGCGTTTACCGCGTGTTTTGAGATGCGCGATAAGAATATTGTTGAAATAACCGTGTAATTCAACGTGATCTTTAAGTCCGTGCTCCTTCATAAGAGCCTGACAAGCCTCGCAATTTTCCCAAGCGGTAGGCACAACCTCGTCGCCACCAATATGGAAGTATGGTGCCGGGAAAAGTTCGCACAATTCGTCAAAAATATTTTTAAGAACCTCGTAAACTTGTGTCTTTGCGCAACAAAGAATGTTGTCAATAATACCAAAACGAGGCTCTACGTCTATAATTCTACCGTCGCAAGAAAGCTCGGGCATGCATGCAAGTATTGCAGATGCGTGACCAGGCACGTCAATTTCAGGAATAACGGTAATATTACGAGCCGCAGCATAAGCCACAACGTCACGAACGTCATCTTGAGTATAGAAAAGTCCCTCACCATAAGATCCATCGGTGTATTTTTTATCGGGATCGATAGTTTGTTTAGGACAACTAGAAGATCCTTTACGCGCAGCGCCCTTTTCGGTAAGAATCGGGTACTTCTTTATCTCTACGCGCCAGCCCTGGTCATCGCAAAGGTGCCAATGAAATACGTTCATTTTAAGGCTTGCGAGTATATCAAGGGTTTTCTTTATATGATCAACACTCCAAAATTGACGAGCGCAGTCGAGCATAAAGCTTCTCCAACGAAATTCTGGCTTATCTTCTATAATAACCGCGTCAAATTCGCCCTTACCTGCTGCTAATTGAACAAGTGTCATAAAACCGTATAGCGCGCCGCCCTTATCCGAACAGTAAAGTTCAATATCACCGGCAGTATATTGTATGCGATAGCCGTCGGTAACAACGGTAAAGTCCTTTACGATTGTCAATTTATTCTCGACAGCGTCCAAACAGTCGGGAATCATATAATCAAATAGGCTAATTGTGTCTAAAAACTCGCCACAAATAGCAGTTTTTTTAGAAAAATAAACTTTTTCTTTAAGTTCTATAGCCTTTAGTGGCTTTGGAATAAGATTTATCATAAGAAATCTCCTTAAATTTTGATTTATTTTATATTAACCTATCTAAACAAAAAAATCAATAAATAAAAAAAGAAAACCTGATGTAAAAACATCAGGTTCTTTTTGTGTTGGCATCTACTTATTTTCCCAGGCAGCTGCCCGCCAAGTATCTTCAGCGCAAGTGAGCTTAACTTCTGTGTTCGGTATGGGAACAGGTGGACCCT
>JAFYLD010000021.1 GCA_017537245.1 Clostridia bacterium | reverse complement strand
TTATTTGAGTAAATAAATGATAAAATAAATAACAACAATTAGGAGCTGATTTTATGGCAAAGGTAGTTAATGGTACTTCAATCCCAAACATTCCTTGGGAAGAAAAACCACAAGGTTATAAGGACGTATGTTGGAGAAGTTCACTTAATCCTATTCTTACTCGTGACGATATTGAGGACGCAAACAGTCTTTTCAATAGTTCCGTTACTGCATACAAGGGTGAGTTCCGCGGTGTGTTCCGTTGCGACAAAACCGATATGTTACCACTTCTTCACAAAGGTAAGAGTAAAGACGGTATTCACTGGGATATAGATGACGAACCACTCAAGTTTGAAAATGAAATTGAGGGTCAAAAATATGAATACGGTTATGACCCACGCATTTGCGAACTTGAAGGTAAATACTATATCATTTGGTGCAGAAATGCTTATGACGGCAAATGGGACGAAGCGCTCGGTATGGCTTGGACCGAAGATTTTGAAAAATTCTATCTTATGGAAAATCCATTCTTACCATACAACCGTAACGGTTCACTATTTCCACGTAAGATAAACGGCTATTACACAATGCTTACTCGCCCAATGTCACCTGGTAATCCTAGAGTTGGTAGTATTCATTGTAGCCTTAGTAAAGACCTAGAGTTTTGGGGCCGTCACAGATTTGTTATGGGACCAAGAGGCGGTTGGCAGTCTTGCAAGATAGGTTCAGGTCCTACCCCAATCGAAACCGACGAAGGTTGGCTACTTATCTATCACGGTGTAAAGAGCACCTGTAACGGTCTTTGCTACTATGCTGGCGTTGCAGTTCTTGATCTTGATGATCCTACAAAGGTTCTTTACCGCGCAAAGAAATATATTTTAAGTCCTCGCGAATTTTATGAGTGCGTAGGCGACGTGCCAAACGTTGTGTTCCCTGTATCTGCTCTTTGCGACGCTGACACAGGTCGTATTACCATATACTACGGCGCGGCTGATACCGTTGTTGGTATGGCTCACACCACTGTTGATGATCTTATCGACTTTGCAAAGAAAAACAACTTTTAATTTTAAAATATAATTTTAAGGAGTGCGCACAATGGCAAAAGTAATAAATGGTAAATCAATCCCTAATATGCCTTGGCAAGAAAGACCTGCAGATTGCGATGAAGTAGTTTGGAGATATAGCGAAAATCCAATACTCTCATACAAAGATATTAAAAAGGCAAATACGTTATTTAATAGTTCGGTTGTAGAATACAAGGGTGAGTTCCGCGGCGTATTCCGTTGTGATCGTACCGATATGATACCATTTTTATACAAAGGCAAAAGCAAAGATGGTATTCATTGGGAGATAGAGGACGAAGCGTTTAAGTTTGAAAACGAAATTGAAGGCGTGCCATACGTTTATGGTTACGATCCTCGCGTTTGTGAAATTGATGGTAGATATTACATAATCTGGTGTACAGGTATGGCAAACTGGGACCCAACCATTGGCATGGCATATACCGATGATTTTGAAAAAATTTATCGCATGGAAAATGCGTTTTTGCCATATAATCGTAATGGCGTGTTGTTCCCACGTAAGATAAATGATAAGTACGTTATGTTTTCACGTCCGTCAGATACCGGCTTTGGTAATCCGGGAGACGGCAGTATTTATTATAGCGAAAGTCCTGACATGACCTACTGGGGCAAGCATCGTCTTGTTATGAGCCCTGCACCAGGTTGGCAGAGTTTTAAGATTGGCGGCGGTCCTATTCCGATTGAAACCGACGAGGGATGGCTACTTATTTATCACGGCGTAAAGCAAACCTGTAATGGTGTTTGTTATTATGCGGGCGCGGCGCTTCTTGATCTTGATAATCCTGCAAAGGTGCTTTACCGCACAAGAGACTATATTTTAAGTCCACGTGAGCTTTACGAAAGAGTTGGCGACGTTGATAACGTAGTATTCCCGGTATCCACTCTTTGCGATGCCGACACCGGTAGAATAGCAATTTATTATGGTGCGGCAGATACTGTTGTAGGTATTGCATTTACAACCGTTGACGACCTTATTAAATTCACAAAAGAAAATTCACTATAAAACAAAAACACTTGGCTTTTTAGCCAAGTGTTTTTTGTCTGTATTCACGCATGGTTGCGCCATATTTTTGCTTAAAACATTCTGTTGCCCAACTAATATTGTTAAAACCACTATCAAAAATTATTTGCGCAATACTGTAGTTAGAGTTGCGTAGCATATTTGCAATAAAATTTAGTCTAAGCGAGTTTATATACTCGCTAACGGTCATACCGGTGTGCTTTTTTAACGAGCGAGATACGTGTTCGCGACTTTTGTCGGTAAGAGAGAAAAAATACTCCGAACCTAGCGCGAAATTACCATCACGCTTTATCTTGTCGCACATTTGCTCAAGCCACGGCGGCATACTTTCGGTAGTTTGTTCGATAGATGAAAAATAACGTGTAAACGTGTTAAACAAAAAACTGCGAATAGCGGTTTTAAGCTCGGCGGTATTTTGTGGGTCGATAGCCTTAATGGTGTCAAAACGATTGTTAAATCGTTTAAGCTCGTAATTGTTAAGTGTGATTTCGGGTGGCATAGCGGCGCTTTTAAGTTGTTTACTACCAAAGCCGTCGCCCAAAAAAGCAAAGATTTGTTCGGCAGTATTTGCCGTAAAAGATATATTAAGAAAAGAAAACGGCTTTCCGTTAATACCAACGTAATCGTGAATATCACTAGGGCGAATAAATACAAGACTGCCTTTTGAAAGGCGAGTTTTTTTGCCGTTTATCAAATGGTGAACGTTGCCGTCTAATATCAAGAAAAATTCATAAAATTCGTGATAGTGGAGATTAAAATGCTCGGTATCACTATACACGTATCTATACAAACATTCCAAATTTGCGTCAAATTCATATTTTTCGGTTAATAATTTTGCTTCCATCGTTTTCTCCAAATATCAAAATACCATAATTATAATATCACATAAGCACTTGTATTTCAACCATATATATACTAAAATTAAATCACAAAGCAATACTTTGAAAGGTGGATTTTTAAAATGTCATTTGTTGATGAAAAAGTCAGAATAAGTTGGCAAAAATTAAACCAGTTTGCAAACACAAAACTCTACGATATCGAAAACGCAGAGTACGTGCAATGCGACTACAAAACCGACAACACCCTACCTGGTGACGATGCCGGTTGGAAACCATTTACCCGCGATACCAGAATGACCGGTCGCGATGCGCACTATTGGATTAGAGCGTCTTTTAAAACTCCGCCTGCAAAGGAAGACACTTCTTACTATATTAAGTGTACCACAGGTTACGAGGGCGAATGGGACGGCACAAACCCACAAGGTCTTATCTACTTAAACGGTGAGATGGTGCAGGGTATTGACACAAATCATACCGAGGTTTACCTAGAGCCTGATACAGAATATACAATGTATAACTATTTCTACCTAGGACTTCAAAAAAATAACGTTCCGTTATATATGGCTATGACCGAACTTCACGAGCCTAGCGAACAACTTTATTACGATATTCGTGTGCCTTACGACGTGTTTATGATGCACCATCAAAACGAAGATGCGCACGAAATAATCTTGCCCGTACTTGAGCAAACCTGTAACTTTATCGATTTTCGCAAACCTCGCAGCGACGAATACAAAGCTAGTGTAAAAGAAGCGCTAAAGTTTATAAGAGAAGAATTCTACGAAAAGATTTGCACCGAAGAGGGCAAACCTATCGTTGACTGTATAGCGCACACTCATATAGATATCGAGTGGCTTTGGGCTCGCGCTCAGACAAGAGAAAAAATTCAGCGCAGCTTTACAAACGCGCTGGTTCTTATGAAAAAATACCCTGAGTATAAGTTTATGCTTTCTCAGCCGGAGCTTTATCGCTACCTCAAAGAAGAGGCTCCCGAAAAGTACGAGGAGTTAAAACAACTTGTAGCCGAAGGCAGATGGGAACCGGAAGGCGCAATGTACGTTGAGGCTGACTGTAACCTTATTAGCGGTGAGAGTCTTGTTCGTCAAATCTTCCAGGGTAAAAAGTTCTTTAAAGATGAGTTTGGCGTAGATAACAAGATCCTTTTCTTGCCAGACGTTTTTGGTTATTCTGCGGCGCTTCCTCAAATTCTTAAAAAGAGCGGCATCCGTCACTTTGTAACCTCTAAAATTTCTTGGAACGAAACCAACACAATGCCTGTTGACACGTTTATGTGGCAGGGTCTTGACGGTACCGAAATTTTCACAAACTTTATTACTGCTCAAAACTATAATGGTATAAACGCTCCAAGATACACCACCTACGTAGCGCACAACAAACCTACCGAAATAAAGGGTGCTTGGAACAAGTTTAGCCAAAAGCAGTACTCAAAACACGCGTTGTCAACCTACGGCTTTGGTGATGGCGGTGGCGGTCCTACCAAAGAAATGCTCGAAAACCAGCGCCGTATGGCTTATGGTATTCCGGGTATGCCTGTTACAAAACTTCCAACACTTATTGAGCATCTCGACGCAAAGAGAGAAGAGTTTGACACCGCTTGTAAAAACCTTCGCCGCACACCTAAGTGGGTGGGTGAGTTGTATCTAGAACTCCATCGCGGTACGTATACCTCTATGGCAAAGAATAAACGCGGTAACCGTCTTAGCGAAATGGCGCTCGGCAAGGCAGAGGGTATTTCTTATATCGGCTCTATGCTCGGTAGCGAGTACGACCAAAAGGGACTTTACAATAATTGGAATCTTGTTTTACACAACCAGTTCCACGATATTATTCCGGGTTCTTCCATTAAGGAAGTTTACGATGGCACAGATATCGACTATAAGCAAATTGCCGACTATACCGACGGCGTTGTAAACGAAAAGATGGACGTTATCGCAAAGAATATTACCACCGACGGCGGTGTGCTAGTATATAACCCATCGGGCTTTGCGCGCAAGGGCATTGCCAACGTTGACGGCAAAACAGTAGAACTTACCGAAGAGGTTGCGCCATTCGGCTTTAAGGTTATTGGCGGCTTTAACGATACAACAACAGTTGCAGTAAACGGACTTACCGCCGAAAACAAGTTCTATAAGATTATGCTTGATAACGCAGGTCGTATTGTAGAGCTCTTTGACAAGTCGGCTAATCGCCAGGTGCTAAAGTCGGGTGAATACGGTAACGAGTTCCAAGCATTTGAGGACTATCCTCGTCTTTATGATAACTGGGAAATCACCGATTATTACAAAGAAAAGAAATGGGTTCTTGATGACGAGGCCAAGATTACGCCTGTTACCGACGGTTCTCGCGCAGGCTTTAAGGTAGTTAAGAAATATCTTGACTCTACAATTGAGCAAAACGTTTGGCTTTATTCAGATACTAACCGTATCGACTTTGACACAAATCTTGACTGGCACGAGCATCATCAGGTGCTAAAGGTTGCTTTCCCTGTTGACGTGCTTGCAAACAGTGCGACTTATGAAACACAGTTTGGTCACATTGAGCGACCAACCCACGCTAACACTAGCTGGGATGCTGCTAAATTTGAGGTTTGCGGTCACAAGTGGATTACAGTTGCTGATAGCGGCTACGGTGTAGGTCTTATGAATGACTGTAAGTACGGCTTTAACACCGAGGATAGCACAATGAAACTAACCGTGCTTAAATGTAGCCAATATCCAAACGAAGAGGCCGACCAAGGCGAGCACAAGCTAACCTATTCTATTATGGCTTACGAGGGCGACTTCCGCGAGGCGGGTCTTATTCGCGAGGCGTATGCTCTTAACCAACCTCTTAGCGTTAAAAAGATTGAGGCTAATAAGGGCGCGCTTACCGATAATTTCTCACTTGTTTCTTGCGATAAGCCAAACGTTATGGTAGAAACCGTTAAAAAGGCCGAGGCTGACGACGGCATGATAGTACGTATGTACGACGCATTTAACCGCCGCGCTAACGCTACTATCACAGTAGCAGACGGCTTTAGTAAAGCATATCTTTGCGACCTTATGGAAAACGAGGAGCAAGAACTACCGTTTGACGGAAACCACGTTACAATTCCTGTTTCAAACTTTGAAATAGTAACACTTAAATTTGTGAAATAAACCTTTAAAAACCGAGATGTAAATCATCTCGGTTTTTTGCATATAACTTACAGTTGAAATTTTAAAATTTACAATATATAATATATACGAAAAAATTAAAGGAGAAAACAAATGAAAAAGATTATTTGTAAGGTAGAATACGATACCGAAACTGCAGCTCTTATCAAAAAGCACACCTATGGTGTATGGGGCGATACCGACGGTTATGAAGAAACACTTTACGTAACCGAGAGCGGTAAATATTTTCTTTACGTAAACGGCGGTGTAGATTCAATTCACCCAGAAGAAAATATCAAGAGAATGTCGGCCGAAAAGGCAGACGAGTGGCGCAAGGCTCACTAAATTTTAAAAAATGTTTGGCGTGGCGTTTTGCGCCGCGCCGAATTTGTTTATTATAGTAGGAGATAATAATATTATCTTTTTAAAATAGAGGTTTTTACATGCTTATAGATTTTCACACACACGCTTTTCCCGACAAAATAGCGACCGCCGCTATACCTAAACTTAGTTTTGTATCGGGCGGACTAGAGCCATATACCGACGGCTCTGTATCGGGACTTAAAGAGTCTATGCAAAAAAACGACGTTGACGTATCGGTTGTGCTAAATATTGCGACAAACGCGCATCAACAACGCTCGGTAAACGATTTTGCCGCAAGCATAAATAACAAAAAAGATATTTTTGCTTTCGGTAGCGTTTTTCCGTTTAGTGAGGATGCTTTTTGCGAACTTGAAAGAATAAAAGAGTTAGGACTAGTAGGTGTAAAACTACACCCCGATTATCAAGGTTTTAACGTTGACGATATTCGTTTAAAACCGCTTTATAAAAAGATATCTGAACTAGGGTTAATAACCGTTTTTCATGCGGGACTAGACTACGGCTTTGCGCCGCCTTATGGCGCCACTCCCGAAAAAATGGCTCGCGCGTTAGAGTGGTTTTCTTCCCCTGTTATAGCGGCGCATTGGGGCGGCGTTAATTGTGGCGATGACGTTATAAAGTATCTTTGCAGTAAAAATATTTACTTTGACGTGTCTATGGGTTACGGCATGATGCCAAAGTATTATGCCCAAAAGATAATCGAGCTACACACAGCCGACAAAATGCTCTTTGGTACAGATACTCCGTGGCATAATGCTGATATGGAGATGCGATTACTAAACACGTTAGAATTATCTAGCGATGATATGGACAAAATCACACACAAAAATGCTAAAAAACTTTTGGGGATAGAATAATGGAAATAAATTACAAGCGTCTTAAATGGGCGTGTTACACCTCAAACGTGACAATGTCGGTCGTGGCGTGTTTCTCGGCCGTATTGTTTATGACCTTTCACAAACTTTATGGCATATCGTATTCCTTGTTGGGACTTTTGGTTTTAATAAACTTTTTAACCCAACTTGGTATCGATTTGCTCCTTTCGTTCTTTCCGCATAAATTTAATATTGAAAAATCGGTAAAGTGTATTCCCGTACTTGCTACAATCGGTATGCTAATCTATGCCTTATGGCCGATGCTCTCGCCAAATACGGCTTACATAGGACTGCTGATAGGTACTATCATATTCTCGGCATCGGGTGGATTTAACGAGGTGCTTATAAGCCCCGTTATAGCGGCAATACCTAGCGATAATCCCGACCGCGAAATGAGTAAACTGCACTCGATATATGCGTGGGGTGTAGTAGGCGTCGTAGGGGTTAGTACCTTGTTTTTAAAATTGTTTGGCAACCAAAACTGGCAATATTTGGCGCTACTATTTGTGTTGCTTCCGATATCGTCAATCATATTGTTTAGCGGCGCGCGTGTGCCAAAACTCGCAACGCTAGAGTCGGCGTCGGGAGCAGGAAAGCTGCTAAAAAATCCAATGCTTTGGTTTTGCGTTTTGGCAATATTTTTTGGTGGCGCTGCCGAGCAGGTTATGCAGCAATGGTCGTCAAGTTATCTTGAGCAAGCGCTAAAGCTTCCTAAAATATGGGGCGATATTCTCGGCATGGCGCTTTTTGCGGCATTTTTGGGACTAGGACGCACCCTTTATGCAAAGTTTGGCAAAAACATAGGCAAGATATTGGTGCTGGGCGCTATTAGCGCTAGCGTGTGCTACGTGGTAGCGGCTGTAACAAACGTTGCGGTGGTGGGACTTCTTACCTGCGCATTTACGGGTTTTTGCGTTTCTATGTTATGGCCGGGCAGCCTTATAGTATCGGCCGAAAGAATTACCACAGGCGGCGTGTTTATATTTGCCATGATGGCATCGGGCGGTGATTTGGGCGCGGCGATAGGTCCGCAAATTTCGGGCGTTGTTACCGACCTTGTAATTGCGAGTCCAACGCTAAATTCACTAGCGCAAACGCTATCACTCTCACCCGAAACACTCGGTATGAAAGCGGGTATATTGGTAGGCGCTCTGTTTTCGCTAGCGGCAATACCGTTTATGATAATTATAGGTCGAAAAAGAAACAAAACTTAAATATAAAAACTAAAAGGCTATGCTGATTTTCTAGCATAGCCTTAAATTTATTTGTTGTTTCTGCCGTAAAGAGTAGTGTTTTCTAACAAGATATTAGCGAGCCAATCGTTAATGCATTCGCCCTTTATTCTCCAACACCAGTTGCCGCCCAAGGTTGACGGGGTATTTATTCGACCGCTTGAATCAAGACCCAATAAATCTGCCATTGGTATAATGCAGGTGTCGGCAACGCTCGACATCGCCGCTTTTATCATTGCCCAGTTAAAGCCGCTATCTGGTTGATAGTTAAAGTAGTCTTTGGCTTGTTTGGTTGTATCCGCGTCGCAAGTAGATAGCCAACCCATAATAGTATCGTTATCGTGAGTGCCGGTGTAAATCACGCTGTTTTTTGTTACGTTATGGGGTAAATAACTGTTATCGCTATTGCCGCTAAATGCAAATTGCAATACCTTCATACCGGGGAATTTTGTGTAAGCTAGCATTCTTTCTACCGCGGGGGTAATAACACCAAGATCCTCGGCAATTATTGGTAGGTTTTGGCCAAACTCTTTGCCCAAAGCGTCAAACAAATCGGTGTCTGGACCTTTAACCCACTTGCCGCGTTTTGCGTCGGTATCGCCAAACGGGATTGTAAAGAATGACTCAAAACCTCTAAAGTGGTCAATGCGTACTGTATCATAGCGCTTTAACGCGTAGCCTAGATAGTTTTTCCACCAAGCGTAACCGGTCTTTTTCATATAATCCCAATTATAAAGCGGATTACCCCAAACCTGACCGTCATCGCTAAATGCGTCGGGTGGCACACCTGCAACGGCACGAGGAGTATAGTCGTCATCCAGTAAGAATTGGCTGGGGTTACTCCAAACGTCAGCAGAGTCAAGTGCTACGTAGATTGGAATATCGCCGATTATCTCTATATCATTTTGGTTAGCGTATTTTTTAACGTTTGACCACTGACAATCAAAAACGAATTGCAAAAATTTGTGAAATGCAATATCGTTTGCAATGTCGCGCTTTACTTGTTCTATTGCCGCGTCATCACGCTTTTTGAGTGAAACGTTCCACTCGTACCACGGCGCGCCATCATTTGCCGATTTTAACGCCATAAAAAGCGCGTAATCATCTAGCCAATAAGAATTATCGTTTATAAACGCTTTGTAATCGTCATTTTTTTCAAAACGGTTAAACGCAAGGCGCAATACTTTATAACGATTGTTATATAACTTTTCGTAATCAACCTGTTCAATATCGTCGCCAAAATCAAAAGACGCAATTTCTTCTTTGGTGAGCAGTTTGTCCTCAACCAGTAAATCAAGGTCTATAAAATACGGGTTGCCAGCAAAGGAAGAAAAAGATTGATAAGGCGAATCACCGATGGTGGTAGTACCGATAGGAAGTATCTGCCAAAACGACTGACCACCCTTATGTAAAAAGTCAATAAATTCTTTTGCCGCCGCGCCCAAAGTACCAATTCCGTAAGGCGAGGGTAGAGAAAATATTGGCATCAAAATTCCGTTTTTACGCATAAAACAAATTTCTCCAAAATGTGATAGATGTTATATATAGTATAACATTCAACTAAAAAAAGAGCAAGTATATATACCTGCTCTTTTAATTGGAAATTTATGTTTTTGTGTGCTTTTTAAAAACGGTTACTTTTAAAACCACCAAAATCAATATTGCAAACATTAATGTGCCGCCAAATTCGAAAATAAGGGTAGGAATAAATCCCGACAAATCTATCACGTTATTTATACCCAATATTGCAAGCAACGCTAGAAGTATGCCCACAATACCTTCGCCCGCTATCATGCCCGATGCAAACAATATTCCGCTAGTTACGCGTTTTTCTTTATCGGATTTTTTAGACCTTTCGACCAAAAGTCTTATAAGACCGCCTACCATAATACAAGCGGTAAGATGAACGGGCAGATAAATTCCTATGGCAAAGGGTAGTACCGGTATGCCGATAATCTCGACCGCAACGGCGATAAACACACCGGTTATAACAAGTCCCCACGGCAAATTACCGCCCATAACGCCTTCGACAATTATTTTCATAAGCGTCGCTTGTGGAGCCGCCAATTCGTCAGAGCCAAATCCCCAAGCGTAGTCCAGCAAATAAAGAGTGCCGCCAATTGCAAGTGATGCGATAACAACGCCGATTATTTCACCAATTTGTTGTTTGCGGGGAGTAGCACCCAGTATATAACCTGTTTTAAGGTCTTGTGACGTATCACCCGCTATTGCCGATACGATACATATAATAGAACCAATCGCAATAGCGCTTGCCATACCGCTAAAACCGTCGTTGCCAACAAATTTTAAAACAACGGTCGCTATCAACAAAGTGGCGATAGCCATGCCCGAAACGGGATTATTGCTGCTGCCGACAAGTCCCACCATACGCGAAGAAACGGTAGCAAAAAAGAAACCTAAAACCACAATTAGTATAGCGCCAATAAGATTTACGGGTACTGCGGGGATTAACCAAACGAGTATTGTTAGCGCCAAAATCGACAGCGCGACTATTTTTATATTTATATCGCGCGATTTTCGGTCGTCTGAGTTTGGAGCGGACGTTTTTAAATTTTTAATAGCGCCCGAAAAGGTCTTTGCAATAAGCGGCATCGATTTTATAAGGCTTATTATACCGCCTGCCGCCAAAGCGCCCGCGCCGATATAACGAATATAGTTGCTCCATATCTCGCTAGCGCCACCGTTTTGATAAAGTGTACTTATCGAAACGTCGGCAGGGTAAAGGGTGGCGCTCTTTCCAAAAAGTACGATAAGCGGAATTAGTACAAGCCAACTAAATATACCGCCCGCAAACATAAAAGACGAAATTCTAGCTCCGCAAATATAACCCACACTCATAACGGCAGGGTAGATTTGCGTGCCTATTTCGCCGGCAAAACCTTTAATTTTTATAGAAATTTCGCCCGATACAAGTTTTAAGCCGTCGACAATAAATTTATATAACCCCGCAAATCCCATACCAATAAAAACGGTTGTCGCGCGTGAAGAATCTTTTTCACCCGCCATTAACACCTCGGCGCAGGCGCAACCTTCGGGATAGGGGAGCGAGTCGCGTTCTTTTACTATAAGTGCTTTGCGTAGCGGTATCATAAAAAACACACCGAGCAATCCACCAATTAGTGCAATAAGAGTAATTTCTAGCAAAGACGGCTTTTGTGCGTAGCCTTCACGCGCCCATAAAAATAACGCAGGCAAAGTAAAGATGGTGCCCGCCGCGAGCGACTCGCCCGCAGAACCAATGGTTTGCACCAAATTGCTTTCTAGTATAGAATTGCGGCGCAGCAATATGCGTATTACCCCCATAGACACAACTGCCGCAGGGATGGATGCCGATACCGTCATGCCGACTCTAAGACCTAAGTACGCGTTTGCGGCACCAAAAACAACCGCCAAAATCACACCCGTAACAACAGAAGTAAGGGTGAGTTCAGCGGTTGTTGATTTTTTGTTATTGGGCTTAAATTGGTTTTTGCCTTTCATAAAAACTCCTTATGGTTTTTATTTAAGTTTGCCCAATATTTTTATAAGTATGTCATAAACGTTTACGGTAGATGAAATGCTCAATTTTTCGCGAGTGGTGTGCACGTCGTGCATTTCGGGACCGATAGAAATGCAGTCAAAATTATCGATTTGACCTGCAAATATACCGCACTCTAGTCCCGCGTGAATTGCCAAAACTTTCACAGGGGTTTTAAAGTTTTCGAAATATGTGTCGCAATAAATATCTCTAAGATAAGAATCCTCGCGGTATTCCCAAGGTGGGTAATGACCAAAGGTTTCGATGTTTAACCCAAGGTTTTTAAAAAATGCCGACAATTTTTCTTCTAAGAAAACAAGTGAAGACTGCTTGTTGCTGCGAAGCGCAAAGTGTAACGTGACGCTATCATCAGACGTTTGCAACACACCTAAATTAAGCGACGTTTCAACAAGACCGTCAATACTAGCGCTCATTTCACAAACGCCGTTAGGCACGCAAAGTAGGGTGTGTATTAGCTTGTTTGAAATTTCTTTGTCAAATGCGTCGTATTCTCCACTGCCGCAACTAGTAATTTCTATAGCGATATTTTTTTCTCGGTCGCAAATTTCACTTTTAATAACGCCGGCATATTCTTGCGCTAGCTTGCAAAATGCCGCAGCGTTATCTACGCAAAGCTCGGCGGTAAACGTGTTTGGTATAGCGTTAGATTTATTGCCACCGCAAAGTGATATAATATCAAAATCTTGTTGGGTTTTTAGATGGTTTAATATTCTGCCTGCGAGTATATCGGCATTTACTCTGCCTTTATTTATCTCAATGCCCGAGTGACCGCCTTGTAGTCCGCTTATGGTAAGCGCTACTTTCTCGCCCTGTTTTTTATTGGTGATAAGCGGAACGTTAACCACAAAGTCGCTACCACCCGCGCACGAAACGGTAACTATATCTTCAGTTTCAGAGTCGAGGTTTATCATACGTTTGCCGCGCAAAACACTCATATCCATCGCGCGTGCGCCAATCATACCTACCTCTTCATCAGTGGTAAAAACCGCTTCGATAGGAGGGTGAGCAATATCGTCGCTTTCGAGAATGGCTAGCACCATCGCAACGGCAATACCATTATCGGAGCCTAGCGTTGTGCCGCGAGCTTTGATATAATCACCGTCAACGTACAAATCGAGACCGTCAAGCTCAAAGTTTATATTGCAGTCATTAGTCTTTTGGCAAACCATATCAAGATGCCCTTGCAAAATGATAGGTTCACTTTGCTCGTAAGACGCAGTACCATCCTTAAAGATGATAACGTTATTTGCAGCATCGCGCACGTATTTAAGGTTGTGTTCTTTTGCGAAGCTTACGCAATACTGCGCGATAGCCTCCATATCACCCGAGCCGCGATGAATAGCGGACAACTGTTCAAAGTAGTAAAAAACTCTTTGAGCGGATGAAACATTTATATCTAACATTTAAAAATCTCCTTCAAAGTATGCGTTGGTATAGGCTTTGTTGCCGTTATTATCCATAATTTCGATTCTAAAGTAATCTTGCACGCCGCGTAGTTCAAAAACAGCCTCGGTAATGCCGTTTTGATCGGTTGCTTTTGCAAGTTTTGATAGGCGGTTGCCTGTAAGCATACGAATATATTTTACGTTAGAGGTGCCGATATGAACCTTGCCATCTTCTACGTAAAGTTCGTTGATTTCGGGTCCTGTTGAGGAATAATATTCGCCTTTTTCAAAGGCACGCATAATGTTTTCGTGATTAAGCGCGGGCGCTTTTATAACAATCCAACCGCCAAAGCAGTGATGAGGTTCGTGGTTATCGTCGGCGCAAACGCAACGAATTTTGTTACCAAGATGCAAGAGAGAATCGTAATATAAACTGTCGTCCATATCAAGACCACCACAAGCAGACGCGCTGTTAAAAACCTCTACCGCGTCATAACCCTTGTACTGCGAGAATTGCCCGTAGCGCTCTTGTGACCATTGTAGATGGTTAAGCGTCACCAAAAATCCGTATTTTTTAGCCTCGCTTATTATATAGTTTATGCTCTCGACACTATAATATGGCTTATAAGGTTCACCAAGATAGGTCATATTTTCTTTTAGTTCTGCGTTGTGCAACCACTTAAACTTTGGATGGGTATATTCGGGATCATAAGCTATAGTATTTATGTTGCTTCTATCTTTTGGATATATACATAGGTGACAGGTAATAACATTATTCCAACAATTGGCGTCGGCGTTAATTTCGCGCTCGTAAGAGGGGATGGTTAGAAAGTTTGCGTCATCGAGATAGCTGTGGTCAAAAATACCCTCGTGGTCGGTAATCGCAAGCACAGAGTAGCCTGCTGATTTATAGGTTTCTTTTAGTTCTTCGGGTGTCATACTGCCGTCGGAAAGGGTGCTATGGCAGTGCATGTTTGCTTTATAAGAATTGCAATCTGTCGGTAATAAATATTTTTTCATATATTTGCACCTCGAAATTTAAAAAAATTATTTATAATTTTCTACTAGTTCCTTAAACTCTTCGTACGTAACGGCGTTTTCATTTAAACGTTTTGCGTTTTTGAAGTCGAACGCGTCAGATATAGCTTTGTCGTAGTCGGGTGTGTTTACAAGTTTATCACCTATACAATAATCGTAGGCAATTTCTAGGTCGCCGTTTTCGAGTGTTTCAATTTTTTCGTACTTTGATGCGCTAAGTGTTTTGGTAAAGTTGCCGTTTTTTAGTGTGTATACGTCGGTATAAAGTACACCCATGTTGCCGTTTTGGTTTGCAAACTTTCCGCTTTTTTCTATGTAACTACCGCCGCCAATTCGACCTAATTGTTGTTCGATTATGGTACCGTTTTTAATGCTGCAAACGGCATCTCCCGTGGCCTCGTCGTTACCGCTCATATATAATTCCGGTATATCGTCATTATCAATGTAAACCAACGCAAAGGAAACGTAGTTTGAATTTTTGATGGTAGCATAGTCTAAATAGGCAAATTGCCATTGTTTTAAAGCCGATGAATTGCTCGACTCTGAAGAGGTAGGTTTGTTAGAAGAATTGTTACTAGCACTAGAACCATTTTGCACCGCTTGAGTTTGCTCGGATTGAGTGGTCTCTGATTTGCAAGCGCATAAAGATAATAAAATTAATACACATAAAGATAGCGCGATTAACTTGTTTAACATTTGTAAAGTCCCCCTTGCTTTCTTTAAGTTTATTTTATCATATTCAATTTATAATAACAATAGTTTAGAAAAATAAAAAGACACCCGAGGGTGTCTTTTTTGCTTTAAATTTTTCTTTCTCTAGGGAGCGCTGCTTTTAACACAAAGTGTTGTGGCAAACCGTTTTGATAGCGGAAATTTTGCTCGCCTTGAATAAGTGGTAGGCAATATTCGATAGCGTCTTGTGTTACGTCGTTGCCCGCTTCGTTAATCCACTCTGATGGGAAATATTTTACGCGGTTCGCGATCTCTCGCACGTCGGCACTTTCAACCCTAACGTTATATGGGCGGTTTGCAACGCGCTTAAAGGTCATCATCTTTCCGCTTTCGCCGTCGAGCGCTGCTTTTACAGCCGCGCCGCCAATACGCTCTGCCTCAGAAATATCACGCTTTGAACTAAGGTGAGATGCGCAACGCTGCATAACGTTAAGTTCGATAGAACGAACCTTGCAGTTTATTTCTTTAGCGACGATTTTTTCAAGAGCTTTACCAACACCTGCAAGATATTTGTGACCAAAGTTGTCAACGTTGCCCGACTGGAATTCTTCTACCTCGTCAAGCTCGACGCCTTCGCTTACGGCAACTATAACTGCGTGGTATTGTTTTTGTATCTCGCGTATATCGTCAAGGAATTGTTTTACGCTAAATTTGCGTTCCGGTAGGTAGATAAGGTGAGGGGCTGATTCACCGTCGGCACGCAATACTGCCGATGATGCGGTAAGCCAACCTGTATCGCGACCCATAATTTCAACGATAGTAACCGATTTTACCGAGTAAACGCTACTGTCGCGGATTATCTCTTTCATAGTGGTTGCAACGTATTTTGCCGCAGAGCCAAAACCAGGTGTGTGGTCGGTTAGCGGAAGGTCGTTGTCAATAGTCTTTGGAATACCCATAACCTTAATATCAATATTATTAGCTTTGAAATAATCGTCAAGCTTCATTACGGTATCCATCGAGTCGTTACCGCCTATGTAAAAGAATGCGCCAATATCGTGCTTGCGCATATTGTTCACGATTGTTTCGTAAATAGCAGGATCATCTTTATAAGAGGGGAGTTTATAGCGGCAAGAGCCAAGTACGGTTGATGGCGTTTGACGAATAAGCTCAACGTCGTTATCGTCGGTTATAATATCGTCTAGCTTTACAAGGTTATCATAGATAAGACCTTCAATACCGTTAACCGAGCCAAAAGCGGTTTCTATTTCGTCATATTTTGCTGCATGACGGAACACACCCAAAAGTGAAGCATTAATAGCGCAGGTAGGTCCGCCTGATTGTGCAATAGCAATATTCATAGTAAAAAATCCCCCAAAAGACAATATATATTATATATTAACATATATAAATATAAAATACAATATAAAAAGTAAAGAAGCACACCTAAAAAGGTATGCTTCTTTATCTGGCGGAGTAGGAGAGACTTGCTCGGCGGCAACGCCACCGACACGCACCCGAACTTTTTAAACGTCCACCGGACGTTTAAAATCGGCCAAAGCCGACCGTTCTTTTCAAGTTTCTATTCCATAAAAAAATTAAAGAAGCATACCCAAAAAGATATGCTTCTTTAACTGGCGGAGTAGGAGAGACT